>CAJAAV010000150.1:0-27500 GCA_903937835.1 uncultured Chlorobiaceae bacterium | reverse complement strand
GAATGTTCTGTTCCCTCGCATACTGTATATATTTTATTTTACCCTCAATACCCCGATCTCCGAAGCCCGGTGCCACAAGAATACCGTTAACCCCTTCCAGTTCCGCAGCAAAATCGAAGGCGCTCAACTCTGCATCCTCCGCTCTGAGCAGCTTGACGTTCACCTTGACATTGTTGCTTGCGCCGGCATGAATAAATGATTCAATAATGGACTTGTAGGCATCAGGATATTCGGTGTACTTTCCGCAGATACCGATAGTCACCTCACCATCTTGCGGAAATTTGACCTTGTTGCAGAAATCACGCCAGTAATTGAGATCCGGCTCCTTGTATCTCTTTAAACCAAGCTTTTTAAGAACGCGCAGGTCGAGCTTTTCCTGGAGGAGCATAAGCGGCACCTCGTAAATGGTTGCGCAGTCGCTCAGGCCTATCACATCAAACTCATTGAGATTGCAGAAATGGCCAACTTTGTTCTTGATATCGCGAGAGAGCTGCTTTTCACTGCGACAAACCAGAATATCAGGCTGAATGCCAACACCAAGCAGCATTTTCACGCTGTGCTGGGTAGGCTTTGTTTTCAGTTCGCTTGCTGCCTTGATATAAGGGACAAAGGTAAGATGGATGTTCAGCAGATTACTGTCGCCCATTTCAAGCTTCAGTTGCCTCATAGCCTCAAGAAAAGGCAGTGATTCAATATCACCGATTGTACCACCAATCTCGGTGATAAGCACATCAAGGTTGCCGTTTTTGGCCTGCTCGGCCATGCGGTCCTTGATTTCATCAATCACATGCGGCACAACCTGCACGGTAGCACCAAGATAATCTCCACTGCGCTCCTTGTCTATGACCGATTTATAGACCCGGCCCATAGTCAAGTTAGAGGTCTGGGACGTTGACTCATCAAGAAAACGTTCGTAGTGACCAAGATCAAGATCAGTTTCAGCCCCGTCATCAGTAACATAAACCTCTCCATGTTGATAGGGAGACATTGTGCCGGGATCAACATTGATATAGGGATCATATTTCTGTATGGCCACCTTCAAGCCACGCGACTTGAGCAGCATACCGAGAGAGGCAGACAGAATCCCTTTACCAAGCGAGGAAATTACCCCGCCGGTCACAAAAATATATTTCACATTTTTCGGTCGAGCCATGACATCGTTCGTCGTTGTTGAATTGGTAAAAAAACGCTTTGGTTACTCCTGTAACTTGTGGGCTCCATCACAAAACGGAAGTTTTGCTGATCTGCTGCAACTGCATATTGCTACAGTTTTTTCTTCATTGACTTCAACCTTCCATGGATGAAAATTGCTGCCTTTATGAGCCCCGTCACAGTATGGCAGATTCTGCGATTTACCGCACGCACAGTAATACTTTGTTCCCGGCTGCTCCTTGATGACATAAGGATGTTTCTGTTCCATAGTTCCTCCGTTGGTCTATTGGTTACGTTAACTATACAAAAAGATCAATCTGGCCATCAGGATCTTCGACAGGGAATTCCACATCTCCATCCTCATCACTCTTGGGAACTCTTGCAAGGGCAGAAATCATATCTCCAGCCATAAGCCTGACGAGCCTTACCCCGGAAGTGTTCCGTCCTGTCAACCGGATATCGGAAACATGCTGACGATTCACAATGCCGTTGGTCGTAATGAGAATCAGATCATCATCGTCATTAACATCAAGCAAGCCGACAAGCGCCCCAATCTTTTCATGAGCCTTGAGTGTAATCACCCCTCGTGCGCCGCGCCGCGTCAGACGGTAATCCTCAACCCTGCTTCGCTTGCCAAAGCCATTGTCGGTAACGGCAAGCAGCGCAGTATCAAAACGCTTGGTTGTCACCATTGAAATACATTTCTCTCCATCGTCAAGTGTAATTCCTTTCACGCCCATGGCGGTTCTGCCCATCGGACGAATTTCAGCCTCAGGAAAACGTACAACATACCCGGAACTCTTGGCAAGAATGATCTGATGCTCGCCATCAGTCAGACGGGCATCAAGCAGTTCATCATGCTCCTCAATCGTAATAGCGGCAATACCGTTCTTTCTTGGGTGAGAAAATTCTTCAAGTGAAGTTTTTTTCACGATACCGTTAGTCGTTGCCATGACGATGTAACCCGGTTCATCAAAGTTCCGGATATTGATGTAGGCCCTGATTTTTTCGCCCGGCTGCAACTCCATGATATTCGCCAGAGCCCGACCCCTTGCAGCACGGCCCGCTTCAGGGATTTCGTAGACTTTGAGCCAGTGGCAACGACCTCTGCTGGTAAAGAAGAGGATATAGTTGTGTGTTGAGGCGATAAACATGTGTTCAACAAAATCGTCATGTTTTGCCTGTGCTCCCGTCACACCTTTACCGCCCCGAGCCTGACGGCGGTATCCGGAAACCGGAAAACGCTTGATAAAGCCGTCGTGCGTAATGGTGATGACGACATCTTCCTGTGCAATCATGTCTTCAATAGAGAAATCCCCCTCCTGAGGCACAATTTCGGTGCGACGGGCATCACCGTAAACCTCCCGGACTTTCAGCAGCTCCTCGCGGATAATCTCCAACTGTTTCTCTGGACTGCCGAGAATAAACCGCAGCTCCTCAATCAGTGCAAGTACCTCAATGTATTCCTGATCAATCTTCTTGCGTTCCATACCGGTCAGACGCTGGAGGCGCATCTCAAGAATCGCTTTCGACTGTAGTTCAGACAGACCAAAGCGCACCATGAGCCTCTCCTGAGCTGTTGCCGCATCCGGTGATTCACGAATAGTAGTAATCACCTCGTCAAGATTGTCGAGACAGATCTTCAGTCCTTCAAGAATGTGAGCTCTTTTTTCGGCAGCATTAAGATCGAATTGTGTGCGGCGGAGAATAATTTCGTTACGATGCTTGATATAGTAGTGCATCATCTCCTTGAGATTGAGTATCCTCGGCACTCCGTCCACCAGCGCAAGCATGATCACTCCGAAAGTGTCCTGCATCGGAGTGTGCTTGTAAAGATTGTTGAGCACAACCTTAGCAACAGCATCACGCTTCAGTTCAATCACCAGTCGCATGCCGTCGCGATCCGACTCATCACGAATATCGGCAATACCCTCAAGCTTTTTATCATGCACCAGTTCAACGATTTTCTCAATCAGCCGCACTTTGTTGACTTGATAAGGAAGTTCCGTGACAATAATGGACTCTCTGCCATTTTTCTGGGTAACCTCAACAAGCGCCCGTGCCCGAATAACCACCTTGCCCCTGCCTGTCAGGTACGCCGAACGGATACCCTCGTAACCGTAGATAATACCACCAGTCGGAAAATCAGGTGCGATAACATATTTCATGAGATCGGCAACTTCAAGCTCCGGATTTGCGATCAAAGCTATCATGCCGTCCACAACCTCCCTGAGGTTCTGGGGCGGTATATTGGTTGCCATACCAACAGCAATACCAGACGAGCCGTTAACCAGGAGGTTCGGTATCGCCGAAGGAAGGACGGTGGGCTCCTCAAGAGAGTCATCAAAGTTCAGAGAAAAATCAACAGTCCCTTTATCAAGATCCTTGAGCATTTCACCGGCAATGCTTTTCATGCGCACCTCAGTATAACGCATAGCAGCAGGCGAGTCGCCATCAACAGACCCAAAGTTTCCCTGACCGTCAATAAGAGGGTATCGCATGGAAAATTCCTGCACCAGACGCACCAGACTGTCGTACACGGCAGTATCTCCATGGGGGTGAAACTTGCCAAGCACTTCACCAACTACACGGGCAGACTTTTTATGTGGTTTGCCAGCCTGGAGACCAAGCTCGTGCATACCAAAAAGCACCCGGCGGTGCACCGGTTTCAGACCGTCCCGCACATCAGGCAGCGCACGACTGACAATGACCGACATCGAATAATCGAGATAAGAACCCCGCATTTCTTCTTCAATACTGATCGGGACTATTCTTTCACGCTGCATAGAGAAATCCTGGGTGATAATTGATAGAAATAACTCAAAGTCGTAATGTATAAAAATCCATCTGAATTCTTAAGAGAGCATACACTGCAGCAAGGGAAAATTGCAGATATCCCCTCGCAAAATTTCAGCTCAGCGGCACTATTGGAGCATCTGACCAGAGGGATTCAAGATCATAAAAGCGGCGCTCATCCGGCATAAAAATATGTACAACAACATCAATATAGTCCAGCAAAATCCAGTGCATGGAATCCATGCCCTCGACATGCATCGGACGCTCTCCATCCTCTCTCAGCTCATCAATAATATGCTCTGCAGCAGCCTTTGCCTTGCGCTCGGAATCAGCGGTTATAATCACAAAAAAATCGGTGACCGAGGTTAATCCCCTCAAGTCAAGAATCTTCACCTCTTCACACTTCTTCTCAAGCGAAAGCTCCGCAGCTCGCTTTGCCAGCAATTCACCGACAGCGACTTCTCTGCCCTGGCCCACTCTCTCTTCATCTTTCAAACTACTCATATCCCAGCATCCTTCATAAATGAACTATATTTCACAACAACTTACCGCAACAAAGCAATAAAACACCTACATAATTGCAATAATGCCAGTCCTTTAACATACAAAAAAGCCTGCTCACTGACACAAAAAAAGCCGGGAAAGGCCCGGCATGTTACTGTGTATGCGAAAAGAAGCATATACTAACATCAAAAAGTACAACCAACTCATACTCCCCCGCCATTCAGGCTGAACGTCTGCCGGTAATCGGGAGTAACCCCGTTAAGCCCTGCGGCATCTGCCCGTGCGAAAAGCTTTTCGGCTGCAAATAAAAGGAAACTGGCGGAAAAGAAGTCGGCTTCCAGGTACTCTGCACTGGAACCGGCCAGCAAAGGAATCAGCTCAATGAGCTTGCGCCCGACAACAACAGTCTCACCACTCCGGGCAAGATCGGCCGCAGCGTTGGCAACATCAGCCGCAGAACCTCGACGCACCTCATCATGCCATAGGCGAGAGGAGAGATCTTCCGAACGATAGGAGGCATAGTAATATTCCCCCTTGCGAGCAGGAATAACCGCCATCACCGTACCTGCGGCTGCCCGTAATGATGCGGCCATGGCTGGCATGGTGGGCACCGGAACCAGCGGTATTCCGAGCCCATAGGCAATTCCTTTTGCAGCCGACATACCGATGCGCAGTGCGGTAAAGGAGCCTGGGCCTGAGGAGATGGCAATGCACTCCAGCTCCTGGCGGTTGAGACGGCTCTCCGTCATCACCTGTTCGACAAGCGGAACAAGCGATTCAGCAGACTTTTTCCAGTCTGCGCAAAGAGCTTCGGTAACAACGCCGGAGCGCAATACTGCGGCACTCAGCGCTTCATGGGTACACTCAATCGCCAGAATATTCATCGAACAACCCGTTTAATAATAATTCGGCGGCTCTCGTCGCCAGCATACTCAAGAGTGACCACCACCGTGTAGAGAGAGGCGTATGCGGGAAATCGCTCACCCCACTCCACAAAAGAGAGATCACCGCTGGAAAGATATTCGTCGAATCCGATAGCGTCAAGCTCCCGAAGCGACTCAATTCTGTAGAGATCGAAATGGTGCAGCGTCACCTCTTCGTTCTGGAGCGATCCCTGATAAATATTGAACAGAGAGAAGGTGGGGCTGGAGAGCTGCTCCACACAGTTGAAAAATTCCGTAATCCCCCTCATGAAAACCGTTTTGCCCGCCCCAAGCTGCCCCGAGAGAGAGATAATCTCGCCTGGTTGCAAACTTGCTGCAAACTGCCGGGCAATCTGGCGCGTCTCATGTTCGGAGTGAGAGAGAAACTCTTCAGTCATGTTCCGGTCAGGAAATCGGATTAAAGAGAAGGCCAGTCATGATTTTTGGATAGAAGAAGGTGGATTTCTGCGGCATCACCTCTCCCGATTCCGACACTGCCAGCACCTGCGCCACCGTCGTCGGCTTGACCACAAACCCCACCTGCACCTTGCCTGACTCCACAGCCTCAAACACCTCGCGGTCATCATGGACATAGAGAAGATTGCTCTGTTTTGCCATGGCCTCCTGAGAGATGCCAAGCAGTTTTCCCAAAATGAGATCGTGCAGAAGAACCAGTCCAAGGCTCTTCAAGGCCTCCTGACGTGATGGATCAACCAGTGTATCAGGATTACTCTTCAGGGTTATTCCAACAACTGAACCTGGGGTAACCACACCGTAGGTATAGTTTGACGGCTTCTGGTCAAGAAAATGTTTGAGTTCAGCCCTGTCATGGAGGTCGGTCAGGGTAAAATGCTCCTCAAGAGCGACCCTTAACGTGGTAATATCAAAACTGGCCAGAGTATGCACCAGCCTGTGGATCGGAAAAATAAGCAGCCCTTCGTCATGAATGTTGGCGAGGTAGGTCAGAATAAAGTTATAGGGCTCCTCGCCGGTATGAGAGGGGTTTGCCGCTGCCCGCTCATTGCGATAGTTGACGCCGGTATCGTAACGGTGATGACCATCGGCAATATAGACGGCACGCTCCTGCAGCGATTGCTGAAACTGCGCAACAAGTGCAGGATCGATAATGCGCCACATCCGGTTTCTCACCCCCTGAAACTCTGCATCAATAACTGGATCATTAGCATCAGCAAAGCTCTTCATCACTCGATCAGCAGTTTTGCTTTCATCGGCATAGAGTCCAAAAATGCTGCTGATATTGGTTTTGGTTTTTCTGAAAAGGTTCAGGCGGTCAGCCTTTGGGCCTGAAAGGGTTTTTTCATGTGGCAATACCTTTTTTTCCGCAAAATCGTACAAACGCATTGCTGCAAAAAAGCCGCAACGGGTGTGCGAAACGCCGTCAACATCATCAAAAGTCTGAAAATAGGGGTAGATCGCTGGCACAGGGTCGTGCTGAAGCTCTCCGGCCTGAAGCCACTCTGCAAGGCGCAACGCTGCCGCTTCATAGGGGTCAGCCTCCTTCGGGAGTTCAAGCCTTATGGCATTGAACGGAGAGCTGTTGTAGAGCTGCTGCTGAAACGCAGGAGAGATAACATCGTAAGGCGGGCAAATCAGCCCGTCAGCACTCTTGAGCAAATCTGGATTATATAAAATCCCTTTGAATGGAATAATTTCCGGCATAACTAAAAAGAATTAGAATATTATTAATGCGAGGGTACCCCGGCTCGCAGCGAAATCCAGAAATCGTCATGGTCATCCCTGACCAGCACGATTATCCGTCTGTTTTTACACAGCTCAAGGACTGCAAGAAACGTTACAACAAGAATAAGGCGTTCGGTGACGCCCTCAAGCACTGAAAGAAAAGAGACCTCCCGCTGCGCCTGGAGTCTCGAAAGAATCATGTCGGTCTGCTCCTCCATCGTTACTGGTGCATCCGCGACATGGCGTGTCGCTGGACGGGGCAAGCTCTCAAGAACTGACTTGTAGGCCTGCATGAGATGGTAGAGCGTTGGCCGATGAACCAACTGATCCAGTTCATCAATAACCTTTGGCTCAAACTCCTCAAAAGAGCCGCGTGCAAAAAGATTTTGGCGCACTTCAGAAAGTTGAGTCAGTGCACTTGCGGCCTCCTTAATCCGCTTATATTCAAGCAACCGCTGGACAAGTTCGAGCCTCGGGTCAAACTCGTCGGTTTCGGCCTCATCCTGAACTTGACGCGGAAGAAGCATTTTCGCCTTGATGCTCATCAGCATTGATGCCATATAAATAAAATCAGCAGCAATTTCAAGGTTGAGATTGCGGACATCCTGGATATAGCCAATAAAATCGGCTGTAATTTTTGAAATCGGAATATTATAGATGTCCAGCTCATCACGCCTGATAAAAAAAAGGAGCAGATCAAGGGGCCCTTCAAATTCCTCGAGGCGAATCCTGAACATTAACGGGTAGGTCTATTGATAAGAGTAACCATAACCAAGATAGAAAAAGCAGGGGAACATGTACAAATAAACACCACTGAATAACATTATTGCGCAGTACAAAAAAAAGTAAACTTTAACATTTCCGAAAACTTCTGTATTTACAAACAGATACCGTTGAAACTTCCGTCGCCTCAATATCAATGAAAAAGACTTTGTGTTTTATTACTGTTGCCACAGCGTTTATGCTGCTGATGGCCAGCAGCGGTCAGGCTGAATCGGCCAACAGTTTTTTCGACCAGGGATATGAAATGCACCAGAAGGGCGAACTTGCAAAGGCCGTCAAATTGTATACCAATGCCATCGATGACAACCCGGCTTTTGCCATGGCATTCCAGATGCGGGGCATTGCACAGCAACAGTTGAAAAAATATCCCCAAGCCATTAATGACTACTCAATGGTCATAACATACGGTGAGCCGTATTTCAAGACTGTCGGTTACTATAACCGGGGGATCGTGAAAAACATAACCGGTGACTTTGCTGGAGCCATTCCCGATTTTTCACAGGCCATTGAACTCGACAAAAGAATGGCTTTAGCTTTTTTTCATCGGGGGATCGCCAAAAGCAAAACCGGTGATTTGGCTGGACAAAGCGAAGACTTCTGTCAGGCAGCTCATCTTGGCGACGTCAATGCCGAAAGGTGGCTCAACACCTATTTTCCGGAATGGAAACATCCGCCCCTCCCTCCACCAAAGCCGACTCCCACTGAGGGCCCGACATAAAACTTGTACCTGTCCGGAGATCAGCGAAACGGGCTGCGTGCGTATTACCATGCCCGTTTCGCTGAAATGAAGAGGTTATCAGATCGCCTTTCCGCCACGTTCTCTGGTTCTGATACGGATACATTCTTCAAGCGGAGTTATAAAGATCTTTCCGTCACCGATTTCCCCAACACCGTGACTCGCAGAATTAATGATGGTATCGACAGTGATATCGACAAACTCATTATTAACCGCAATATCAAGCCTGATTTTAGGAATCAGGTTTGGCGCTATTTTCTGCCCCCTGTAAATATCAATATCCTCTTGCCTGCCATGACCGGTTACCCGGCTGACGGTAATTCTTGTTATATCGGCCTGGATAAGCGCTTCACGAACGTGGTCAAGCCTGTCCGGCTGAATAATAGCTGTTATCAGTTTCATTGCAAAGAATTAGTTAAGGTTGATAAGACCGTATCCATGCTCACCATGCATGCTGTGATCCAGACCGGACATTTCATCAATTTCAGAGATACGCAGACCGATTGTTTTTTCAACCAGGAACAAAAGAATAAAAGAAACGACTGCGGCATAACCAATGGTAACGCCTACCGCCGTAGCCTGAACACCAAGCTGCTGCCATACTGTCCAGCTCTTGTCGAGAGTTTTTGCGGCAGCATCAGCCATCCATGCCGGGCGAATGAAAAACACCAGAGCCAGAGCACCAACAATACCACCAACACCGTGAACACCGAATGCATCAAGACTGTCGTCGTAGCCAAGCTTGTTCTTGATCAAAATCGCACAATAGCAAAAAATTGCTGCGAGAGCGCCGAGGGCAAGCGCGCCTGAAGGCTGCACAACTCCTGCTGCTGGTGTTATGGCCACAAGACCGGCAAGAATACCTGAAGCTACACCAAGGCTTGTCGCTTTGCCATGCTGGAACATTTCGATGATCATCCAGGTAAAGGCGCCCGATGCTGCCGCCACCTGTGTAACCGTCAGAGCTCTTGCTGTTGCGAGATCGCTGGCAATAGCACTGCCGGCATTGAACCCAAACCATCCTACCCAGAGCAGACCTGCACCCATAAGAGTCATCACAAGGTTGTTCGGATGCATGACGTTGTTCGGATAAGCGCGCCTTTTTCCAAGGTAGAGCGCCGCAACCAGCGCGGTAACACCTGAAGAGATATGAACAACTGTGCCACCCGCAAAGTCAATAGCCCCGGCGGCCCCAAGGTTGAACAGAAAACCGTCAGATGCCCATACCCAGTGACAGATCGGACTGTAGACAAAAATACTCCACAGGGCAATAAACACTGCATATCCCTTGAAATTTACCCGCTCAGCAAAAGCTCCAGCAATCAGCGCAGGGGTTATGATGGCAAATTTCCCCTGGAACATGGCAAACACATATTCGGGAATATGCGTGGGCATGATTGTGTCATCAATGCCCTGTAACATGAAATACTTGTTATCCCATCCCACCAAACCGCCCAAAATACCGGGGCCGAAACTCAGCGAATAGCCAACCATCGGCCAGAGCACACCAATAACCACCATGGCACCAAAGCTGTGCATCATGGTACCAAGCACATTCTTTGTTCGGACAAGACCCCCATAAAACATGGCAAGCCCGGGAACCATAAGTAAAACAAGTGCTGTGGATGTCAACATCCATGACGTTGTTCCAGTATCAGTGACTACCTCTCCTGCTGCATGAGCGGTACCATGAAACAACGATCCCGCCATAAGAAACAGCAGTGCCGTGAAAAGTTTTTTCCTCATAATCAGATTAAATAAGTTAACAAAGCCTTAATAATTAATAATAATAACAAATATGTAGTTATTTTTTTAACTAAAAGCAAGGAATCAACGTCTTTTATTACGAAATTGGAGATTTTTCGAATAAATACGCAAATGATGGGGAAGGATTTTCAGTGAAACCGGAAGATTTATTGAGATACATGTGGGTGGTGTAGCGGGCAAAGCCGGACCGAGCGCTTGCTCGGTCCGGCTTTTATAAAAAGTTACTGCCTGAAGAGAAAAACACCGAGATCTTCGAGAAGAGCCTGCAGATCCTCTTCATGCTCGACTTCGTCCTGGAGAATCTGAACCGCAATGTTATAAGTAACAGGGTCCTTGAGCCCGACCTCCTCAATGATACTGTTATAAACATTGATTGCGCACTGCTCGCCCGCAATGTTCTGTTCAAGTATCTTTTTCACAAAAGGATCATCGGGTGCAGCATAACCGCAGTTCGACAGGGTAAACCAGTCGAGGGGACTTGAAACCGGCTTTCCGCCAAGCTGAATAATCCTTGTTGTCAGCATATCCGCATGACGAAGCTCATCAGCCGCATGCTGCAGAAGTTCGGCAATTGCAGCGTCCTTCATTGGGCCCTGAACCACCTTCGCTCCAATCCAATACTGATAATAGGCAAGCCATTCATCAGCAAAAGCCTTGTTGAGCAACTCAAGAACACGGGGAAGATGCTCTCCAACAATTTCACGTCCTCTTGTACCCATAGATGTACTCCGTTTTATGGTTTATAACCAGCTTACTTCTTGTGTTCGATAAGGTCGGCAAGAGCATCAGACAAATTCGGATAGCTGAATCGAAAATGTTGTGCTGCCAGAAATCCGGGCTTGATATTCTGCCCTTTTACAGCGTATTTTCCACCTTCACCCATCAAAAGCTGGACGACAAACTCCGGCACCTGCAGTTGGTCTGGCCTGTCAAGAACAGCCGCAAGCGCACCAACAAACTTCTTCATGGATGCAGGTGTCGGGCTGACCAGATTAATTGCACCACGGTAAACAGGATTATCAAGTGCCTCAAGAATTGCTGCGATCTCGTCATCAATATGAATCCAGGAAATGCATTGAAGGCCTGAACCAATGGGGCCACCGAGAAAAAGGCGGAACGTTGGAAGCATTTTCTGCAACATCCCGCCTTTTGTCGATAAAACAATGCCAGTTCTTAACAAGACCGTACGCAAGCCACTCTTTTCAGCGGCAAGAGCCTCCTTTTCCCAGTCAATACAGATTTTTGCAAGAAAATCCTGGCCCCCTGGAGCTGACTCATCCATTACCGGAGTATCGTCACAGCGTGAAAACGAGCCATAGTAGCCAATAGCAGATGCAGAAATAAAAACCTGTGGTTTTTCCGGAGCTTCAGCAATAGCCGAAACAATATGCCGAGTACCGAGAATTCTTGAGGCATAACACTCATTTTTGTGCGCTTCGGTCCATCGGCTTTCAAGCAGGGGTTTGCCTGCGAGATGAATCACAGCCTTCGCTCCGTTGATGAAATCGGCCCATTCTCCACTTTCCATACTCGAATCCCACTGAACATATTCCGCCGCACCGGGAATATTACGGGCGGCAACTCCAGGTAAACGAGCCAGAACAACAACTTTTTCGCCCCTTGCAATCAATTTCAGGGCAAGTTCGGTCCCTATGACACCCGTAGCTCCAGTAATAATAATATGTCCGTGCATAATCTTATGTCATTTTATTAGTGAAATAACAAAACACTTCTCCTACTCAACGGTAACCGATTTTGCCAGATTTCGTGGCCGGTCAACATTACACCCCCGAAGAGTCGCGATATGATAGGCAAGGAGCTGCAGAGGAATAACCGTCAGAAGCGGAGTGATCGGCCCTGAAGCCTGGGGAATATAAATCACATGTTCAGCCAGACGGCTGATTTCCTGATCACCCTCATTTGCAATAGCAATAACCCGACCTTTACGGCTGCGTACCTCCTCGATATTACTGAGAATCTTGGTATAGGTATTGTCACGGGTGGCGATAAAAATGACAGGCATATCCTCGTCAATCAGGGCAATCGGCCCATGTTTCATTTCGGCTGCGGGATAACCTTCTGCATGAATATAGGAGATCTCCTTGAGTTTCAGGGCGCCTTCAAGTGCGACAGGAAAATTGAAGCCTCGCCCGAGATAGAGAAAATTTTTTGCATCCTTGAACCGTTCCGCAATGGATTTGATCTGGCTGTCAAGCTCAAGAATTCGTGCCGCTTTTTCAGGAATTGACACAAGTTCTTTGAGGTTCAGCGCAATTTCCTCGTTGGAAATGGTTCTTCCATTGCTCAGCGCCAGAGCCAGCATATAGAGCATAATCACTTGAGCAGTAAAGGCTTTGGTTGAAGCAACACCAACCTCAGGCCCCGCATGGGTATACATTCCACACAGAGTTTCACGGGCAATAGAAGAACTCACAACATTACAGATCCCCATGACAAGGGCTCCTTTTTCCTTTGCGGTACGAAGCGCCGCAAGGGTATCCGCAGTTTCACCTGACTGAGAAATGACAATAACCACATCATCGACACCAACAATCGGATTACGATACCTGAACTCTGAGGCATAGTCAACCTCAACTGGAATACGGGCAAACTCCTCAATTAGATATTCCCCGATCAGACCGGCATGCCAGCTCGTACCACAGGCACAGATAACAATACGCTTAGCCTGTTTCAAACGATCGAGGTAATCTTCAATCCCGCCAAGACAGATACGACCCTCATCAAGGCGTACGCGACCCCGCATGACATCGTGCATGACGGAAGGCTGTTCAAAAATCTCCTTGAGCATAAAGTGCTCAAAGCCGCCTTTCTCTATTTTTTCCAGTGAAAAATCAAGCTCCGTCACAATCTTTTCCTGTTCGACATTCTCAATCGTCTTGATGGAATACCCCTCCCTTGTCACCACAGCGAGCTCACCATCAGAGAGATACACCACCTTGTTGGTATGTTCGACAATAGGAGCTGCATCCGACGCAATAAAGAACTCACCAATACCGATACCGATCACCAGTGGACTGCCCTTGCGGGCAACAACAATCTTGTCAGGCTCGCGCGAAGAAATCACGCACAGACCATAAGCACCTTCAACATGACGGAGAGCACTGCGGGTGACCGTTTCCAGGTCAAGCGACGGTTCACTCTTCCATATTCTGTCAATCAGGTGTACCAGAACCTCAGAGTCGGTTTCACTTAAAAAAACATAGCCCTGGGAAACAAGCTCCTGTTTCAGCGCAGAATAGTTTTCGACAATACCGTTATGAATAACCGCGATATCCCCGGCGGCATTCAAGTGGGGATGAGCATTGCGATCACTGGGCTCACCATGCGTAGCCCATCTAGTATGACCTATGCCCAAGGTGGCACCAGGCATTTCTTGCCTGAGCGTATGAGTATCCGCTTCAAGACCGCCAACACTGCCTTTCTGCTTCATCACCGAAAGAGTGCCATTCAACAATGCAATTCCTGCCGAGTCGTAGCCCCGGTATTCAAGTCGTTTCAATCCTTTCAGAAGCACCGGAGCCGCATCTTGCCAACCTATATATCCAACAATTCCACACATACCTTAATTACCTTATTAATTCTTATTAATTGATTGCCATTGAGTACCACACAACCCTCCCGCAGATTCACCGGAGATCTTTCTGAATTATAACACAAAACTCATTTCATTATGAATTTTTGATGCCTCGTCAGCAACGGCCTGTTCATAATCATCAATACATGAAAATGATCCAGCGACTCCTGCTGGAGGATAAATAAGAGCCCGGCTGACATTGATAACGGCACCTTGCCTTTTCCCGTCAACACCAAGATTCACTGCATCCTGAAGCGATCCCCCCTGGGCTCCAACCCCGGGAATGAGCAAAAAAAGGCCGGGAGCATGACGACGTATCTCGCCAAGCAAACCGCTTTTGGTAGCGCCAACAACAACGCCGCCATTTCCGTTCCTGCTCCATGATGCAACCTTGCCGAGTACGGAACGATAGAGTGGTTGGCCATCTTCCATCGCTTGCTCCTCAAAATCAACCGATCCATCATTTGACGTAAGGCAAAGCACAAAGATCAGTTTGTCCTCATAGGCGAAAAAAGGCTCCAGAGAGTCAAACCCCATATAAGGTGCTACGGTAAGAGCATCAAAGTGCCAGTGATCAAAAAAAGCCTGCGCATACATTTTACTTGTATTCCCGATATCCGCCCGTTTGGCATCCGCAATCGTCATACACCCTTCAGGAATCAAACGAAGAGTTTGTTCCATATCCTGCAATCCCGCAACACCTCGCGCTTCATAAAAAGCAGTATTGAGCTTGTATGCTATAGCAACGTCAGATGTGGCCCTGATAATCGAACGATTAAACTCAAGCACCGGGTTTTGATATACCGAAAACACCTGCGGTATTTTTCCGGGATCGCTGTCAAGCCCGACACATAAAAGTGACCTTAGTGCTGATATCCTGCTATTTGCCTTGTCCCGAACTGAACTCATAACCTGCATCCTCTGCTGTTATTAATAAGTCAAAAGTGCTCAAATAATATCAAGTAACAACTCCGCCAAGCTACAATGAAACTTATAGCTACAAAAATACATTTTAAGTCTCGTCAATATATAATATGTTTTCTTGCGAGATGCTTCATTTAATGAAAGAATCCCGTAAATTAGCATTCCTGAAATTCGGCGAACTGTGGACACCGTCCCTGAGTCTTGTAACTTATAACCATGATTGTTGATTGATGGCAAAGAAACCGCTTAAACCTTCAAATCCCTATAAAAACGAACCGGAAAACAACATACCACGACCGAGATTTTCGATCATGTACTATGTGGTCGTTATTGTTCTTCTCATAGGAATACAGCTTGCCTTTTTCTGGTCAGGCTCAACAAAGGAGATTGCGTACAGCGAATTCCGCAAACTCATTACCGAAGACAAAATTGAATCGGTAAAAATAGCACAGGAAAAAATCTACATCAAGCTCAAACCTGGCGTTGTAACCAGCATTACTGTAAAGGAACAGCCCAAGGATGCTCCAGGAATCTTCCCTTCTCAGTCCACATCAAAACCGGATGAGATTGTTGTCAACCCCGTACGCGACGACACCCTGATTGCACTGCTGGAGAGCAAAGGGATAAAGTATCAAGGCATGGCCAGCACAACCTGGATCAGCGAACTGCTGCAATGGATAGTGCCATTCGGTCTGCTTATCGGCATCTACTTTTTTGTCTTTCGGCGAATGGGCGGCCCTGGCTCACAATTCATGAATATCGGTAAAAACAAGGCCGCACTCTATGAAAACCTGGACGAACACACCCGCATCACCTTCAAAGATGTAGCGGGCCTCGATGAGGCGAAGGCAGAGGTCATGGAGGTGGTAGACTTCCTCAAGGATCCCAAAAAGTATACAACCCTCGGCGGCAAGCTGCCAAAAGGAGTACTGCTTGTCGGTCCTCCTGGTACCGGGAAAACTCTTCTGGCAAAGGCTGTTGCCGGCGAGGCTGATGTGCCGTTTTTCAGCATCAGCGGCTCAGACTTTGTAGAGATGTTTGTCGGCGTCGGAGCGGCAAGAGTGCGCGACCTTTTCAAACAGGCCAAGGAAAAAGCCCCCTGTATTATCTTTATTGATGAAATTGACGCTGTCGGCAGAAGCAGGGGAAAAGGGGCCATGATGGGCGCCAATGACGAGCGGGAAAACACCCTCAATCAGTTGCTTGTCGAAATGGACGGATTTGCAACCGACAAGGGCGTCATTCTTATCGCTGCCACAAACCGCCCTGATGTGCTTGATTCAGCCCTTTTGAGACCAGGCCGTTTTGACCGTCAGATCATGGTTGACAAGCCAGACCTGAAAGGGCGTATTGATATTTTCAAGGTGCATACCAAGGATCTTTCACTTTCAAAGGACGTCAATCTAAAAGCCCTTGCCTCGCAGACTCCCGGATTTGCTGGAGCGGAAATTGCCAATGCTGCCAACGAAGCAGCCTTGCTAGCCTCTCGCCGCAACAAGAAAAGCATTGAGATGAAAGATTTTGAAGATGCCATAGAACGTTGCGTAGCTGGACTTGAAAAAAAGAACAAGGTGATCAACCCGCGTGAAAAGCAGATTGTCGCCTACCATGAAGCAGGACACGCCATAGTAAGCTGGATGATGCCTGACAACGACCCTGTCCAGAAAATCTCAATCGTCCCAAGGGGAATGAGCGCACTCGGCTACACCATGAACATTCCGCTCGAAGATCGCTATCTGATGACGAAAAGCGAACTGCTTGGCCGCATCTGCGGACTGCTCGGCGGACGTATTGCCGAACTGATCATTTTCAGTGAAATCTCTACGGGAGCGCAGAATGACCTGGAAAAGGTAACCAGCATAGCCTACAATATGGTCACAGTCTATGGCATGAGCGAGAAACTCGGTAACCTCTCATTCTACGAAAGCAATAATCCCTATTATGGCGGACCCGGCATTGACAAGAAGTATGGCGAAGAAACGGCCAGACTTATCGACAGGGAGGTGATGAGCATCGTGGAAGAATCACGCATCAAGGTGATGAATCTTCTGACACAGAATCGGAATAAACTCGAGCAGCTTGCCAGCGAACTACTGTTAAAGGAGATGCTTCAGTATCCCCAGATAGAGGAAATTCTTGGAAAACGTCCTGAGGGACTCTTTCCCGTGCACGTTGAAGAGGAGTTCATGCTGGAAAACGAAGAGGAGAGCGCCAAAAACTTGACCGTTCCGGCGAACACAGAGCAGCTCACCAACAAGGAGCGCACAGAGCTTGAGGACGCTGTTGCACGACTGAGGCAAGAGCGGAATATATCGGGAAACTGAGGAGAAATGAGAGCTAACACAAAAGGCAGGAACCCCTGCCTTTTGTGTATCTGAATGATGTTCGTGATGATGTGGGTCCCGAGGGAGTCGAACCCCCGACCTACTGGGTGTAAACCAGTCGCTCTAACCAACTGAGCTAGGAACCCATTACTGCGGCCATAATTATAACATAAATCCACAAAAAAGCAAAAAGAAAAAAGCACTGCATCACCGTAAACAAGGCGGGTTATTTGTATGCCTTCACGAAAAAGCATAAATTCAGGCCGATAATTTATCCGCAACTCGGTAATTTTTTTACTTACTCATTATGAGATCATTATCCATCCTTGGCAGCACCGGCTCAATCGGACTCAGTACTCTTGATGTTGTCAGACAGCACCCTGAAAAATTCAATATTGCCGGCCTGGCCGAAGGTCATGATGTGGCATTGCTTGCCGAACAAATCAAAGAGTTCCGGCCTGAGGCTGTTTCCGTCAGGGATGCTGATTCGGTACAAAAGCTGCAAGCTCTCCTTGGCTCTCACAAACCAGAAATCTTTTACGGTCTCGAAGGAGCTGCGACCATTGCCTCCGCAGAAGGAGTGGATATGGTGGTGTCGGCCATTGTCGGAGCCGCAGGCCTGGTGCCAACCGTGAGTGCAATCAAGGCGGGCAAGCATATCGCCCTGGCCAACAAGGAAACCCTTGTCGTTGCAGGACAGCTTGTGTCTAATCTGGTAAAAAAACACAACGTGAAATTGCTGCCAGTTGACAGTGAGCACTCTGCCATCTTCCAGTCACTTGCCGGTCACCGTGCGGAGGATGTTGAGCGCATCATCCTGACTGCCTCGGGTGGACCATTTCGCAACACCTCAGCCGAAGAGCTGAAAAATGTCAAGCTTGAACAGGCTCTGAAACACCCGCAATGGACAATGGGCGCAAAAATAACCATTGACTCCGCAACCATGATGAATAAAGGCCTTGAGGTAATTGAAGCTCACTGGCTCTTTAACATGCCTGCCGAAAAAATTGACGTTGTAGTGCATCCCCAAAGCATCATTCACTCTATGGTCGAATATATTGACGGCTGCGTCATCGCTCAGCTTGGCTCCCCCGACATGCGCGCTCCTATTGCCTATGCTCTTGCATGGCCAGAACGATGTGAAAGCGGCATCCACAAGCTTGATCTGGCAAAGATTGGCGCACTGACCTTTGAGGAACCGGATATGATACGCTTCCCCGCGCTTCGCCTTGCCTTTGATGCATTGAAAGCTGGTCGAACATATCCTGCAGTCCTCAATGCAGCAAACGAAATTGCCGTGGCCGCATTTCTTGACAGAAAAATCAGATTTACTGACATTGCTGAAACAGTCGACAAAACCATGCAGGCTCACGAAGCTTATACTCCGGTTGAACTCGACGAATATCTTCAGGCGGACCGCTGGGCCCGTGAAACCGCAAAAAAACTTATTGCTTAAACCTGAACCAACTGAAACAAGAGGCCGCATAACAGCAACTTCTGGCTTTTTTTATTGAATAAAAGGATTGATATGGATTTTCTGAGTACCACATTTTTTTTCATTGTTGCCATTTTCATTCTGGTCACTGCACATGAAATCGGCCATTTTCTGACAGCGAAACTGTTCGGCATGAGGGTAGACAAATTTTATATCGGTTTCGACTTTTTTGAAAAACGGCTCTGGAAAAAGAAAATCGGAGAAACAGAGTATGGCATCGGCGCATTTCCGCTCGGGGGCTATGTGAAGATTGCCGGTATGGTCGATGAAAGCCTCGATACCGATTTTCAGAACTCGGAACCGCAACACTGGGAGTTCAGGGCAAAACCGGTCTGGCAGCGTCTGATTGTGCTTGCAGGAGGTGTCTCCATGAACCTGATTCTTGCCACAGTTATCTTTATCGGCATAACCCTTTTCCTCGGGGAATCGCGGACCAGCGTCAACAACCCTGCCTTTGTTGAAAAAGGATCAGCCTTTGAATCCATGGGCATAATAACAGGCGACAGGCTGCAACTGGCAAACGGCAAACCCGTCAAAAGTTGGGAGGAGGCGCTTGACCTCGAACTTTTCACCGCTCCTTCGCTCAACTACACGATCCTTCGCGATGGAAAAAGTTTCACGGTCAAGGCCCCGTCAAATATCATGTCGCGCATCAATAAACAGAAAAGTCTCGGGATACGCCCAATAGTCGCGCCGGTCATAGACGAAGTTCTTGAAAAAATGCCGGCTAAAATTGCAGGAATCCAGTCAGGCGGACTCATTACGGAGATTAACGGAAAAAATGTCTCCGACTGGACAGAGGCTGTCGGAATCATCTCTGCGAATGCCGGCAAACCTCTCAGTATAAGATGGCAACATGTTAAAGCGACTCAAGACCGCAAAAACAATGCGGAAATCATTCGCTCCCAGGGCGAAACATTCGTCACTACTGTTATACCCAACACATCAGGCAAAATAGGCATTTCACTGAAACAGACCATTGAAGCCGAACGAAGAAAACTCAATATAGCCGAATCGGTAGTCAGCGGAATCAAACAGACCTGGAAAATGAGCGCCATGACCGTTCAGGGATTTGCCAAAATATTCACAGGCGAGGAGGATTTCCGCAAATCGGTCGGCGGCCCGATCAAAATTGCCAAAATAGCAAGCCAGAGCGCCGAACAGGGGCCTGTGAGCTTCCTCTATTTTCTTTCCATGCTCTCCATCTCCCTGGCGATCATCAATATGTTGCCGATACCAGCACTTGACGGTGGACAATTCGTCCTGAATAGTATTGAAGGCATCATCCGCCGGGAACTTCCCTTCGAAGTCAAAATGCGTATCCAGCAAATCGGTATGGCGCTCCTTTTTGCGCTTATAGCATTCTCTCTTATTAATGATTTTTTTAATAGTTAAGTTTGGATGCTCGAAAAACTGCAATCTATAAAAGAAAAACACCTCGATCTTGAACAATTGCTTGCCGACCCGAAAGCCGCAAACGATCAAGATCGCTTCAGAAAACTCAACAAGGAATACAGTGACCTCAAGGAGATTGTGCAGGCTTACGACCAGTACGCGCATAAAAAATCAGAGCTGGATGCGTCACGACAACTACTGAAAGAGGAAAGCGACCCCGATATGAAAGAGCTTGTGCAGGCAGAAATCAGCGAACTGCAGAAAAAACTGCCCGAGCTTGAACAGCGCCTCAAGGTACTGCTTCTTCCAAAAGAGGAGGCAGACTCACGCAACGTCATTATAGAGATTCGGGCTGGCACCGGCGGAGAGGAGGCGGCACTCTTTACCGCCGACCTGACCAGAATGTACCAGCGGTATGCCGAGCAGCAGGGATGGCAATGTCAAACGCTGCACTTCAATGAGAGCTCCGTCCCGGGGGGATTCAGGGAGATAACCCTCGAAGTGAGCGGTAACGATGTCTATGGAACCATGAAATATGAAAGCGGTGTACACCGGGTTCAGCGCGTCCCTGACACCGAAACACAGGGACGCATACACACCTCTGCCGTCAGTGTAGCGGTACTGCCTGAAGCCGAAGAGGTGGATGTAGAAATCCGTCGGGAAGACCTGAGATTTGATACCTACCGGAGCGGCGGAAAAGGAGGACAGAACGTCAACAAGGTTGAAACTGCCGTACGAATCACCCATATACCAAGCGGTATTGTCTCTGCCTGTCAAGAGCAGCGCTCACAGCTCCAGAACAAGGAGATGGCCATGCAGATGCTCCGCACCAAGCTCTACGATATCCAGCTTGCCGAGCAGCAGCAGCAACGGGCCGATCTGCGCCGTTCGATGGTCACAACCGGAGACCGGAGCGCCAAAATCCGCACTTACAACTATCCGCAGTCACGCGTCACCGACCATCGTATCGGTTTTACAAGCCACGCTCTTCCACAGATTTTGCAAGGTGACCTGCAAGAAATTATCGAAGCGCTCAAAATGCATGACCAGGCCGAACGGCTGCAATCCGAACTCATGTAAACGAAACAGGGGAACCGCGACAACATGGACAACATGGAAATGGAAGCAACAGGAAAAAGCAGAGGTGACTGGATATTACAAGGGGAATTACAGCAGACAGTTGCCTATCTCTCCGACCACAAAAAAATGCTTGGGTTCAACCCCTTCTGCCACAGTGTAGAGCTTACTGACATCGAAAACGTCTATAAATGGCTCTTCCGGGTTACTGATCCACAAAACAACCCGTTTGATGTGATCTTTTATGTCGAACAGAGTGAAGAGCCTCTTTTGGAGCTGCCGGAGCATATCGAACAGACTGAAACCGCCGAACTCTCAGAAGAGATCATCAATCGCTACACCGTGGGAAAAACGATCCGCTGGAAACACCATCCGGTAGCTGACCGGATTGATGACCCCGCCAGGTACCTCTTTGAAGGAAAAGCCTTTGCCAACATGAATATGCGCCCTGTAGAGAAAAAAAAAACCAGGGTTCAGCTTGATTTAAAAGTTGATGTCCGCTTTGTTCTCTACCCTGCATTCAGGATAGTCCCTCAACCGATTCTCCACGCAATGATCAATGCTGCGATATCCATTATTATGCAGGCATCCACCAACTCAATGTTTCACTCCATCACCGAGGACTTCAACATTACGAACAGATAAAAGGGGAGTAATCTATGGACTTTTATGATCTTGTCACAAGACGCTGCAGCGTCCGCAGCTATGAGCGCAATAAAGCCATTCCCGATGATGTGCTCCTCAGGATTCTCAACGCAGGAAGAGTTGCCCCCTCAGCAGCGAACCTTCAGCCATGGCGCTTCCATGTCGTTCAGTCGGAGACGATGCTTCAGAAAATCTACTCCTGCTATGCTCGCGGCTGGATTCAGAGCGTGCCCTGTTTCCTGATTGTCTCCGGCAACCGCGACGAAGCATGGGTTCGCAGAAAAGATGGCTACAACTCCATAGAAACTGATCTCACCATTGTCATGGATCACCTTGTGCTTGCAGCCACCTTTGAAGGCCTCGGAACCTGCTGGATTGCCGCGTTCGATCCTGACATGCTTCGTGAAGCGCTTCACCTCAAGCCGAATGAAGAGGTCTTTGCAATGACACCGCTCGGATATGTTCCCCCTGATGCCGTGCATTTTCCTACATCAAGAAAATCTCTCGATGAGATAACGGAATTTTTATAACACTCCATACGAGCAAGAATTCTTCAGCATGGGTGACAAAAAACTGAGGAATACTGAATTATCAACCTTCCGGAACGGTTATGTGTACTATTCGGAAACTGTGAACGAGACATACCTGCACTGGAGGCATTATGAGAACAATCGTTTTTACAGGAAAGGGTGGAGTAGGCAAAACCTCCATAGCTGCGGCAACTGCTGTTAAGGCTGCATCCTTGGGCTTTAAAACCCTCGTCATTTCCACAGACCCCGCACACAGCCTCGGCGACTCCTTCGACCTTGAGCTGGGCCCCTCTCCCCTCAAAATTGCCGACAATCTCTATGGGCAGGAGGTAAGCGTCTACGGTGATCTGACGCTGAACTGGGAGATCGTCCGCGCGCACTTTGCCCACATCATGGAAGTGCAGGGAATCAAAGGTATCTATGTCGAAGAGATGGGCGTCCTTCCTGGCATGGAGGAGCTTTTTTCTCTCTCCTACATCAAGCGATATAACGAGTCAAAAGAGTACGACCTTCTTGTCGTTGACTGCGCCCCGACCGGCGAAACCCTCCGCCTTCTCTCCCTGCCCGAAACTTTCGGCTGGATGCTGAAGATGATAAGAACCCTCGAAAAATTTGTGGTCAAACCGGTGATACGCCCTCTGTCGACAAAAATCGGACGACTTCATGATCTTGTACCAGAAACAGAGGTCTATGACCAGATCGAGCACCTCTTCACCTCTGTGGACGGCATCATCGACCTCCTTGCGGATGGAACACAAACAACCGTGCGACTGGTCATGAACCCCGAAAAGATGGTTGTCAAGGAGTCCATGCGTGCGCTCACTTACCTGAATCTTTACGGCATCACCGTTGACCAGGTGGTCATCAACAGGGTCTTCATGGATGAGGTTGACGGAGAGTACTTTAAAGAATGGAAAACCATCCAGCACAAATACATTGAACAGATTGAACGCTCGTTTGCTCCCATCCCGATTACAAAAGTCCCCCTCTTCCGCCGTGAAGTGCTCGGCCTTGATATGTTGAAAACCGTTGGCGACGTGGTCTATGGAGATAAAAATCCGCTTGATATTTTCTATCGAGAAGAGCACACTGCCATCACAAAAGTCAGTGAAGGGCACTATATCATGAAGCTGCGCCTGCCATTCGCCTTCGACAACAAAATGGAAACCAATGTCCTCCAGCTTGGCGACTCGCTGACCCTGAGAATCGGCAATTACCAGAAAAACGTTATTCTTCCGGTCTTCCTTGCCGGTATGCGGGTTACCGAAGCCATCTATGAAGATCAGTGGCTGAAGATTGAGTTCAGAAAAAAAGAGACGGCTACATTACCGGGATGAGCTCCTGAGCACTTCATAACAGCCAAAAAAAGGGGCCTCTGCTTTTTCCTGACTGATTTCATTGGCTTCAAAGAGAATAATTTCTCATCTTTGGGGACAACTTTTTCAATGAGCTCACGATGAAACAACTTTTGCTGGGCGCCGAGGCCATTGCGCTTGGAGCCCTTGACGCTGGAATATCCGGTGTCTATGCCTACCCCGGGACACCTTCGACCGAAATCACTGAATACATCCAGAAAAACAAGGGTGACCGGGAACAACCTGTTCGCTCTGCCTGGTCGGCTAATGAAAAGACAGCTTATGAGGCTGCGCTCGGGATGTCGTATGCTGGTAAGCGGAGTCTGGTCTGCATGAAGCATGTGGGGCTGAACGTCGCTGCTGATGCCTTCATCAACTCGGCCATTACCGGCGTCAACGGTGGACTGGTAGTGGCTGTGGCCGACGACCCTTCAATGCACTCTTCTCAAAACGAGCAGGACAGTCGGGTCTATGGCAAATTTGCCATGGTACCGGTGGTTGAACCAGCTTCCCAGCAGGAGCTTTATGATGCTGTCCGATATGCGTTCGATCTCTCTGAATCCCTGAGGCTGCCGGTGCTGCTCCGGCTCACCACAAGGCTTGCGCATTCTCGTGCGGGAGTGGAAGAAGCTGCGACACGCCCACAAAACCCTCTCAATGCGCCTTATGCCCCGGAACGCTTCGTACTGATGCCGCATAATGCCCGCCGTCAGTACAATAACCTGCTTGGTATGCAGCCTCAACTCGAAGAGCTTGCGGAGCAATCATGGCTGAACCGCCTTGTTCCGGGAACTGGCTCTATCGGTGTTCTTGCGTTTGGCATTGCCTTTAACTATGTGATGGAGGTACGGCAGGCTTTTGGTCTCGACTGCCCCGTGCTGAAGATCGGGCACTACCCCCTGCCAAGAAAAAAGATTGAAGCGCTTTTCAACTCCTGCGATACCATTCTTGTTGCCGAGGAGGGTTATCCTGTTTATGAAGAGCTGCTGCGTGGATATTTCGGCAACACCCATATCAAGGGACGACTCGACGGAACACTTCCGCGTGCCGGAGAGCTCAATGCTGACAGTGTCGCTCTTACTCTCGGTCTGACAAAAAAAGAGGTGATGCCGGTACCAGCCATCATGGTAAACCGTCCACCGGAACTCTGCAAGGGATGTGGCCACCGCGACCTCTACGAAGCACTCAATACAGTCATGAGTTCACACGAACAGCACCATGTTTTTTCCGACATCGGCTGCTACACGCTTGGAGCGCTCGCGCCTTATAATGCTATTCATACCTGCGTCGATATGGGCGCATCAATCACGATGGCCAAGGGTGCTGCGGATGCCGGTTTGCGGCCTGCGGTTGCGGTTATCGGCGACTCGACCTTCACCCACTCCGGCATGACCGGCCTGCTGGATGCCATCAATGATCGTTCACCGCTCACCGTTATCATTGCTGACAACGACACCACCGCCATGACCGGTGGGCAGAACTCTTCGGCAAACGGTTCGAGGCTGCTGGAGATCTGCCGGGGACTCGGCGTTGAGGAAGCACATCTTAAAACCATCATCCCGCTGAAATCGCACCTTGCAGAGAATATTGCTGTACTCGGGGAGGAGATTGCCTGGGAAGGCGTTTCGGTGGTTATTGCACAACGGGAATGTATTGAAACCGCTGCACGGAAAAAACGGAATCCTGCGGCCAAAGCGTAACGACAGTATGCAGATCAACATTATTCTTGCCGGTGTCGGAGGACAGGGAATACTCACCATTGCGGCGGTTATCGACCATGCCGCACTGCAGAGCGGCCTGACCGTGCGCCAGGCGGAGGTTCACGGCATGAGCCAGCGCGGTGGAGCAGTGCAGTCGCACCTCCGCATTTCTGACAGGGAGATATTCTCCGACCTTATTGCGGAAGGAACAGCAAACCTGATTCTCTCGGTTGAACCTCTTGAAGCGCTTCGCTATCTTCCATTTCTTGCGCCGGACGGGAGAATAGTCACCGCCACAGACTCCTTTATCAATATGGAGGGCTATCCGACAATGGAGCAGATTCTTGACGAACTGCACCGCACGAACCATCCTGTGCTGGTCAATGCGGCAGATCTTGCCCGTGAGGCTGGCAGTATAAGAACATCAAACATGGTGATGCTCGGTGCTGGCGCCCCGTTCATCGGTATTGCTGCTGAAACGCTTGAAGCCTCCATAGAGAAGCTTTTTCAGGCAAAAGGGGCCGATATCACAGCCATGAACATCCGTGCATTCCGAATTGGACAAGCATTATCTCAACTTCAAGCAACAGCAACATGATCTGGAATAAGCAGTACGAGTGTATGGAGCGTGAAGAGCTCCTGAAACTTCAGGGAGAACGGGTCGCTGCAATGGTGAGAAGAGTCTATGACTCGGTTCCATTCTATCGCAAAAAGCTCCAGGAGAAGGGTATCGAACCGGGCGACATCACCACCATCGACGATCTGAAAAAACTCCCCTTTACCACCAAGCAGGATTTGCGCGACAACTATCCCTTTGGCCTTTTTACGGTACCGCAAACAGACATTGTGAGAATCCATGCCTCCAGCGGCACGACAGGAAAATCAACGGTTGTCGGCTACACCCATAACGATATCCAGATGTGGAGTGAAGTGGTGGCACGATCGCTTACTATGGCTGGAATAGGCAAGTCTGACCTCATCCAGGTTGCCTACGGCTACGGACTCTTCACCGGTGGTCTCGGTTTGCACTATGGCGCCGAAAAAGTTGGCGCAACGGTTATCCCCATCTCAGGCGGCAATACAAAAAAACAGCTTCAGCTCATGGAGGACTTCGGCTCCACAGTACTGGCCTGCACGCCCTCCTATGCCGCCTATCTCGGCGAAGCGCTTGTCGAAGAGAAGATCGATCCAAAGAATATCAAGCTGAAAGCGGGTGTTTTCGGTGCAGAACCCTGGACTGAAGAGATGCGGTCTCAAATTGAGCGGCTCCTCGGCATCAAAGCCTACGATATTTACGGCCTGAGCGAAATCATCGGGCCCGGTGTCTCCATGGAGTGCCACTGCCAGAAGGGGATGCACATTTTTGAAGATCACTTTATTCCCGAAATCATCAACCCGGAGAGCTGCGAAGTGCTTCCTTATGGCGAGCTTGGCGAACTGGTCTTTACTCCCGCAACCAAAGAGGCGATGCCACTCATCCGCTACCGTACCCGCGACCTGACCCGTCTCCACGCCGAACCGTGCGAGTGTGGCCGCACGCTGGTGCGCATGGAAAAATGCGTGGGCCGCTCCGACGATATGCTCATCATTCGCGGCGTCAACGTCTTCCCGTCACAGGTAGAATCGGTACTGCTTGAGATGAGTGAAACCAAGCCGCACTACCTCCTGGTGGTTGATCGTGAAAACAACCTCGACACCCTCGAAATCAGGGTAGAGATTGAGGAGCAGTTCTTCTCAGACGAGGTAAAAGAGCTTGAGGGACTTCGCAAGCGGATCAAGGCAAATATTTCAAGCATTCTCGGCATCAGCGCAACCATCCGGCTGGTTGAGCCAGGCACCATTGAACGCAGCATGGGCAAGGCGCAGCGGGTCATTGATAACCGTAAACGGTTGTAGGATCTCCAAAAACAGCCAGTAAGGGCGTATTGCAATACGCCCCTGGAAATCACATCTTCCAACGTATTTTATATTGCATCAACAAAATCAGTTACTGTCAATCCAGCAGCCCGAATGAGGCTTCTTAATGTGCCCTTGGCTATTTCGCGATGATCCGGTACTGATAATGAGGCAAGTTCATTCTTTTTGGTCATAATGATAT
>CAJAAV010000149.1 GCA_903937835.1 uncultured Chlorobiaceae bacterium | reverse complement strand
GGACAAGCCATGAACGACGTGCAGCTCAAGCAAGAGCCTTCAGCGAGAACCGCGAATACATTCTCCCGCTTAGACTCGACGACTCAGAGATCGAAGGGGTACTGGATACGACTGGCTACATAGTGCCTGACCGAAAACCCTATTTATTAAACAAAAACAAGATGTTACATTACTTTTCCCCAACGAAGATTTTTAAAAATCGCCATTTCTGCTAATTTTTTAGGCACATCCCGCCCTGAACATTTTTTTATCGTTATCTTTTTATTATTTTTTTCTTTATCTTATTAAGTATTCATCTTTTTTCGCGCTTCGGTGTATTCTTTTAGCTATAATTGCTCTCACAATGTGTGTATCACTCACATAAAATTGACACTTCAGTTATAAAGCTACTTATCATGCGCGTTGTTCAACCTCAGCAATTATCTATCGGTGAAGTCGATGTTTCAAACATCAAATTCGATATCAACTCCCGTGATGATATTCCTCGAATCCTTAAAGGTTTGCAGTTTATTTATGTGAATATTGACCTGAGAAATGCAATTTTTGCTTTGCTTCAACTTAAAATTTCTCACAAAGTCAGTAAAACAAATGGTCGTCCTGGTATGAATTTGTGGGCTATTCTTGTTTGCGGCATCATTCGTCTTGATCTGAATATCGATTATGACCGACTTCTTGAGCTTATCAATCAGCATGCCACCCTTCGTGCAATGCTGGGTCATAATGCTATGGATAATATCCATTATCACCTTCAAACAATCAAGGACAATGTTAGATTACTCACCCCCGAATTGCTTGATGAAGTTAATCAGTTGATTGTTAAAAGTGGTCATCAACTTGTATTGGCTGATTCAACTGACAATGAACCCTCCGAACCTATCCTGAATGCGCGTTGCGATTCTTTTGTCGTTGAAACGGATGTTCACTATCCAACAGATACCAATCTGCTTTTTGATGCCATGCGAAAGATCATTTATTTGATAGCGTTACTCTGTGTATTACTGGGGTTTGATGGCTGGCGTCAATCTGTCAAAAACATTAAAGATATCAAACAGGCCATGCGCGTGACTCAATTCAAAAGGCGATCGAAGTCAAAGGACACTGAAAAACAGGAGAAGAACGAGGCGCTCACCAAAGCAGCACATCAAACCTACATTGATCGCGCTCAAAGCTATCTGGATAAAGCGCGAAAAACACTCTTAGAGCTTGAAAAGATTAGCGTTAAGAATGAAATGAGCAAGCCAAAATTTGATGCGTGCAAAGAGGAAATTGAAAAATTTATGGTTCATGCAGACCGCCAGATAGACCAGATCCGTCGAAGAGTCATACTGGGAGAAAAGATACCGCATGAAGAGAAAGTTTTCTCATTGTTTGAAACGCACACCGAGTGGATTAGCAAGGGCAAGGCAGGTGTACCCGTAGAACTGGGTGTGAAGGTGGCAATTGTGGAAGATCAGCATGGATTTATCCTGACTACAAAAGTCATGGAAGACCAAGATGACAGCGAAATTGCAGTAGAGATAGTGAAAGAGACGCTAGAGAAATTTCCGAATTTAAAACAAGTGAGCTTTGATAAGGGATTTCATTCACCGGATAACCAGGAAAAGTTAAAAGAAATACTGGATAAAGTAGCATTGCCAAGAAAAGGAAAACTTTCTGCGGTTGCAAAAGCCATAGAACAAGAACCAGAATTCATAAAGGCAAGAAAAGCACATTCGGCAGTGGAGTCAGCGATAAATGCACTGGAAGTGCATGGATTAGATATATGCCCAGATAGTGGAATTGACGGATTCAAGCGTTATGTAAAATTAGCGATGGTGGCGAGAAACATACACCGGATAGGGGATATATTAT
>CAJAAV010000148.1 GCA_903937835.1 uncultured Chlorobiaceae bacterium | reverse complement strand
TTGCCTTGACCATGACCATGTATCACTTTTTTTTCTTATATAGTGTTATGTTACTAATGTTCGATTTTTTTGAAAAATCGAGTTGGTGCTTGATCTTCTTGGCATTTATTCTATTGGCTTAACCCAAACTAAACAAGGGAACAGTTATGACGAAAAAGTTTACATCAATAGTTGCGGCCGCCCTGCTGGCTTTTCCGATGCTGGTCTATGCCGCGCCAGTCAAGATCGGCTTCATCAATTCGATTACTGGCAAAGAGGCTCAGATCGGTGAAAATCTCACCAATGGCGCAACTATGGCAATTGAGGATTTGAAAGCAAAGGGTATTCAGGTTGAACTGATCAAGGAAGATGATGGTGGTGACCCAAAAAATGCACTTGCTGCTTATGAAAAGCTGGTAACACGGGATGCCGTTATAGGCGTTGTTGGCCCCTATACATCTGGTTGTGCCAATGTCGTTGCATCAAGGGCTGACCAGTATCAGGTGCCACTACTCGTTCCTGCTGCTGCCAAGGAGGAGATTACCATGAAAGGGTACAAGAATGTTTTCAGGCTGAATGCTCCTGCAAACGTCTATTCCAGGGTTCTTATGGAAGCTGTCAAGTTATATAAGCCTAAAACAATTGCGTTTGTCTATGCAGCAACTGATTTCGGTGTATCAACAGTGAAAACAGCCCAGGAAAATGCTTTAAAGATGGGTTTGAAGGAGGTCGCCAACGAAAAGTACCAGCAGGGTCAGCCAGACTATCGCCCCTCACTGGGAAAAGTCAAAGAAAAAAATCCTGATCTTGTTTTCCTTGTCTCTTATGATGCCGATGCTATTCTCCTTATGCGTCAAGCAAAAGAGATAGGACTTGCCCCCAAGGCTTTTCTTGGTGCAGGCGCAGGCTATACCACAGCTCAGTTTGCTCAACAGACGGAGATATCCAATTTAGTTGTCTCAGCCACTCAATGGACTGATGATGTCAACTGGCCAGGTGCCGCTGATTTCGGCAGTCGCTACAAGACCAAATTTGGTAAAGAGCCATCCTATCATGCAGCCTGTGCTTATGAGGCTATCAGGATTATGGCACAGACCGCTTCAAAGTCAAAAGATTCGGCTTCACTTCGTTCAGCTCTCAAGGCCGGAAGCTGGAATGGCATTATGGGAGATGTAAAATTTGCAGACTACACCGGCTTTACCAATCAGAACAACCATCAGATGCTGGTACAGCAAATTCAGAACGGTAAATACGAAACGGTCTATCCTCCGCAGTTCAGCAAGAAAAAGCTTGTTTATCCGTTTAAACGATAAGATCGCTGTTGATGACGCCTCCGGCAATCGTGCCTGAGGCGCTTTTACTTTCGGAAGAGTTTATTACACAAACAAAATCACTATGTCATTTCTTCAGCCACTCCTGTCAGGCATACTGACAGGAGGAGTTTATGCCCTTGCAGGGATCGGGATGTCCCTTGTTTTTGGCGTGATGAACATCAGTAACTTCGCGCATGGTGATCTTATGATGCTTGGGATGTATCTTGCCTATTTTGCCTTTACCCTGCTGCATATTGATCCATATCTTTCGCTTGTGCTGATTATTCCAACAGCCTTTCTGTTTGGTTATGTACTGGAAAAGCTCCTTATCAACAGGGTGATCAATCATCCCCATCAAAACCAGATTCTGCTGACCATCGGTCTTGGTTTGATTATGAGCAATACAGCGCTTCTTGCCTTTACCAGTGACCCCAAGATATTGACGACATCCTACTCAAGCAGCGCGTTCAATCTCGCGGGAGGAATTTCAATATCGGTGCCGCTTCTCCTCTCATTTCTTATTACCTGCGTTATTATTACGATTCTCTACGTTTTTCTATCCAAAAGCACAACAGGTATGGCGTTAAGGGCGACAAGCCAGAATCGCGAAGCGGCGCAGTTAATGGGCATCAATGTCGCAAAGATGAGCGCCATCGCCTTTGGTATTGGCACGGCTTTGGCGGCAACCGCTGGTGCGCTCATTGCACCAACCTACTACATTCATCCACTTGCTGGTCACAGTTTTCTTCTGAAGGCATTTACCATCTGCGTTCTAGGTGGTCTTGGCTCAGTTGTTGGAGCGGGTGTCGGGGGGGTTATTATTGGTGTTGTTGAATCTATGTCCTCTACCTATCTCTCCTCTGACTGGAAAGATGTTGTGGTCTTTATGATTTTTCTGGCGGTACTACTGTTTCGTCCGCAAGGGCTGTTCGGGAATAAGGGAGGCCAATCATGAAACAGATCGCTCTTATAACGATTCTTGCAGCCGCAGCCTTTGCACTCCCACTTGTCATTGGTGAGAACCCCTACATTACAGGAATATTGATTTCCGTGCTGATGATGGCAGCACTCTCTTCTGCATGGAATATTCTCGGCGGGTATGCCGGACAGTACAGTTTTGGTCATGCTGCCTATTTCGGAGCAGGCGCCTATACGACACTGATTCTGCTGACGATCTACCCAACGCTTAATCCGCTGATTTGTGTGGCTTTGGGGATTATCGCAGCCTCCATTATTGCGCTCATTACCGGCTCCATTGTTTTTCGTTTGCGTGGCCACTACTTTGGCCTTGCCTCTATTGCTGTGGCTGAAATTGTTCGTCTTTCAGTGCTCAACTTTGATTTTACCGGGGGAGCGCAGGGTATTCTGCTCTCCGATGTCTCGTTGTGGGGGCTTGACCTGAACAGCAAGAACCCCTTTTATTATGGAATGTTACTGGTGCTTGTTGTGACTCTTGGCATAACGGCATACCTTAGAACGTCAAAAACCGGGTACTACCTGCAGGCAATTCGTGAGGATCAGGATGCCGCCTCATCACTTGGGATCAATCTCTCGTACTACAAGAACAAGTCCTTGCTTATTTCAGCAGCTCTGACCTCGGTTCTTGGTTCTCTCTATGGCCTTTACATTCGCTTTATTGACACCTCCGCAGTTCTTGATCTTCGGCTCTCCATAGAAATTATTCTGACGGCCATTATTGGAGGTGTCGGGACATTGTGGGGACCGGTTGTCGGGGCTCTTCTGCTGGTGCCACTGGCCGAAATGCTTCGTTCAAATCTTCTTGGTGATACGCTGGTCAAGGCTGGTCTGGTCTCCGAAACCTCAGCTCTCGGCATCTTTCTAAAAGAAAATCTTGCGCATGCACATGTGCTGGTGTACGGAATCATTACGGTGCTTTGCATTCTTTATCTGCCCAAAGGTATTCTTGGGCTTTTCCGGAGGACCAAATGATACAAGATCTTTTGCGTATAAGCCATGTGAGCAAGCATTTTGGGGGGAATGTAGCGGTCCTGGATATCTCTTTTTCTGTTGATGAAAAGCAGATTGTTGGTCTTATCGGTCCAAATGGCGCAGGAAAGACCACACTGTTTAACTGCATTACAGGTTTTTTCCCGGCAACCTCGGGCGAGGTAATTTTCGATACCAAGAAAATCAATGATCTTCGTCCCGATGAGATTTGCCGCCTGGGTATGGCCCGTACCTGGCAGAGGGTGAAGCCTTTGGGAAGTCTCAGCGTGCTTGAGAATGTCATGGTCGGAGCGTTTTCTGTCACCAATAAAGCCCGTCAGGCGGAGGAGAACGCCATGGAGCAGTTAAAGAGGGTCGGGTTAACAGATTACGCATCAAAATCTGCCGGGTCACTGCCCATTGGTCTTAAAAAGAAGCTTGAACTCGCCAGGGTGCTGGCAACTGAACCAAAACTCTTGCTTCTCGATGAAATATGTGGTGGCTTGAACCATACTGAAACGGATACGATTCTAGACATTATCCGCACTATCCGCCAACGTGGTACCACCATTGTTTTTATAGAGCATGATATGAAAGCAGTCACCTCAATCTGTGACCGGATCGTGGTTCTGAACTCCGGCGAGATGCTTGCAGAGGGCAACCCCGAAGAGATTACCAATAATCCTGACGTCATAGCCGCATACCTTGGAGGTGGTCACCATGCTTGATATTCAAAATCTTAATGCTGGATATGGAGAGATGTCTGTTCTGCGGTCAATCAACCTTACGATTGGGGAAGGTGAGATTGTCTCTGTTGTGGGGAGCAATGGCGCCGGGAAGTCCACCATGCTCAAGGCAATCTCAGGCATCATCAAATACAGTGGCTCCATCACCTGGAAGAGTGAATCACTGCAAGGTCTGAAAGCCCACACTATTGTCAATAAAGGCATTATTCACGTTCCAGAGGGACGCAAGATTTTTCCAGACATGACCGTTGTCGAAAATCTGATGATGGGAGGCTACCTCTGCCATAAAGATTCTCATCGTAACCTCGAAAAAGTCTTTGCTCTTTTCCCAAAACTTGCCGAGCGCCGCACCCAGTTGGGTGGCACCATGTCCGGTGGTGAGCAGCAGATGCTCGCTATAGGACGGGGGCTTATGGGAAATCCGAAGCTTCTTCTTCTTGACGAGCCGAGTCTGGGGTTATCACCTCTCTTTACCGATGTGGTTTTTGGAGCTATCCGCACCATCAACAATAATGGCGTGACAGTGCTCCTTGTCGAACAGAATGTCTACCAGTCACTGAACATAAGCCACAGAGGCTACGTTATTGAAACCGGCCGGATAGTGCTGACCGGTACGGGTGAAGAGCTGCTGAATAATCAGGAGGTCAAGAGAGCTTTTTTAGGCATGTGAGTCTCTTGATGGTATGAGCAATGCGCTGCTCGGTTTTTGTGGATTCTGCAACATGCAAGGCAATACTCATAGCCTCAGAAACCACAAAGCCGGGATTCAAGGCATCCTCGCCGTTTCAGCATTCAATATTTTAAACGCTGTCACCAGACTGGCAGCTCTCTCCTTTCTCAGCTTCGTTACCGGTCGCTGGCAGTTACCGCACCGCAGATATGATTCGTCCCCTGATTCGGCGGGATGTTGAGTTCTCATTCAGATTCGTTATCCGCAGGCTACGGGATGAATCATCCACAGCAGTTTTTATATTTGATACCGCTTCCGCAAGGGCAGGGCTCGTTGCGACCTGTTTTTGATGAACTGACGGGTCGTGGCAGGTTAAGCAGTTCTACAAGGTCTGATAGGGTATCCTTGATAACATAAAGTCTGGAACAAAGTATGTGGACATTTTCTATAATGGCAAATCACTCGGGCCTCTTATTGAGCAGCTCGCGTCCAAGGTTAAATCCCATGC
>CAJAAV010000147.1 GCA_903937835.1 uncultured Chlorobiaceae bacterium | reverse complement strand
GATCCATCTCGTGGCCGTCAGGATCAACATATTTGCCAATGCGCCAGTACTGTGAAACCTGCTCCTTGAAGGCGGGCGGAATAAGGTTTCCCAGATAATGTTTGTCACGAAGCTCTATATCATTCAGCAGATTGCGCAGAAAAAGCTGGTAATGCTCCCGCCGGAACCTTTTCTGAAAAATATCACTGATCAGCTCTTTGGCCTGTGTTGTTTCCATAATGAATCAGGACTGTTGTGCAATCTGGTAACCGGAAAGGATGACCTCCCGTTTAGCGGATGCGGTTGTTTTGGCGGTTGTGTCCGCAGTGTCTACGACCCTGATCTGTTTCCGCAGGATGGCTATCACTTCCAACGGATTGAGCGTTCGTTCCAGCTCTTTGCGCACGATTTGTGCGATTTTTTTAGCAATGGTACCCCGCACAATCATTTTGAGGAGTGCATCAATGAACTCTTCATCGCTATCGGTAAACTTCTGGCAGTTTTTGAAGACCTTATCCTTGAGACGATGTTCGATGTAACTGGTATTGGAACGTCCTCCGCCCAAACTCTCTGCCGATGCAACTTCCTGCTGTACATCAAGCTGAAACTGCTGCTTGTTCAGCTCCAGAAGGTGATAATAGTCTGTAGGGAGAGCATGACGCGGGGTGTCGGGCAAACATTCGAGGGCGCGTGCGGCATCAAAAAAGGTACATTCAGAGGGTCTTCCCTGCAGGTTGCTGTAAAATTTTTTCAGCTTTCCGATCCTGAAAAAGGTGACCAGACGGTTCCCTTCGGCAGCATCCACAAGCCTGCCTGAACGGGCTTTTTTGGGAAGCCGTTTTATCTTTTCGAAAAGCTGGGGGTTCTCATCCCTGAGGTTTCGCATCATATCAAGGTAAAAGAGCTCCGAATCGCCCTCTTCATCTTCGCCGGTATACGATCGGATGTTGTTCAGGGTATCGAACAGCTCCTGGCTGCCAATTTCTTCTCCGTCAGAAAGATATTTGGCATCTTCACCCAGAATGGCATGGAACATCTGGATCTTGTTGGTGATGTTGACTTCAAGACCAAGATGGATATCCGACTGGCTGGTCGGGAAAAAGTTGTAGATAAAAATATCGGTGTGTGCTGTTCCGAGCCGGTTGAGTCGCCCTGCACGCTGAAGCACTCTGGTGGGGTTCCAGGGAAGATCGTAATTGACAAGAATATTTGCCCGGTGGAGGTTCATCCCTTCAGCAAGCACATCGGTAGCAATAAGAATGCGCAGATCGTCCGTCGGCGCTTTATAGTTGGGGTCGAACGCGGCCTGAATCAGCTCTCGACCATTTAAACGCTTGCCTGCAACTCCTGATGTGCCGCCAAGGCAGCCTTTACTGCTGAAGAACAGTACCTTGCCGGGATACTCATTGTTCAAACGATCAAAGAGATACTCACCGGTTTCGCGTGATTCGGTGAAGATCACCAGCTTGCGATGTTTCAACTCTTTGTCTGTGCGAAGGCATTGCAGAAAAACATCAAGCTTTGGATCTTCATCAACGCTGAGCCAGAGCGCTTCAAGCCGCTTGAGAAGTTCAAGATCGTGCTGAAGATCCGTCAGGAACTCCTTTCTAAAATCCACTGACTGATATTTACTGGCCCGTTCAGCGTCTACATAAGCTTCAAGCTTTTCGATATCGTCATTTTCAAGCAGATCGTAAACATCGATGTTCTTGCTGATATACACCGTGCCAGACAGAAACATTCGGATGAAACGTTCATAAGACTCAACAAAACGACGAAGCGTTTTTCGGAAGGCATAAAAACTGCTTTCGAGGCGTTTTATCAGAATACCTCTCATGAAGCCACCCACATTTCGCTGCTGCTGCTTTTCAAATTCCGAGAGTTGCTTGCTGCCGATGTAGTAGAGCAACGAGATATAGCGGGTGTAGAGGAAGGATTGCAAAAGCGTGATGGTGGTGTTAAAGGTCTGCTCAAGTTCACCCTCAAAGCGATAGACAATCTTTCGCGGTGTTTGCATTTGTGGAAAGCCGAGGTTCTGGCGTACCATGTCCTCCTTGAACCAGGTGAGAACATCTTTCCGCGTCCGGCGCACCATGACATGTTTCAGAATCCGCTCGCGAATCTCACGGGAGACCTCCTTGATTCTCTCCTTGTACTCTGGATCACTCCGCTCGATTCCGTCAAACCTTTTTTTCAGTGTCTGAAAATATTTATCGAGATTCGGGATGCCGGGTATTGTGGAATTTTTCGGAGCCTGAAAGAGTTTGAGCTGGGCAAAAATATCGTCGATGGTGTTGTTCATCGGCGTTGCTGTCACAAGAATCACCTTTTTGCCCCGGCAAATATCGAGCAGGTCGGCATAAGAGCGGGTACGTTCATTCCTGAAACGGTGCGCCTCATCAACAACGACATAATCAAAGCGATCAATTCCGAATTGAATGATGTGATCAAGCTTCCCCAAAGACTCAACTCTTGCCGGAACCCTGAAGTCATGCAGGCTCTCTTCCCAGTACGACGTAAGCGTAGGCGGACAGATCACCAGAATTCGCCCCCTCACCTGCTGCAAGAGTTGAGCTGCAATAAAGGTTTTCCCCAGGCCAACGACGTCAGACAAAAAGACGCCATTGTACTCGTTCAGCTTTTTAAGCGCCTGTACAACCGCCTGCTGCTGGTATTGCAGCGGCATGAAGCCGTACGGCAGAAACAACTGAATATCATTCTGGAGGTTGATATCCTCCTGCATGTATTCGTAGATGAGCTTCAGGTAGAGCTCATAAGGCGTAATGCGGTCGTTGAGCCAGGTTTTGTTTTCAACGGTGTCAACAAACTCTTCCGAAATATCGACCGACTCTTTCCAGAGTGACTCAAACTGCTCAAGTGCGAACTCCACATCGCGGCGCTGACGCAGTTCAACATTGAATTCCCGGTTTGCAACCAGACCTGAATAGGAGAAGTTGCTTGAGCCGGTAACAACAAAACCAAAGTCGCGATCGTCAGGTTTGAATCGTCCGATATAGACCTTTGCATGAATGTTTTTTGACGGGAAGGCACGAATTTCAAGCTTTCGGCCATTACCGCCGTTCTTTTTGTCTGTTTCCGGGGCAAGGCATTCGCTCTTGAGAAACTCAATAAACTTTTTCAACCCCGTTTCAAGACGCTGATCTGTTTCGCCGGACTCTTCAACCTCCCCGATAAGCGTGGACTGAAATTGCTTTTTTATGTTGCTGTGGGAGTCGAAATCCAGAACCCCCTGATTTTGAGACGCGGTGATGGCATAATGGGTCTCGTTATCAAGCCCGAGACCGACAAGTATTCTTGTTTTTTCAAGCGGTTCGATGGCATCATAAAGCTGATAAAAACCGCTTGAACGAAAGTAGCCAACCAGAACATCAAAATAACAGGTATCAGCAAGGGTGGCCTTGAACCTGTCGAGAAGTGTCTTGTTTCCGTCGTTTGTAAAAAAGGTAAGATCTGTCTGGTTGCCACTCACTGATTGACTCCGGGTTGTTTTGATGAGAAGACTCAAACAGGTTTATCAACAGGCTGCATTTCGGCAAGCAATGTTTCAGGAGCAATATCCTGCTTGTGCGGCCAGGTAACCGCACCATTTTGTATACCTGCCTGATTAAAATAGTTGATGTCACGCAGTTCCCTGAAATCCCCGAAATCAAGACAGGGTTTTACATCAAATATACCCTTTCGCCCAGCCCTCGTCTCGACGTAGATTTTATAGTCGGGCAGTGGCTTTACTTTTTTTATATCCCAGTACATAGCAATGGTATAATGGGTTGATTTTACTTTTTGCCTGGTCTAAACTACCGAAAATTCATCATAAAGTGAAAGGTGGGCGCGGAGCAATTATGGCAAGGCATTGACTCAATCCTTCAGCACTCGATCCAGCACGGCTACAACTCTCCCGGCAGCGGCCCCATCCCATTTCTCGGGAATTTTTGAGCGGCTTGTGATGTGTTGATGTGAACCGGGATGCAGAATGTCGTGAATGCGGTTTTTGATATCATCCTCATCGAGGCCGACAAGCAGGTTGGTGCCAATTTCGATGGTTGCAGGGCGCGAAGAGCTCTCCATGATGGTGAGGCAGGGAACATTCATCACGGTGGCTTCCGACTGCATCTCTTCAATGTCGGTCAGCAGCAGCATGGAATCCCTGAGCAGCTTCAACAGCGAGGTGTGAGCCGGGATTTCGATCAGTTTTACTCCCTCTATTGCGCTGAACGAGTCACTCATACCGTGCTGCTGCATGAACAATTCAAGTCCGGCAGCGAGCGGCATGAGAACCGTTATGCCACTGGAAATCTCTGCCAGAAGACGACGCATCATTTCAAGCTCTTCCTTCCCGGAGAACCGACCCACTGGATTCAGGAGCAGAAGAGCATACTTTTTCGGTTTGATGTCTGGAACCACCGAGACATCCTGGTCGTTTGCCTGCTCCATCAGGCCGACAAGGCTGTCGACAATGAGGTTTCCGGCAAAAAAGACCTTCTCATCGGCGACGCCTTCGTTGATCAGGTTATATTCCCCGCTGTGTTCGCTGACAAAGTGGAAGTCGGCCATGGCATCAATGACGACGCGGTTAACCTCATTGGCGTCTGAACGCTCATAGCTTCGCAGCCCGGCATCGACGGCGGCAACGGGCAGTCCAAGTTTTGCAGCGGTAATGGCTGCCCCTAAAGCTGCATTGTCGCTGCCGCAGACCAGAACAAGGTCGGGTTGTTCGCTCAGCATAATTTTTTCCGCACCGGTCATGACCGAAGCAAGCTGTTCAACCGGAGTGCCTTTCGGAAGCATGATGGTATGACTCGCTTCGCCAAGACCAAAGCGGGCTGCGAGGTCTGCGCTGATTGGTTCAACACCCTCCAGTGCTGCAAGCATCACTACCGGCTTGTAATTCCCGTTTTTTTTCAGTGCATCATAAAGGGGAGCAAGCAAAAGGGTGGCAGGCTTACCGCCAGAGGTCAATAGTAATTTTTTCACAGTAAAAACAAAGCTTTGTTACATTAGAGGAAAGCCATCTCCGGGATGCCGCCAATCATTATCTTTTATCCATGCAAAGATTTTTTTCATTGATGTTTTTGACCGCCTGTATAGCGACGCTTCAGGCGATTGTGCTCCCGGTTGTGAACCATAATACATTACGGGCAGAAAAAAAGAAAATTATTCTCCAGCATGCCGATACCATCGAAGGGGGCCAGACAAAAGCAGGGAACTACCGTATGGTTACCGGCAATGTGGTGTTCCTGGACGGCACAATAACATTGCGATGTGACCGCGCCACCGATTACGAGCAGGAGAACAAAATCGTACTGGACGGCAATGTTTTTATGACCGACAATTCGCTTGAAATCTACGGTGAACATGGAGTCTACTACCCTGACAGAGAGATCGGAGAATTAAGCGGGAACGTCCGTGGCCGGATGGTGGATAACTCTCTTGTCGGCAAATCACGGAGAGCTGTGGTCAATAAGGCAACCAGCCAAATCTGGCTCTACGACGATGTCCTTGTCTGGCACAATGAACAGCAGATCAGCGGCGACACTATCCTGCTGCATCTCAAAGAGTCTGACGGGGGCGGAAAACGCAAACACATTGATGAAATACAGGTCATAAACAATGCTTTTTTTGCTGCACAGGATACACTCTCCCTTTCGCCACTCGTCTATGACCAGTTCAGCGGCAAAAAAATGGTGGTACTGCTTAACAACAAATCGAAAATAACAGGAATAACACTCTCCAGTCAGGCAGAAAGCCTCTATCACCTCTACAATGAGAACCGGAAACCTTCGGGAATCAACTATTCGAGCGGGGATATGATCCGCATTTTTTTCACGGATGGCATCCTCGGCAGGGTAAAGGTAACGGGAAATGTCGAGGGGAAACAGTACCCCGAAAGTTTCAGGGGAAACAAAAGCATCAATCTTTCAACGTTTGCCTGGAGAGCAAAGGAGAACCCGTTCAAAAAACAGAAAAGCCTCCCCTGAGAAAGGAAGGCTTAACTTGAGGCTGCGAAGCTGAGGTGTTCTATTTTGCCATTGGGCAAGAACTGCCAGAACAGGCCGCAGTGGCACACGGGGGAGCAGCAGGCGCTGACGCAGGTTTGCTCTTGGCGTAGTCTGTTTTGTAAAACCCGGATCCTTTCAGCACAAATCCGCCTTCGGCTGTAATGACCCGCTCAAACGTCTCTTTTTCACATTTCGGACAGATGGTCAGAGAATCGGCGCTCATTTTCTGGACTATTTCAAGCTCATTTCCGCATGTTTTGCATCGATACTGGTAAGTCGGCATCTCTATTTTCTCCTTGATTAATCGATTTCTTTACTCTTTAAAAATTCAGTTTGCCGCAGAGTGCAGCGTTTTTGTATATAATTATATTTCACAACATATAAAAGTTCAGGCTGTGATCGTCAAAACCCGTGCCGCCATCTTGCGGGAAACAAAATACCGTGACCAATCAAAGATCTGCTCAATCTACACCCGTGAGTTCGGCAAGATGTCGGTTATCATAAAAGGCGCACGCAACCCAAAAAACAAGCTCTCGGGTCTCTTCAGCGCGGGCAATGTTGTTGACCTTGTCCTCTATAAAAAAAGCAGCCGCGATATTCAGCTCGTCAGTGACGGGAACCTTGTTTTAAGCCCAATGGTTCCCGAGCCGGATATGGAGCGTTTTGCCATTCTTTACCGAATCATTGATCTGGTAAGGCAGAGCACGGAAAACGGCGAAAAAAGTCTTCCGCTCTTCACTCTGCTTGCAGGAACCCTCGAGCAGCTTTACCGTACTGGCGTCGATTTTCGGCAGCTTTATGCATGGTTTCTCTTGCGCTTTGTCTCGGTGCTTGGCTTTCAGCCCTCCCTGCAGAGATGCGTCTTCAGCGGAGAGGAGCTTTTGCCTGCCATCAACGCCATGAAACTGACAGAGCTTTATTTTGTGATGAATCCTGGCGGCCTGGCTCTGCCCGGCGCGTCGGGGGATAATTTTACAAGAAAACAGGTCATTCCGGTGCGCCTTGCCATGCAGTTGAACACTCTTGCTGCTACACGCCATCCTGCAGGTAACTCCATCAACGCCGATGCCGCCGATATTGAGAGGCTCTGCGATCTGCTGCATGAGTACTGTGGAGTGCATCTGGAACATGTCCGGTCACGCAAAAACCTTGCTATCGTCTCACAAATGCTTCAGCAATAGCGATGTCTCCATTTTTTGGGGGTTTTATATCTTCTGGAGTATTTCTATCTTGAGCAGACTTTTTATTTACTTTTGTAACCTCTTGTTCAATCCTAAACTGCATTTTCCGACATGCCTCAACTCACCAAATCAATTGAACTCTTTGAAAAAGCAAAGAAGTTTATCCCCGGCGGCGTAAACTCTCCGGTGCGAGCATTCAAATCGGTTGGCGGAACTCCAATCTACATGGCGAAAGGGTCGGGAGCATACATGACCGATGTTGACGGTAACCGCTACCTTGACTATGTTGGTTCGTGGGGGCCCTTCATTCTTGGCAGCATGCACCCCAGAATCACTGCCGCGCTTGAGTATACGCTGAAAAATATCGGCACCAGTTTTGGCACTCCGATTGAGATGGAGATCGAAATTGCCGAGCTTCTCTGCAAAATTGTTCCTTCGCTTGAGATGGTGCGTATGGTCAACAGTGGTACCGAGGCCACCATGTCTGCTGTTCGTCTTGCACGTGGCTACACGGGCCGCGATAAAATCATCAAATTTGAAGGGTGCTACCATGGCCATGGCGACAGCTTCCTCATCAAGGCGGGCTCAGGCGCTCTGACGCTCGGCGCTCCCGACAGCCCTGGTGTTACCAAAGGCACCGCGCAGGATACGCTCAACGCAACCTACAACGATATTGAGTCGGTAAAACTGCTTGTTAACGAGAACAAGGGTCAGGTTGCCGCTATCATTATTGAGCCAGTCGCAGGCAACACTGGCGTTATTCCGGCTCAGCCGGGCTTCCTTGCCGCACTTCGTGAACTGTGCACCGCTGAAGGCATTGTGTTGATTTTTGACGAGGTGATGTGCGGATTCCGCGTAGCACTTGGTGGCGCACAGAGTCTCTATGGTGTTACACCTGACTTGACCACCATGGGCAAAATCATCGGCGGCGGTCTTCCGGTAGGAGCATTTGGTGGCAAACGCGAAATCATGGAGCGTGTGGCTCCGCTTGGCGATGTCTATCAGGCAGGCACCCTTTCAGGTAATCCGCTTGCACTTACTGCAGGTCTGGAAACCCTTAAAATTCTTATCGACGAGGATCCATATCCTGAGCTAGAAAGAAAGGCAAAAATCATTGAGGCGGGCTTCAGCGATAACCTGAAAAAACTGGGTCTGAACTATGTGCAGAACCGTGTTGGCTCCATGTCTTGCCTCTTCTTTACCGGAACACCGGTGGTGAACTATTCGACCGCCATCACCGCCAATGTGAAAAAGCACGGCAAGTATTTCCACTCACTGCTCGATCAGGGAATCTACACAGCACCATCCCAGTTCGAAGCGATGTTCATCAGCGCAGTGCACACCGATGAGGATCTGGAAAAAACTATCAAGGCAAACTATAACGCTCTTGTGGTTTCCGAGAAGTAGTTATCGGAAGATGCGATAAATAAAAAAGGGAGGCTTGCAACCTCCCTTTTTTTATTTCTATTCTATTCAATGATTCCGGCGCGCACAAGTTCTCTGGTAATCAGCACCCGTGCTGACGCGTCCCTGACCATTTTTTGAAGGATTGGCAGAAATCCATCAATCTTTGCAGGAGAGTCGACAATTTCAATAATCATGGGAAGGTTTGTGCCCAACTCCATGATTTTAGAGCTCTTGATCCCCATGTCGTGGCCGTAGGAGAGCATCCCTTTCAGCGCAGTGGCTCCCGCCATCTCATGTGTTCGGGCTTCACGGACAATCTCTTCATAGAGTGGCCGGTGACCGAACCGGGCCTGTTCCCCAACAAAAATCCGCAGCATCTCCAAATTCTGAAAGTCCATAATTCACTCCGTTATGTCCAAAGTTTAGCAAGAAGTGTTCCTGTATAGAGCGCAATAAATCCCCCTGCGATACTGCCAGCAAGATATATGGATGCATAAAAAAGCTGGCCATCCTTGAGAAGAGCTGTATTTTCAAACATATAAGCGGAAAAGGTGGTAAACCCCCCGCAGAAGCCGGTGACCAGAAACAGCCTTGCTTCGGGGGAGACGAGAGTGGTCGAAATGGCCAGCTCACCCAAAAAGCCGATCAGAAAACTGCCGAAAATGTTGACCAGCAGTGTTGGCAGCGGAAAGCCTGTTACAACCGGTGCAACGAGAAGTGTTACCCCATAACGCGTCACAGAGCCCAGAAAGCCTCCCACTCCAACCAGCATGAGTGCTCCGGCGTGTTTCATAAACAGGACCTCCCTGACTGTGTGCCTGGAGAGAACATGATCTTAACGGTTGTGACCGCAACTCTGACCATCCTCTATCCGCTTGTGAGCACAACACATTTCGTCAAGAATGCCGAGCAGTGTATTGAAAATGCCCACACAGATAATGGTGGGAGCCCACAACCCGATAAAAATGGCAACCAGCTCATGGTGTACCCCTGTTCCAAAAATAAAGATATAGATGGAGAGGAGTATCGAAAAGGTAGCCCCGATAAAATAGAAATGCGGCTTCATAGGGTGCGTTTGATTAAATGAACCATGCTTTAAAATGTAAGCAATAATAACGGCAGGAAAAAATCAGCTCGCGGTACTGGAGAGAAGATGTACATTGTACAATTGATATATTGTTCTGATTGCTGTCGTGTTACGGAGAGATTTTCAAGAGAGTTGCTTATCTCATGAAACCAAAAAAGAGAGTAGTTGCCATTGATTATGGCACAAAACGTATTGGTCTGGCCAAGAGCGATCCCCTCTGGCTTTTTGCCCAGCCTGTAGGTACTTTTGACCGTGCCGGGCTTTCCGAAGCCCTTGCGACAATGGTGAAGCAGGATGATATTGCGTTGGTTCTTGTTGGATATCCGCTCAGTGACGGTGATGAGACCAATGCCATGACCGGAGTGGTTGACCGATTTCTTGAGGAGCTTCGTGCAGAGTTTCCGCTGTTACCGATAGAAACTGTTGATGAGCACCACTCTTCGAGGAGTGCGCGCCAGATTCTGATTGCATCAGGAAGGTCAAGAAAGGAGCGCCAGCAGAAAGGGCGGCTTGACAGTGCAGCGGCATGTGTGCTGCTCAGCGAATATCTGGAACATTGCGACAGGATCGGGTAACAAAAAGTTTTCCTTTAGCTTTTGGGAGCGGCTTCTTTATCTTTGGAATCATTGATATATAACATTCACCAGCAACACGCTTTTTTATGAGTACTTCAACAATGCTTGATGTTTTCAAATCAACCGGCGCGCTGCTCGATGGTCACTTCAAACTGACATCGGGTCGTCACAGCAATACCTACTTTCAGTGTGCCAAGGTTCTGCAACATCCTGAACATCTTACGACGGTTTGCGCCAGCATTGCGGAGCATTTTGCCGATAAAGGTATTGAAACGGTTATCTCCCCTGCCATTGGCGGTATTGTTGTAGGGACAGAGGTTGGTCGTCAGCTCAATGTAAAAACTATTTTTGCCGAGCGTAAAGATGGAGCGATGACGATTCGTCGAGGCTTCAGCCTTGAACCTGGTGAGCGAGTGCTGGTGATTGAGGATGTGATAACCACTGGCGGCTCGGTTGCCGAGGTTATTGCCCTCATTAACGCTGCCGGAGCATCGCTGGTTGGCGTGGGTTCGGTGGTGGACCGCAGCAATGGAGGGGTGAAACTTGCGGATGACCAGTTTTCGGTGCTTTCGATGGAGGTGATCAGCTATGCTCCTGAAGAGTGCCCACTCTGCAAGGAGGGTTTGCCGATAGATGCTCCGGGAAGCCGGGCAAACAAGCAAAACTGAAGGGGATGATGGTGGAACCACCGATCAGGAGCATCTCCTTTATTGGCCTTGGGTTGATTGGCATGTCACTCTTGCGGGCAATAAAAAGCTCACCGCTTGCCAGAGAGCACTCAATTCTTTTTCAGGGGTTTGATCCAAACTTTACCGAGTCTGACCGTTGCGATGTCAAAGAGCTGGGGCTCGACTCTTTTATCGAAGACAAGCAACGCCTGTACAGCGCAGATCTGCTAATTCTTTCGGCTCCGGTTGAGGTCAATATTGCTCTTCTGGAGGAGATAAAGCAGTTTGCTCCACCCGCAACACTGGTCAGCGATGTATCGAGCACCAAGTCACTCATTGCCCGGAAAGCTCGGGAACTCGCTCTTCCTTTTATTGGCATGCACCCCATGGCAGGCAAGGAGCAGAGAGGCTACCGGGAGAGCCATGAAGAGCTTCTGCTGAACAAGCGAGTGATCTTTTGTGATGATCATGGTCTGCTTGCAGGTGAAAAAGGGCAGTTTCTTGTCAGGTTGCTTGAGTCTGCAGGATGTACAACACTCTCCATGACTCCCGATGATCATGACCGTGTGATTGCCCAGGTCAGTCATCTGCCCCAACTGCTTTCGACGCTCTTGATGGGCTACTGTGGTGAATCGATCAGTAAGTCAGGCCCCGGTTTTGCCACACTGGCAAGGCTTGCGGGCAGTTCATGGGATATCTGGCGCGATATTGTTGCCACAAACAGCGACAATATTGCCGATGAGCTTGACAATTTTGCCAAAGAGCTCTCCCGGCTCTCCGAGGAGGTCAGGCAACTCCGGCTTGAGCAGCTTGAAACGCGCTTCCGCGAGGCAAATCGGCTCTATCAAACCCTTAAAGAGATGAACCGGTCATGACATTCGGGATTGTTATCAATGTTTCAAGAGACCATGCGCTGGTTCTGGCCCGGCAGCTTGCTGAATGGCTGGATGCAAGGCGCGTCGATTATGTGTTTGAGGCGCTCTCCGCAGAACATCTGCATCTCGACAATTCTGCTCCCATTGAAGAACTCAGCAAACAGTGTGACGCATTTATATCACTTGGCGGTGATGGAACCCTGCTTTTTACTTCGCATTATGCGGTAACAAAGCCGGTTATCGGGGTTAATGTTGGCTACCTCGGCTTTCTGACGGAGTTTACCCAGGCAGAAATGTTTACGGCGATCGAAAAGGTGCTTCAGGGAACGAACACCATTCATACCCGTTCGCAACTTGAAGCGACGGTGCGTATCGACAATGAAGTCCACTCTTTTCGTGCGCTGAATGATGTGGTCATCGAAAAAGGCGCTTATCCACGCATACCGACATTTATCATAAAGCTGGATGGAGAGCTGCTCAGCTCATACCGGGCGGATGGTATTATTATTGCCACCTCGACCGGCTCAACAGCGTACTCCATGTCTGCCGGCGGTCCGATTATAGCTCCGAAATCAAATGTTGTTGTGATTACACCAATATGTCCGCACATGCTGACGGTACGGCCAATTGTTATCAGTGACGAAAAGAGTATTAACGTTTCAGTTGACTCTCCTGACGGCTCTTTTCCGCTCAACTGCGATGGCATTTTGAAAAAAATGCTTTTGCCCCATGAGAGTATCACAGTCAAAAAATCACCGGTGGTCATTAATCTTGTCGCCAACGAAAACCGGAATTACAGCGAAATCCTCCGCACAAAACTGCTCTGGGGGCGCGAACATAACTTCGGACAGTAACTGCCCGATTATCTTTTCTGAATGAATTCGCCTGAAAGAGTTTCATGAGTAACAGCATCAATTCCAGCTCGCTCCACGACCTGCTTGGTATTCCTCTGGATACTCCGCTGAGCATTGACGAGATGTGCGGGCGGCTCCATCCTGTACTTTATCCTGCGCCGGGTCTCTCCGCACGGCTTGAGCAGTTTTGTAACGCACTCGTTGTGGCAATGGAGTCGCTTGGCATATCTGTTCTTTCAGCCGAAGAGGCCTCGGGAGAAGATGGGCGATTTTCGCCGGGTACTGTTATTCTTGCCCCAGGGTATTTTCCTGATGATCTGCTCGCTATCAATCGGGTTACAACGCTCTACAACAACATCATTGTAGGCATTTACGATGAGCCTGCACCGCTTACCCGCGACTCCTCCCCACAGCAGCGTCTGGATGCCATTGTGGGCAGGCTTGCCCGTGATATGGTTCATATCCTTGTGTATGTGACCGATCAATCATGGACAATTTGTACCATGAATGGCGGAGTGGTCACCTTTCCGACACCTTTTCCATTACAAGAGGATGTTCGTTGCTCACTGGTGCCAAAACTGACCGCACAGGTGGTGCCACCAAGGGCGGAAGAGCTTGATATCATGCCGGGAGCGCTGCATACCGGGACAGAGGAGTTTGAGACGGTTGCCACAGATTTCATGCAGTGCAGCGCTCTGTGGAGCAATAATGCCTCACTGTTGACGCATACCTCAACCCAGGGACTTGACTATCGAAGTGCCTTTTATCAACGGATTGTTGCCCGCTATCTTGATCAGCGGAGCGGTATGAGTTATGGCTTTTTTGCCAGCCAACGCCCGGTTGCCGTAGAGCCCGCTCTTCTTTCTGCTGGCGCAGGGTTGCTTTCTGTTCGTCTGCAAAGAGGAGATATTTTTGTGCCTGTTCCAGAGATACGTGTTATCACCACAAGGTCGGGGTGCAGAAAAAACCATCTTGATCCCAAAGGAGATCTGGTGGAGATTGGACTGATACAACGTGACGGAAAGGGGCGCGCTTACCTGAAGACTCCTGCCGGGCTCTCTTCCGGGACGATTGCCAAACCCTCGTTTGACACCCTGACGATTCTTGCTCATGCACTTGGCAATGCGCTGGTGGCAAGCATCCTGATGACGTTACACCCGGAGTCCGGTTTTCCTCTCCATCTGGCCCGTATGGGCGCTTCCATTACCCACTGGCACGACTATCCTGGCCTCTGCCAGCTTCCCGGGGGCTATTATCTGCATGGAGAGAGCAATCCACCTGTCGCCTGTTCAACGCCGCAATCTGCGGCGTACAGTCTGCTTGGCAAAATTGCTGCGCTTGAGTCTGCACTTGAGCAGGGGAGAGAGTATCGGGGAGATGTGCATATTGAGCCGAACCATGGCACAAATATTGTCGGTATTCTCTCACTTGCCGAAACAGCACTGCTCCTCAATCCCCCTCTCTCTGGAGTCCATGACTGAAGAGCGATAACCGGTTTATCTCTCCTCCTCCTCTTCAACCTGCTCAAGGTAAGGCCATTTGCCCTGTCGGATGAGAATCATCTCGACCAACTCCCTTATGCACCCTTTTCCCCCTTCATATCCCGAGATGTAACCGACCCGGTTCCGGAGATAATTTACCCCGTCAATAGCGGTCGCAGGCAAGCCGACTTTTGAGAGTACCGCTACGTCGCCAATATCATCGCCGATATAGGCGCAATCCTCATCATCAAGATTGTGGCGGAGACGAAAGGCGTCATAAGAGTAGAGCGGATTTTCACCATTGAGGTAAAGGTCATGCACGCCGATCGCCTCAAGCAAAGGGCGGTACCCTTCAGCATCTCTTTCCGACACCACGGCAATACGTATTCCCTGTTTCAGCGCCTCTTTGATGGCAACGGCATCCCTGACCGAAATTGAGCAGAGTTCACCCCCATTGCTGTCGAAAGTAATTCTGCTGCCGTTCAGTACACCGTCAACCGGAAAAATAAGGGCGCGGACGGCTTTGAGCGCCTGATCGATTTTTGATGATGGATCAGCCTGTGAGGGCTGCATCCCGAAATATTGAAAACCTTCCAAAAGGGTATGATGTTTTAGAGTGAATGAAGAGAGCGCACACACCGGTAGAGGTGGAGCAGTTGTTTGACAATTGTTCCAAAATCAGCCAATGCCACCTGTGTGGCGGCATCGGAGAGCGCTTTGGAGGGATTTGGATGAATCTCAAAAAAGAGGCCATCGACACCGGTAGCGACTGCTGCGCGGGCAAGGGGCATCACATACTGACGCTCACCACCCGATACTCCCTGACCCGCTCCTGGAAGCTGAAGGCTGTGTGTGGCATCATACAGTATCGGATAGCCGGACTCAGCCATCTTGGCAACTCCCCTGAAATCGACGACGAGGTTGTGATAGCCGAAACTTGAGCCTCTCTCGGTCAGTATGACCCGATTATTTCCCGTCTGTGCCACTTTTGCCGCAGCCAGCGCCATATCATCCGGAGCCATGAACTGCCCTTTTTTGATATTGATTGCCAGGCCGCTCTCGCCTGCGGCGACAAGAAGCTCCGTTTGACGACAGAGAAATGCGGGTATCTGAAGCACATCAACATAACGGGCTGCATGAGTCACATCCTTTGTTTCGTGAACATCGGTAATAACCGGCATATTATAGCTCTCGCGAATTTCGGCAAGCACTTCGAGCGCCTCCGTATCTCCAATACCGGTGAAGGAGCTGCCGGAGGTACGATTTGCCTTGCGGTAGGAGCCCTTGAAAATAAAATGGACACCCAGCGCCTGGCTGATGCGCTGCAGCTCTTCTGCTGTTTCGATGGCCATGGCGCGGTTTTCTATCAAACAGGGCCCTGCAATAAAAAGCGGGCTGTTGTCGTCAGGAACTGAGAGTGAACCTATTGAGAACTTTTGCATGTTACCCATCGTTATGTCTGAGAGGTTCGAGTTTAAATTCCTGTAGTGGATTTAATGTTTTATGGGTTAAATTTACAACAATATTTCTTATTCACACTTTGTAATCAAATGCCTGAAATAATGAGTACTGTCGATACAAAACAAAGGTTGGAGGAGATAGAAAAACAGCTCGCAAATCTCATCGAGGAGCAGACGGTTATCAAGGTGAAATGGGAGAGCGAGAAGGAGCTGGTACAGTCCTCACGAAGCTTGAAATCGCAGCTTGAAGAGCTGCGTGTGCAGGCGGAGGAGTTTGAGCGCCAGGGTGACTATGGTAAAGTTGCCGAGATCCGCTATGGGAAGATAGTGGCCATTGAGCGAGAGCTGGAGGGGAATCGTCTGAAAATTGAGGAGAAGAAATCTTCCGGCACTCTGATCATGAAAGAGGAGATTGATGCTGAGGATATTGCTGATATTGTCTCAAAATGGACAGGGATACCCCTGAGCAAGATGCTGCAGTCGGAGCGGCAGAAGCTGTTGTTGATTGAGGATGAGCTGCATAAGCGGGTTATCGGGCAGGAAGAGGCGGTTACTGCCGTGAGTGATGCGGTCAAGCGCTCACGGGCAGGTATGGGTGATGACAAGCGTCCCATAGGCTCCTTTATCTTTCTTGGCCCGACAGGGGTAGGTAAAACAGAGCTGGCCCGCACACTCGCCGACTATCTTTTTGATGATGAGGATGCCATGATTCGCATCGACATGAGCGAATATATGGAGTCGCATAATGTCAGTCGCCTGGTTGGCGCGCCTCCCGGCTATGTTGGTTATGAGGAGGGTGGGCAGCTTACCGAAGCCGTGAGGCGCAAGCCATTCTCCGTTGTATTGCTCGACGAAATTGAGAAAGCGCATCCTGATGTTTTCAATATTCTTTTGCAGATTCTTGATGATGGGCGTCTGACCGACAGCAAGGGGCGGACGGTGAATTTCAAAAACACCATCATCATCATGACGAGCAACATCGGAGCCCAGCTTATTCAGTCTGAAATGGAGAGGTTGGAGGGGGCAAATCGGGAATCGGTACTCTCGAGCTTGCAGGAAAAACTCTTTCAGTTGCTGAAGCAGAAGGTTCGGCCCGAGTTTCTCAACCGGATTGACGAGGTTATCCTCTTTACGCCGCTGACCAGAGATGATCTGAAAAAGATTGTTCTGATTCAGTTCGATCATATCAAGGAGGCGGCGCTGCGCCAGCGTATCACTCTCTCGATTTCTGAGGCGGCCATTGTATGGCTCTCTGATGCTGGTTTCGATCCGGCTTTTGGCGCACGGCCTCTCAAGAGGGTGATGCAGCGCAAGATTACCAACAAAATTTCAGAACTCATTCTTTCCGGAAAAGTTCAGGAGGGTGAGGGAGTTGTTGTTGATATGTCGGGGAGTGAATTGATTGTTGTGAAGGGTTCCGCATAATTGGTTCTGCCCATGAAGAAACAGCCATTGTTGTCTGCGGCGTTGCTGCTCTTTTTCTGCCTCTTTGCAGTGCCTTGTTCTGGCGCAGTCCAGCCTGATAGTCTGGTGATTAAAATAGGCCAGATGCTGATGGTTGGTTTCAGAGGGCTCACTGTTGCCGATGCTCCAGAGATTGCCGCCGATATCACAGAACGTCGGATAGGTGGCGTGGTGTTGTTTGAGTATGATGTTCCTTCTCGTACTCCGCTGAGGAATATCAGCACTCCTGAGCAGCTCTCCCGTCTGACAAAGGAGCTGCAGAAGCTGTCGGCGATACCGCTCTTGATTGCCATTGATCAGGAGGGTGGTCGAGTCAATCGTCTCAAACCGGCCAGAGGATTTCCCGCCAGTGTATCGGCTCAACATCTTGGGCTGCTCAACAATCCTGACAGCACCAGAGCTGCTGCATTGCAGACTGCAAGAACGCTGAGAGCCCTGCATATCGGGATGAATCTTGCGCCGGTGGCCGATCTCAACAGCAATCCCGATAATCCGGTTATTGGCAAGCTTGAGAGAAGTTTCTCGGCTGACCCTGCGGTTGTCACGACCAATATTCGTCTGACCTGCGACGCATATCGGGGAGAGGGAATCATTCCCGTACTCAAACATTTTCCCGGCCATGGTAGTTCAACGACCGATACGCATCGCGATTTTACCGATATTACCTCAAGCTGGTCTGAAAAAGAGTTGGAGCCCTATCGTTCCATGATCGCCTCTGGCTATTGCGATGCTATCATGACCGCCCATGTTTTCAACGGGAACCTTGACCCGCTCTACCCCGCTACGCTTTCAAAAGCTACAATTGACGGGCTGCTCAGGGGGAAGCTCGGTTTCAAAGGAGTGATGATCAGTGATGATATGCAGATGCGTGCTATTACCGACCATTATGGTCTTGAAACTGCCATCCAGCTTGCTCTTGATGCTGGTGTTGATATGCTTCTTTTTGGCAACAATACTGCGTATGATCCAGCAATTGCCTCTAAAGCGACCGTAATCATCAAGTCGCTTCTGGCAAAAAAGATCATTACCCCGGAGCGTATAGGACAATCGTATCGCCGAATCATGGAACTCAAACGACGGTATTGACTTTTTGCTCTTCATCTGCGGGACTTGCAATAAACAAATTGATCAAAGGCATGGCTTCTTGCCATGTTCTTGATCAATATATATCAAGTTCAGTTACCGCCATGACACACCGTTATTACGCAGCCATTGTCGTGCGCCATAATTCTTCATGGGTTATTTCTCCTTGTTTTTCTGTTCCTTGATGGTGCGCTTTATTTCGCCTGTCCTCTTCTGATGAGCGGGGCATAATGCTGACCATGCCCCACTCATCAGGTTGTGATTTCTTTAACTCTGCAGCAAAAAATTGCTCACGGAGGACTAAAATTCAGAATGTTTGTGTAAGGCCAACATTGAACGACCGGCCCTGACCCGCAAGTGGCTCAAAATCCGCAGCCCTTCTCGTGCTTGGCGGTAGCTTGCTATTCAAGAAATTATCGTAGTTGATCCCACCAAGCGGAAGATAATAGAACTTGTCGAACAAGTTCGTAATTCCAAAATCAATCCGCAGATTTTTCCATTGGTATGCTGTACGTAGATTTACAAGTGCATAGCCTGCCGTTTTTGGTTCAAAGCGAAGTGGATCGGTCTCAAACTTCTTGCTGACAAGTTGCAGTTCCATTGCATTTGTCCATCCAGCAACGCTCTGTTCCAGTGTAAGATAACCGTTAAAAGGCATCATATGATAGAGACTGTTCCTGGTATCGAGGTCTTCACCGTGTACATATCCCAAGCTCCAACCAAGTTGTCCAGAACCAAACGGGTTTTTCTTCCACAGAGCCACTTTTCCTGAAATATCCAGACCATAAAGCCTTGCGTCGTGATTCACAAACTTGAGGATGTTGCGAGTTTCACTTCCACCAGTCCATGTCCATGTTTGTGTACCGTAAGGCTCAACGCCGATAAAATCATTGATATAGGTATAGTACGGTGTCACTTTTATTTCCCAGCTCTTGCGGGAGCTGTCATGCCAGTCGGACGAAATGCTCAGGGTATGGGCAACTTCCGGACTGAGGTTCAGATTCCCTACGTAGCCATTTCCGTCACCAGACCAGTTGACCATCCCGCTGGCCATCCAGCTTGTAGCCCAGGCATAACGCTCGTAGAGATTTGGGGATCGAGTTTTTCGGGAGTAACCAACCTCATAAATTTCGATAGAGCTTGGCTCGAACTTTGCCAATGCGGTTATGTCCCAGTTACTGTTATTTCTGGTATGCTCCTGACTGTTAAAGGCATTGGCAGGAATAGTGTAAGTCGTTGATGTTGTGGAGTATCCAACGACATTTCCTGTATCCATTCGCACTTGCTCGTTGCGCACACCAATAACCGTTGTCACCTGTTTGCTCACCTTTGACTCCAATTCAGCAAACACGCTATAACGGTCACGACGACCGTCATTGATATTCAGGAAGGTTTCGGGCCACATTGAGGTACCTGCAACCGGAGGCCACCAGTCATTGAGGCTGAAGCGGTGGAATTCGTTACCAATGCGCAGGATATTTTTTTCCGCAAACGGGATCTCCATTTTCAGCGAATAACCAATGTCTATGCCTCGAGTATTCATTGGCATATCGGGCATTGTCACTGGTATTTTTAGATTTATTGGCAATTTATCCTCACCGGAATTCATCTGGTGCCAGGTATTATGCCAATAAGCCCTGGCATCGAGGCTGCCCCAGGCAATTTCTCTCTTGTAGTGGAGATTAATAAATGAGGCGTTGTTCTCTACCATGTCCATCCACTGGTTGACAAATCCCTGTCCAGGAATAAATTGATGTCCAGCTTTCAGGATCAGAAGGCTGTTTTCGCGCTTGAGTGCCAAAGTAGCCCCAATATTACGCGATTCGTAATAGGTCGATGTCACCTTATTGCCGTGACCATCCCGATAGTTGTTTGCATGATCGATAGAGCCTGTGACGCCAAAGCTGGTATTGCTGTTGGCGAGCGCGCCTGAGACGGATGCGCCAGTGCTACGGTTAGTGCTTCGGTAATAGGTCGAAACACTGCCCGATGCTTTGAGCCTTTCATCAGTATTGGCAAAAACTGGTTGCAATGATTCAACAAAGATCGTGCCTCCAATGTTGTCTCCGCCATAACTTAGCGGTGTAACACCCGCTCTCACGCCAATGCTGCTAACATTGGCAGGAGCGATGTAGGATAACGGTGGATTCATGTGGTTGGCACATGCAGAGGTCAGGCACATTCCGTCAACATAAATTATGACACGATCGTCCGCCAGTCCACGGACTACCGGTAGACTTGACACTCCACCTCCAGTAGAAAGAGCTACACCCGGTACATCGGTGAGAAGCGCTGCTGTATCACTGCTTTTTACTCGTTTTGATACCAGTGATTCAACAGTTTTTTCAGCTTTTGCCGTAATAACCGTTTCCTTACTCATTGCTTCCTCAGAAAATGCTGGCAAGGGGACTGCAGGTGTAAGCAGCAAAAGCAGAAGTGGAGGTATTATATTTTTTGATGGCTTATTCATATTGATAATTGAAGAATACGTTAAAAAAACTGCCATGAGTTCAATGGTTATTTCCCTTTACTCTGGAGATAACCGGAGATGGCCATCCATGAACGACCTGCCGATCAGCGACACTATGTCTAAAGATGCCTATCCTTGCTACGCGCCAAAAGAGTAAAAAATTCGAAATATATTCGAATGAAAAAAGCAGCGAGCTACAGAGATAGGGCGGTCGCTTCTTATCGCGAAGCAGGTCATCTTGTCGGCAAGCTGAAAAAAATGAACGGTGAAGCTAAGCTTTTGGTGGATGGTCTATCTGGAACTTGACACCGGCAGGTAAAAAAGAAACACAATATGGGGTAAACCAGTTGCTGGCGGAGATACACTGAGGAGAGTGCTGACGGTCGGGCAGTAGGCCAGGCATCGCATTGAGGAGCAGCTCTTCCATTGTTTTTGTTGATGCTTGCTTGTCTGACGGGGTGGACTGGATATCGTTGGTGGTATTAATTTTTTTCAGCAGAAAGCAGTGTCCGCTGCAATCGGTCATTTTCCTTTCACAGAGGGTTTCGGCAATCACTTTTTGATTCAAGGAGAAAAGCTTGCAGCAGATGAAGACACTGTTTATTTGCAAAAGTATTCCGATAAGCATCAGGCCTGCGATGAATCGGGTCAGTGTACTCATAATGAAATCAATTGTTGAAAAAAATATTGATTAAGTTGCAAACAAAAAGTGCTCCCTGGTAGTATTTGACAAGTAATCAGCGGTTACTTTGTTCTCTATCCTTTGCAACAGTATCCGGATTCTCTTTGTATATGACTATCCAGGAAAAAACGTTTTGCCATAAGATTGAGAATTATTAAACTATGTATAACTATACTTCGCCCCGGTACCCTATAAAGAAATTTAAGTATATATCCCGACTATGGCCTTTAAATCATTTTTCCCTTTATTGACAGTGGGTATTTTTTTGCTTGGTGCTTGTAGTGCTGAACAGCAGCCGAATACCAAAGAACGTCCTGAAACTAAGGAAGATGTGTTAGCTGAACAAAAGCCTCCCGAAGGTAAAACAGTTTACGATGCGAATTGTGCTGGCTGCCATGATGCAGGCGTAGCAGGCGCACCGAAACCCGGTGACAAGGATGTATGGCAAGCACGTTTGGCTCAGGGTCTGGATGTCATTGTTAAAAAATCGATCGAAGGGTTTGAAGGTAAATCTGGTGTGATGCCGCCAAGAGGCGGTAACGCCGTTTTGAGCGATAAAGAGGTGTCGAACGCAGTTACCTTTATGATTGATACTCCCCAAATAAAATAGAGCCGCGACTCTTGGTTACTGTGCACAAACTCCTCGGGGAGTGTGTTTAAAACAACGTTTTGTTCAGTAAATACTCATGAGGCACCTGTTCCCAGATGCCTCACCTTAGGGGGACAATTATTTTCCCATCTTGAGAGCAACTGATGCAACTTGTCCCTCTGCAACGGTAACCATTGTTTTTCCCTCTGGCTTAAGTTTTTCGTTCCAGGCCGAGATCTCGTAGGTGCCCGCAGGAACATTTTTGATAGTAAACTTACCATCAGCTCCGGTCACGCTGAAATAAGAATTCTCAGTAACAATAACATAGCCTGACATTTCAGAATGTACATTACACAGGAGATTCACTTCACCGGGTTTGTCAAAAGTAATGGACTTCGACATACCAGGATTATAGGTACCAAGATTGAATTTTTTGGCTGCATCCCCTGAAAAAACATTATGATTTACCTTATCACTGTTTATAAATTCAACGGTTGAGCCCACAGGTACGGCAAGTACATGCGGAATAAAAACAAGATTTTTCTGATCCATCACGGCTTTCTGAGGTGTAACTGCTCCTTTTACACCTTTCAGGTAAACAACGGTGTCTTTTTTATACTTTACCAACGTGGCATCAACTGCACCAGTAACTGTTCCACCGCAAAAAGCAGTTGAGGTAATGAACCCGAAACAGGTCATTAATAAAGCGCTTTTCATAGATTTGCTTTTGAACATGTCAAGCTCCATGGTTATTGATTTTAATAATTTTCAATCGTACAATTAATACATATTCGAGATAACAATCATTGACTGGAAAGAGTTCTGATATACTTGACAATAAACTCTAATTCTTCGTTATGAAACGATTTTCCCCACGGCGGACACATATTTGATTTTCCAACTGAGGCTGAACCTTCGATTATTGCTTTAAACAGTCTTTCATTTGATAACGTCTTCATAAAAGCCTTATCCGTGAAGTTTGCCGGTACAGGAGTCAAACCATAGTACTGACCGCTTCCATCACCGGTTTCACCGTGACAGACTGCACAGTAGTGTGAGAACAGCCGCTTGCCTTCTTTCAGAGCGAAAGGAACCTTGACTTTGCTGGCTGCTGAATCAGCAGCCAGCACCGTTTTTTTTGAATCGGCTTTTCCCGATTGTCCTGTTTTTTTGCCACACCCAGCAATCACAAGCAGAGAGAGTGCAACTATACCGGTAAACTTCCTGATTTTTATGTTTTTTTGCATCACTTTGTACTCAGTTTCAGGGTCATCAAAAAGTTTGTCAAGTAAATCCGTTGTGATTCTGTAAAGCCGTAATCAGGCTCAACAATATCAGGTTTGAATTTACGGGCATTTTCAAGATGCTTGAAAATAAAACCCGGAGTCAATCGGTTCCCGACATTCGTCAAATTAGGTCCAAGAGCACCACCATCCATACCAATCTGGTGACAAGCCTTGCAACCTTTCTCATCATAAAGGGCCTTGCCCTTGCTGATCTGTTCCGGCATACTCATGTTGGTCATAACAGGTATTTTTTTCGGAATATCGTTTGTGACTAACTCCTGCTGGAAAAAGTTGATCACGACATCAACATCCGTTCTATTCGTGTCTTCAACCCTCTGTTGACCAAGATTAAACCTTGGCATGGTGATCTTTGCCGCAGGTTTTCCCGATGTCAGACCAAGCTTTGGCATTTGTTGTAACAGTGGGCGGATAACATCAGGGTTAGCGAGGAAATTGCGAATCCATCCTTCCTGAAGCTTGCTGCCAGCATAAGAGAGATCCGGTGCATAATCGACTCCGATACCACGGATTGCATGACAGTTTGTGCATTTTACATCAGCGATTACTTTTGCAAAATCACCCGTGAATTTATATGTCTGTACACCAGCCATCCGATCCAACTCTTGCCGGGATGGTACCATGAAACGTACCGGGGCATTAGAATCGGTAAATCCGTAGAGAACCGCAGCCAACTCATTAATCTCGGACTCTGCAAGACGGAAGTCAGGCATTCTCAGGCCAAGACGATAACCTCTGGGGTCTCTCAGTTTCTGCTTGATATAGCTCAAACGATCATTCGGAATTGATTTTTGCAGCTTTCCAAAATCAAGCATCTCAAGTGGTCTGCTGCCGATAGAAGAGAGCTCCGTACCGATTTTTTCACGCATTTCGTCTCCTCTCAGGAAGGTCACCCCCTGGCTTTTCAATGATGGAGCAATCTGCACCATCTCCTCCATTCCCTGAAGTTTATGGCAGCCATAACATCCATATCTCTGCACAAGATCTTTTCCTTTCTTTATAGAGGCGGCCTTGATTTCAACAGGCTGAGCGTATTTCAGTTCTGCCTCATCATCAGTGTAGTTGCTGGCAATATACTCTACCAAGGCTTTGATCTCTTCGTCTGTAAAGCG
>CAJAAV010000146.1 GCA_903937835.1 uncultured Chlorobiaceae bacterium | reverse complement strand
TACCCTTGCCGTATCCATAAGGTACAAGTGAGGGAATATGAAGCTGTTTGTAGAGTTCATCCATCTCCTCAAGCAGTTCGGCCGTAGCCTCTTTTGGAGAGGGAGTCGAGCGCATTGGATTGAGAAGGGCATACTTTTCATAACCATGAAGGTGGTTGTAACGCATCACCTCCTTGAGAAATATCGCTCCGGCAAGACCGTGTGGCACACGATGCTTCACGCCGAGATAATAGGCAAACCCATTGGTCGGACCATCGCCGGAGTTCATGAGAGCCACTGTGCCGCAGACACTGCCTATAGCCAGATCAAGCCGGGACTCTGCCCGGTCGAGCTGATTTTGCTGCAACGCGTAAAAGGTGCGCTGGAATCCCTCAATAGCAAAAATCCTGCTGAGTGCAGTATGCTTTAACGAACCGAAACTGTCAACGCAGTGCACAAGACTGTCCATGGCTGAAGCAATAACGCTTTCAAAAGGCGCTGTCATGGAAAGTTGCGGGTCGATAACCGCTTTTTTGGGAAAATTCTTTCTGCTGTTAATGCCAAGTTTGCGGCCCTCAGCCTCGTCAATAAAGACAGCATTAAAGCTTACTTCAGCACCGCTGCCCAGCAGTGATGGTACCGTAATCAGCGGCAATGGATCGTTTACTCCTGAAGGAAAGCCCTTGAGTGAGAGTGCCGGAACTGCGTTGGTCATGAGAAGAGCAACTCCTTTGCCAAGGTCAAGTGTACTGCCTCCGCCTATGGCAACAATGACATCCGGTGAATTAGCACGAAAAAATTCCGCTACATTTTCGAGATGGGCATACGTTGGCTCACCGCCGAATTCATAACAGTACAATACAGCATCTGTATATACCGAGGTAAGGTTCTTCAGAACATCCTGAAAATAGAGACTGCCAGCAACATTGACATCGTAAATGATCCCAGGCTTCTTCACTGACAACTGTGCCAGATGCCCATTCAGGTTGAGCGCTTCATTAACCCCGATGACAAGATCGGTGGATAAAAAGAAATTCATAAAAACAGTAATCTAAGGGTTCGGTTGGTTTGCATCCTGGACGGCCAGGTTTTTTTTATAAAGGTAATACTCAATTAAATCTATTTCTTCGAGAGTATCAATCTCCCATGTTTGCCAAAACTCCATCTCATAGACCGAAAGCTTTTCGCCGATCCTGTTGCCAAAGGCAGCAAGAGTTTCGGGTGTAAAAATATAGATTGAGCCATTTTCGATGAACTGTGTTGGCCGATCCTGACGCATCCCCCTGTTGCGATAATCAAAGTTGACACTCGTCCACCTCCCTTCACGAGATTCCCACAAGGTGAGGTCGTCAACTTTTGTCACAGAGATCAGTGAGTCAGCCTCTTCACGACGAAAAACCTCTACCGCAGCATCAATGTCGCCGGGTTTCCGCAAGGGAGAGGTTGCCTGCAAAAAGACCACTGTGCTCACAGGCATCTCGTACTCCAATTCGATAACTTCAAGAGCGTGAAGAATAGCCGATTCAGAACTCGCCTGGTCACCTGCCAGTTCGGGTGGACGCACAATGACTTCCGCACCATACTCTATGGCTACGTTGGCGATAGCCTGTTCATCAGTCGAAACAAACACCTTGTCGATGGAGGTTGAGGCAAGCGCCTGCTGAATCGTCCAGGCAAGCAAGGGTTTTCCTGCTACTGGATAAATATTCTTCTCTTTCAACCCCTTCGACCCGCCTCGGGCAGGAATAATTGCAACAGTTCCCATTAAAATCAGTTACGTTTTAGTTCAGCTGTCAATCACCTGCCGACAGACATCAGCAATCATTTTCGCTGCAGATTTATTCTGGAGAGGAGTCAGAGCTTTTAACTCTTCAGGCTTCAGACCACAATGCACAATCTTGTTCAGGGCGGAACCTATAAAAATTGTTGATGAAAACTGCGCAATCAGCATCCGGGAATTGGCAATCATCTCTTCTGTTCTGCCTTCACTGAAAACAAGAGAGTCTGGAGCATAGCGTTCGATTTCCCTGGTAGCCCGTTCTACATTTTCATTGGGATGAAGCTTGAAAAGAAGCTGGTGAGCGCCCGCCATTTCAAGGTATTTTTCAATATTTTTCCGGCGATTCTCATAAACAAATGTCTCACGGTTATCCGATGTGCAAACAAGCACATAATCGTGATGTTTAAAATCATTCTGAAGGTACTGCTCACAATTATCGAAGTTCGGAATGCTGGTCACTTCAATTTTTGCAGGGCTGACTCCCTTTTGAATAAAAAGTTCGCGGTACCCTTCGCTGGCAACACAAAACTTCTCATAAGCATCAGATAACCCTGTAGTCGCAGTGCCAGCAATCCAGCGGGGAATCCACTGAAAGTTCCTTGCAAGATGGTAAAGAATAGTTTCTGGTTCAGTCATCCCCTCCTGTACCAGCACAATTTTCTTCAGCCGGATATGTTTAGGCACAATAAGATCCGTACAGGTAACCACAAGATCATAAGCATGCGCAAAACCACCAATATCAAGCTTCAAATGGTGAGAACGAAGATAATCAAGGGTTCGTTCTGATCGCTTACGCCCCATGATGGTAAATTCCAGCAATCCTGCATCACTGGCCGCACCGAGCAACCCGTCGCTGAAAAAAGGAGAAAAATACTGCTCATAATCCGTCAGCCACCCTGCAATCTGATGCATCTGGGTAGTCTGATTCATCGAACCGCAAATAAATAAAATTTTTTTCTTCATGACCCTCCCTTACTAACTCCTTCTGCATCGTGAAGATGAACCCCTGAAAAAAACATGGTGCCGTAACCGACAGTGTACCAGAGGAGCTCTTTAAAGCGTCTCAAAAGCACAAATGCCCCTCCATAAGCAAGAACATCAGGCATCCCGATAGCCTGAAAAAACGCCAGATACCCAAGATCCTGTACCCCAAGTCCCGAAGGAATAAAAAAGAACAGAGTACGGAGCATCGTAAGGGCTATATCAATGGAAAGCACTTGCAAAAATGAGATTTCAATACCCATAAGCCTCAATATAATATAACTCTCAATCGCAAGCATGCTCCAGGCAAGAAGATAGATAAACAGTACCGGAACCAGCTTTCCGGCAAAGGAACCTCTGTAACTTTTCAGCTCCTCGTCAGTATCAAGAAATCCTGATTCCTTTACAAGCAACCATGTTTTTAGTCTTTTGAACGGAACAAGCATTAAAAGCCGATGAACATTTTGTGCCGCTTTGCCGTTGAGCAGCAACAAAAGAATAAAGAGGAACAGCAGAAAAACTACCATCCCAACCCCGACCATAAGATAGCCAAGCCCTTCGAATCCAAGCATCTGGACAGAAACCGCCTGAAGAAGTGAAAAACCTGCTATAGAACCGATAATCGTATAAAGCCCTTGGGCCACGCCAAGCATAAGCTTGCGAACAGCCACGCTTGCCACACCAGAGGGCAGCGGAATACCTATAAAGCGGCTACACAGAAAAGGACGAAGAGGTTCACCAACAGCCACTCCCGCCGGAAGCGTCATGGAAACCGTTTCAGCTATAAACTGTATTTTCAGAAGCTTGAAAAACGGTATTGTAATGATACTTCCTGGAAAGACCCTTGTCCATGCAAAAGTTTCCAGAAGATGAAGCGCAAGATAGGGCAAAAGAATAAATGCCGAAGAAAAACCGATTGAGGAAATCAGTTCAACCGAACGGTATAAGTCGAGTTGGCTGAAAAGATAAATAATCAAGATAATGCCAAGACCGATCCCGACATAGCCGGTCCATGATAGACTTGATTTTTTCGTCATCTGTATGAATAATCAGGAAACAAGGCTAAAAAAATGCTCAAAACTTATTATCACAATTTGCAAAGATAAGAATGTATCGTTAAATATTTATTGAATCATTGTAAGTGTTGTAAAACCCTCTGTGGAGCGTAGACTTTTCTCCCCATTAAGGATCTTGATCACAAGAAAATACCTTTTACTGATGGGACTTATCTATCCTGACTTTCAGACTCTGCCGGAACTATTCTCCTCAGTTTTTAGCCATTACAGGGAAGATGATTCGAAATTTCCTTTTGCAAGAAAAATCAACGGCGTATATCAACCCATCTCTTATCGTGCGTTTGAAGAGGATGTGCTCTCTTTTGAGGCCTTTCTGAAACACAACGGCGTGGAGGCAAGAGATCGGGTAGCCATTCTGTCGGAAAACAGACCAGGATGGTATCTGGCCGATATGGCCATTTTGAACCTCGGGGCAATCAATGTGCCGCTCTACCCCTCTTTGCCATCCAACCAGATCGAATACGTTCTCAACAACTGCAGTGCAAAAGCTGTCATTGTCTCAAACATGCTTCAGCTTGGCAAAATCCTTTCGATCTGGCAAAACCTTCCAGAATTAGCGATTATAGTTGTCATGAACCGCCTTGAGGAAGCCGTTGAAGATGTTCTTGACCTGAACCAGGCAAAGGCAATGGGGAAAAAAATTCTTGAAGAAACTCCATGGTTTCTCGAACGCACGCCTGTAGAACCTGACGATGTTGCCACCATCATCTATACATCTGGTACAACAGGCCTTCCAAAAGGGGTGATGCTCACACACCGCAATATTTGTGAAAACATAAAATCCTGTTCCTCGGTTATCCGTCTTGATGATTCTGACTGTGGACTCTCTTTTCTTCCTCTCTCACACGCTTATGAACGGACAGGCGGCTATTACCTGCTCTTCTCATGCGGAGCAACTATCTATCTGGCCGAAAGCATTGAGACGATCGCGCTGAACATGACAGAAACACGACCAACCATTATCTTTACTGTTCCAAGGCTGTTTGACCGCATCAAGATGAGCATACTCAAGCAGATTTCAACCAAAAGTATTATAAAACAGAAAATATTTTACTGGGCATTAACTACCGGAAAAAAGTACCACAGCGAGATTGATAATAG
>CAJAAV010000145.1 GCA_903937835.1 uncultured Chlorobiaceae bacterium | reverse complement strand
TCGTTTTTGGGGATATTATCCTTTTAGGGACTGGAGAGGAAGTACCTGCCGATGGAATGCTTTTAGAGGCTGTATCACTGCAAATAGACGAATCTTGTTTAACTGGTGAACCAGTTATTGACAAGACGATTAACCCACTACATTTCCATTCAGATTCGACTTACCCGTCAAACTATTGTATGAGGGGTACAAAAATCATTGATGGTCATGGAATTATTGAGGTTAAAGCCGTCGGTGATGTTACGGAGTTTGGTAAAGTAGCAGCCAAGGCTACAGAGATGAGCGGAGAGGAAACACCCCTCAATAAACAATTAGATAAGCTTGCAAAGTTTATTGGTGTTGTTGGTTTTATTCTTGCGGGGTTAACTTTTCTTGCACTATTTATAAAAGATATGTTTTTTGGTGATGCACAATATACCATAGGTCAATTATTTTTAATTGGTATCGTAATCTTGTCATCATCTATTATTTTAACAAAAGTTTGGTTGCCAATTTTCTATGATATATTTGAGTTATTTGGCAAAAAGAAAGAGCTTCCTGAAAGCGTAGAAAAAGGTAGTTTGTTAAGATGGTTAGTTTATGGAATATTTTCATTCCTGTTGTTCTCTGTTATTGGTTATTTGTTAGGCATTAATCTGTTAAATGCTGATTCATGGGTCAGTATTGATGTTGCTGGCCGTATTCTACAGTATTTTATGGTGGCAGTAACGTTAATTGTTGTCGCTGTTCCTGAAGGCTTGCCAATGAGCGTTACCCTTAGTCTTGCGCTTAGCATGCGTCGTATGTTGCAAAATAATAATTTAGTAAGAAAAATGCATGCCTGTGAAACAATGGGTGCAACTACAATTATTTGTACCGATAAAACAGGGACGTTGACACAAAACCAAATGCAAGTCCATAAAACAGAATTTTTAGCATTAAATGGTGAGATATTAGTAAATGATGAAATTAGCAATATAATTAAAGAAAGTATATCTGTTAATTCAACAGCATTTCTTGATTATTCTGAACTGCCTAAAATTAAAACGCTTGGTAATCCAACAGAAGCAGCGCTTTTGCTTTGGTTACATAATCAAAATGTCAATTATTTGTCTATCAGAGAAAATGTTGAAATTATTGAACAACTCACATTTTCAACAGAAAGAAAATATATGGCAACATTGATTTTTTCCCCTTTACTCAACAAAAAAGTTCTCTATCTCAAAGGTGCTCCCGAAATCATCCTTTCCAAATGTAACCAGGTCTTGTCTGACGATGGCTTAAAACCTGTTTCAGAATTTCTTTCAATAATTGATAATTCATTAACGAATTATCAAAATCAGGCAATGCGAACATTGGGTTTTGCTTATGAGTTTGTTGAAGATAATATAGAAAGAATTGAATCGGGAGACTTGATAAATACGAATTTGACCTATATCGGAATTGCAGCAATATCGGATCCAGTTCGTCTTGATGTTCCTGAGGCCGTTAAAAAATGTATGAATGCCGGTATAGAAGTTAAAATTGTTACCGGTGATACTCCTGGCACTGCAAGAGAAATAGGTCGTCAAATTGGTATTTGGAATGAAAACGATAATTTGGATAACATCATTACAGGTATTGAATTTGAAAAATTATCGGATGAGGTAGCTTTAAAAAGAGTACAACATTTAAAGATTATGTGCAGGGCAAGACCAACTGATAAACAGCGCCTTGTTCAGTTGTTGCAAAAAAATGGAGCAATTGTTGCTGTGACAGGTGATGGCACCAATGATGCGCCGGCTTTAAATTATGCTCATGTTGGATTGTCTATGGGATCGGGTACTTCGGTTGCAAAAGAAGCAAGTGATATAACATTACTCGACGACTCCTTTAGTAGTATTACAACTGCCGTAATGTGGGGAAGATCATTATATCTAAATATACAACGATTTATTCTTTTTCAACTTACCATAAATGTTGCGGCACTGATTATTGTCTTCCTGGGTTCAATATTTGGTAAACAACTTCCATTAACTGTTACTCAAATGCTTTGGGTAAATCTTATCATGGATACCTTTGCTGCAGGAGCACTTGCATCATTGCCGCCTAATTTGAGCGTCATGCAAAACAAGCCAAGAAATAATAATGATTTCATTATTACCCCTCAAATGAAAATGAATATATTATTTGTAGGGTTATCGTTTGTCGTCATATTATTAGGTATGTTATTTTACTTTTCTGAAAATGGCTCAATAAGCACTTACAACTTATCGCGTTTCTTTACTGTTTTTGTAATGCTACAATTCTGGAATTTATTCAATGCAAAAGCCTTTGCAACAGGTAAATCAGCATTTCATGGATTAAGTAAAAGTATCGGATTTTTGATTGTTGCCTTTTTGATTTTAGTAGGTCAGTATTTAATTGTTTCCTTCGGTGGAGAAGTATTTAGAACAGTACCTCTATCTCCAAGAGACTGGGTCGTGATTATTGGTTCAACATCATTTGTTTTATGGATTGGAGAGCTTCTAAGAGCAATCAGGCGGTAGCTTATAACTATTACGAAGGAGCAACGATATCTCCGTTGGGCGTTATCCGGAAGGCGCCACACCGGAGGGGTTGTTTACTATGGCAGGTAACGTGTGGGAGTAGACGGACGACTGGTAAATATTTTGTGCAAAGCCACTCCGCCTGCGCTCGCCGGGCTGGCCGTAAAAGCGGGCAATACCTGCTTCTTGGGTCTGCCTCCCTTGACCTGCTCAAACAGTCTGGTGAAACACTTGCAGGCCGAATTGTTTATCTGGAGCTGGCACCTTTTGGTGTTCTGAAAACAGCCGCGTTTCCTTTCGACGATCTCTGGATTCATGGCGGCTTTCCAGACAGTCTGCTTGCCGAAACTTCAACTGAAAGTCTTTGGTGGAGAACAAATTTTATTCGTACCTATCTCGAACGCGATATTCCCCAGTTTTGCCCTCGCTTTGCGGCTGAAACATTACGAAGATTCTGGGTCATGCTCGCCTGACCGCGGGCTTTTACATGCCCTGCTCTCCATCCCGGACAAGGAGACCCTTCTCTCTCATCCCGTAATCGGGCAAAGCTTGGGAGCGCTTTGCGATTGAAAACATCCTCACTGCTGCTCCTGATGATGTTCATGGTTATTTTTACCGAACAGGAGGAGGCGCAGAGATTGACCTGTACGCTCACCTTGCCGAACGGAATTTTATGGGCGATTGAAATAAAACGCAGCATGACACCAAAACTGGAACGAGGCGACCATGTCGCTTGCGCCGACCTCAACCCTTCCCGGAAAATTGTTGTCTATCCCGGCAAAGAGCGTTATCGGCTTGCGCCGGATATTGAAGCGATGTCACTGGTTGATATTGTACAGCAGTTGTGCGACATCAATAAAGGGATGCCGTAATGATCAACGTCCTGTGGAAAAATTGTTTATATTCAGTCATAAAAAGGTGGTAATCAATTATAAAGGTTTATATATGACCGGTAATATTGAAAAAGCGCCGATGCCATTGCCGGTAAAGCGAGCGGTCATGAAGTTTGGCCGGGATGTGTCGCTGGCTCGTCGCCGTCGCCGCTTTTCGCAGCAGTCGAT
>CAJAAV010000144.1 GCA_903937835.1 uncultured Chlorobiaceae bacterium | reverse complement strand
TTCGACTGCATTGAAACGACTCACGTGCAAACTGTCATGGGCAACTACCGCTGGTCTACCGAATCAGTAGCCAGAGATCGGCTGTTCCTGGAATATCTGGGAGTGACCTCCTGATAGTGCGCGCTTTATCCGACTTTCAGGCAGAATCTTACCTTTTAAAAGCAAATTTCGCAGGTGCCGATCTGTTTGGAGCGAACCTGTCAAAAGCCAATTTTGTTGGTGGTATCTTTGTCGGAACAAATTTTAACAAAGCAGTGGCTAACATCACAGTATTTGTTGCTGTTGATCTTAGTTCCGCTATCGGACTTGATTCGATTCGTCACAAAGGCCCATCTTCTCTCGGTATCGATACCATTTACCAGTCCAAAGGAAATATCTCTGAAGTCTTTCTCCGTGGCTGCGGCCTGCCAGATGATTTTATCACCTATATCCCCTCCCTAACCGGAAAAGGCATCGAATACTATTCATGCTTCATCAGCTACAGCCACAGGGATGATGACTTCGCCAAACGCCTGCATAACGACTTGCAGGCAAAAGGTGTCCGCTGCTGGTTTGCCCCGCATGACATGAAAATCGGCGATAAAATACGGCCAACCATCGACGAATCAATCCGCCTTCATGACAAGCTGCTATTGATTCTTTCTGAGCACTCAGTACAAAGCGACTGGGTTGAACATGAAGTTGAACACGCCCTCGACCTCGAAAGAGAACGAAAAAAAGTCAGTCTCTTCCCGGTTCGAATTGATGACGCAATCATGGAGAGCAAAACCGGCTGGGCCGGAAACGTCAAACGCCAGCGGCACATCGGCGACTTCACCCAATGGAAACAGCACGATGCCTACCAGTCAGCATTCGACCGCCTCTTGAGGGATTTGAAAGCTGGGTAATATCTCTCATTACTCACAGTTGTGAGAGCTGTTCACTGATACCAGCCTTTACACAATGTACTTGTTTTATGCCGAGCTGGAGCTCGGCGTTCCCTGGGATGCGGGATTTGAATTCAAGATCGGTGATCATTTCGTTGATACCACCGATATGATCACCGTTTGATGAGTAACAAAACAAAAGATTATAACCTTGCTTTTTTCGCGACAAGTGTCGAAACCGCAACATGATGCTGGGTTATTCAGGCCAAGTCACTGATTTCAACAATTGGTTCACCCGAACGGATGAGTTCGATTGCCTTCTCAAGAGATTTTTCAAGTATTGCTCTCATCTTGAGATTTGAGGTGTTTCCGCAGGTAATCCAGATAATTTGAGGAGGTGGGCCAAACTGGTCAATCAGTTTCAAAAAATCAGTATCTTTACTCATTACAACCACCTTGGCTTGTCGGGCGGCATCAAAGATTACTCGATCATCGGCCCGTTGCAGGCCTAAAGAACGAACCGACTGTGCCTGAAAACTGGAAAAATTGCGGTTGATCCACGCCGCAATCGAGGGGGAAAGATGTGCATCAACCCAGATGATCATGCGGCAATGACAGGGTGATTGAGCTTCTGACTTGCATATTTGAGTGCAGCAAGAATATCACCTTTTTCAAGATCTGGCAGCTCCTCAATAATTTCGTCGGAGGTAAGTCCAGCAGCCATCAAATCGAGGATATCAATAACCCTGATACGTAACCCGCGAATGCATGGCCGACCTCCACACTGATCGGGATTTATGGTGATTCATTTTTGCCAATCGTTCATCATGGTTGTAATAAAGCTCTTGTCGTGCATAGTAATGAATAAGCACCATCCAATACCGGTCGCTGAGTAGCGCAAAGCGCGTATCGAAGTGACCGATGTCGGCTCCTTGGGGCTATCAGGACTCCCCCATTACCCCTGCACCCCGTAATACTCACGATACCAGGCCACAAAACGCTTGATGCCCTCCGGCACGGTGGTCTCTGGCTTGTAGTGAACATCCTGCATCAGTTGATCAACGTCGGCATAGGTGTCGGGCACATCGCCGGGCTGGAGAGGCAGAAACTCTTTGATGGCGGTGCGGCCAAGCTGCTCTTCAAGCGCTTTGATATAATCCATCAGCTCAACCGGATTGCTGTTGCCAATGTTATAGACCCGCCATGGTGCCTTGCTTGTAGCGGTATCGGGCTTGAGGCCTGACCATTCGGGATTGGGTTCGGCAACATGATCAAGCGTCCTCAGAACCCCCTCGGTAATATCGTCGATAAAGGTAAAATCGCGACGATGCTTGCCGTAATTGAACACTTTGATTGGCTTGTTCTTCAGAATGGCATCGGTAAAGAGGAAGTGCCATATCGGGTCTTCCCCACGGGCCATAGACGGTAAAAAAGCGGAGACCGGTTGTCGGAAGGTTGTAGAGATGGCTGTAGGTATGCGCCATCAGCTCATTGGCCTTTTTGCTGGCCGCATAGAGTGAAAGCGGATGGTCGACATTGTCATGAACCGAAAAAGGCATGGTTTCGTTGGCGCCGTACACTGAGCTTGATGAGGCATAGACCAGGTGCTTCACACCATTATACCGACACCCTTCAAGTATATTGAGAAACCCCACGATATTGCTTTCAACATAGGCATGGGGATTTTCAATTGAATAACGGACACCCGCCTGGGCCGCAAGATTAACCACACGCTCAAACTCACCTTTTTTAAAAAGCTCCTCCATCGCACTCCGGTCAGCAATATCAACCTTCACGAAGGTAAACCCCTCATAAGGCTCAAGCATTGCCAGCCGCGCAAGCTTGAGTGAAACATCGTAATAGTCGTTCAGGTTATCGATTCCTGTGACCTGTTCTCCTCTTTCAAGCAGCCGCTTGCAGACATGAAACCCTATAAATCCGGCAGCACCAGTCACCAGTATTTTCATTTTGTATAATCAGTAATTGGTTAGAGCCGCATTTCAGACGGCTTTGGCAAAGTTCAAGCGTTTTATCTTCAGCCATAATAAAAACAATTCACTGCCCTGACAAGACAAAAAATTCAGAACCGCCGGGCCCACCTGCTCTTGTTCTGCCGAGCTGGAGCTCGGCGTTCCCTGTCTGATTCTGCCTGGATAAATGGTTGGTATGGAGGTATAACTCTCGCCTGATAGATAAAAAAAGAGGCGTTTTAGAGAAAAAACCAACAAAAAGGTAAAAAAACTGTCAATATTTTAATTATTCAGGTATATTCAACCAATAACCGAAATTATTTAAGATATAGAGCAATAATAGATCATGATTCCCCATCAACATCAAGAATTCATACTCCAATGAGTCGCTTCTTTGAGCGGTACGAACCTGAAACTCGTCAGTTTTTTGATGAGGTTATCGCAACGGAGGGATCACCTCGACCTCATTACGACAAGATGCTTCAGCGTTTTGCACAGTTTTCGATTGACGATATCAAGGCGCGCAGGGAGATTGTCAACATTTTTTTCCGGAACCAGGGTATCACCTTTACCGTCTATGGTGAAGATGAGGGTGTTGAGCGCCTTTTTCCCTTTGATCTCATTCCGAGAGTCGTTCCTGCCCACGAATGGGAGACTATTGAAAAAGGGCTGATTCAACGAATTACAGCGCTCAATGAGTTTTTGAACGACATCTATCATGGCCAAAAAATCCTCAAGGATAAAATAATCCCTGCTGAACTGATTCTTGGAAGCCAGCACTTCAGGAGAGAATTTGTGGGGATAAATCCCCCGCTTGGCATCTACATTCACGTCACAGGAAGTGATATCATCCGTGACAGGCATGGCAACTACCTTGTGCTTGAAGATAACCTGCGCACTCCGAGCGGTGTCTCCTACATGCTGCAAAACCGGCAGGCGATGAAACGTGCTTTCCCGGTGCTGTTCGACAAATATAAAATTCGTCCCATTGAGAATTATCCTCAGGAGCTGCTCCGTACCCTGCAGGAGATATCCCCGATTTCGCGTCGCGAACCAAATGTTGTGGTACTGACTCCGGGGATATACAACTCAGCCTATTTTGAACACAGTTTTCTTGCCCGCCAGATGGGCATTGAACTGACCGAGGGCAAAGATCTTGTGGTCAATAACAACAAGGTCTACACCAGAACCACGAGGGGGCTTGAGCAGGTTGATGTAATCTACCGCAGGGTTGATGATGCCTATCTTGATCCGCTCGTCTTCCGCCCTGATTCAAAACTTGGTGTTGCAGGCTTGGTCAACGCCTATCGCAAAGGCAATGTCACCCTCGCCAACGCCATCGGCTGCGGCGTGGCAGATGATAAAGTTATCTACAGTTTTGTCCCGAAGATTATCAAATACTACCTTGGAGAGGATCCGATTCTGGAGAATGTTCCAACCTGGCTTGCGAGTAATCCTGATGACCTGAAATACATTCTTGCAAACCTCGACTCTCTGGTGGTAAAGGCCGCCAATGAATCCGGGGGCTACGGAATGTTGATCGGGCCGGAATCGACCATTGAAGAGCAGGAGAAGTTTGCCGAGATGATTGTGGCCAATCCGCGCAACTACATTGCCCAGCCAACAATTTCGCTTTCGCGCCACCCGAGCTTTTTTAATGACACCGAACTCTGGGGATGCCATATCGACCTTCGCCCTTATGTCTTATATGGCAAAAATGTTACTATTGTCCCCGGAGGTCTTACAAGAGTAGCCCTCAAGCGTGGTTCGCTGGTGGTCAACTCCTCCCAGGGCGGAGGGAGCAAGGATACGTGGGTAGTCGATGAATGAACACTAATATTGTATTATTATGCTAAGCCGTGTTGCTGAATCACTCTTTTGGATGAGTCGCTATTTTGAGCGGGCAGAGAATACCGCAAGGTTTCTTGATGTCAATTTTAACCTGTTGCTTGACCTCAACAAAATTACCCACGTTGAGAACCCGAACTACTGGATAGCGCTGATTCTTGTCACCAGCGACAAGGAGCGTTTTAACAGCCTGTACGAAAGCTACTCAGCCCGTACGGTCACCGACTACCTGGTATTCAACAAAAACAATCCAAACTCCATCATCTCCTGTATCAGTCTGGCGAGGGAAAATGCTCGCAGCATTATTGAGAGCATTTCGAGTGAAATGTGGGAGCAGGTGAATAACCTCTACCACTATCTGCAGAGCGTGACACCGCAGTCTGTGCAGAACGACCCCTACAGTTTCTATAAGGAGATCAAGAATGCCTCGCACCTCTTTCAGGGTATTACCGACAACACCTTCTCCCACAACGAGGGGTGGGACTTCATACAGATCGCCAAATATCTTGAACGTACCGACAATATCGCCCGGCTGATTGATGTGAAGTACCACATGCTGCTCTCCGAAGCAGAAAGCCAGACTGAAATTGTTGCCGGCTCTGAAGATATTATCCAGTGGATGGCCGTGCTCAAAAGTTGCAGCGCACTCGAGGCATTCCGAAAGGTTTATCTCTCAAAAATTGATCCCGACAACATCCTGCGCTTTCTCATTCTCGACAGAACATTTCCGCGCAGCATCAACTTCTCTGTCTGTGCGGCTGAAGATGCCCTGTGGCGCATATCGGGCAGCTCCCGCCACCGCTATGTCAACAACGCCGACCGGCTTATCGGAAAACTGGAGGCTGAGCTGAGCTACACCGCCATTGAAGACATCTATGCCAAAGGGTTGCATCACTATCTTGAAGATCTTGAACAGCGGTTGGTAAAAGTTGGTGAGCAGGTTCATTTGACCTATTTTGCCTATCACACTCCAGAAATTGAGCCACTGGACATTGAAGAGGCACTTCCTTTTACCGGAGTAGCCGGAGGACGGGCCTACTGGAGCCAGGCACAGCAGCATCAGCAACAGCAATAAACGGATGTAAACACAAAGAGCATGATTCTGAAAGTTGAGCACGCAACCCTGTTTGAATATGACAATCCAATCTATGAAACAGCGACCGAAGTAAGACTCCACCCCGACAACAACCCTGCCGCTCCACAGCGCTGCGCAAGCTTCAAGCTTGAAGTCGATCCCCCGGCCACCCTTTTTCAGTACACCGATTTCTACGGAAACCAGGTCAACCACTTCAACCTGCTCCAGAGCCATAAACGGGTGAAAATTGTTGCGACCTCCGTCGTAGAAACCGGTATGGGCTTCTCTTCGGCCAGTGAAGATGAGGATATCTATCTGATGGACTTTTCCTGCCAAAGCCGCTATGTCCATTTTGACCAGGCAATCCGCGACTTTGTTTCCCGCTTTGCCGCAGATGCCGACAGCTTTCAGCTTGCCGAATTGATCTGTCGCTACATTAACGACACCTTCATTTACGAACCAGGTGTGACCGACGTTCACAGCACCAGTGCCGTTGTTTTAGCACTCGGACGCGGTGTGTGCCAGGATTTTGCCCACATTCTTCTTGCCGCCTGCCGCTACCTGAACATACCAGCTCGGTACGTCAGCGGTTACCTCTTTGGAGGAAGCACCCCTGATGGACGTGATGAAGCCAGCCACGCCTGGTGCGAAGTCTATTGCGGCAAAGAGAAAGGATGGATCGGGATGGATCCGACCCATAAAACCCTCTTCGTAGATGAACGCTACATCAAAATCGGTTCAGGAAGGGACTATGACGACGTACCACCGGTGCGAGGCACCTATAAAGGCAATGCGAAAGAGAAACTCAGCGTCTCAGTAAGGGTAAGCTCCATGGAACAGGTATAAACAAACAAGCCACTGCTTACTGGAAAAATTTCCATGACACAACGGTTGCGGAATGGTACTCGAAAATGGTGGTTATTGTTACTGATCACCGGCTTGACAATCACCACCGGTTTTTTGCTTCTTAAGCCTTGGGACATAGCGCACCTGTCGTCTTACCCCAAACCTGCACAGAGTTACACTGAGGCTTTACACCTCGTTGAGATCCTTCGAAAAAAGGACAAACAGGAGATGAATCCGGTCTGCAGAATGCAATTGATGACCCATAACAAAAAAACAGAGCACGCCATTGTTCTGGTTCATGGCTATTCAAACTGTCCACAGCAATTTCATGAGTTGGGACAACGTTTTTATGATTCAGGATATAACGTGCTTATTGCACCCCTCCCGCATCACGGCCTTGCTGACCGGATGACAAAAGAACATGCAGAACTCAAGGCAGAGGAGCTTGCAGCTTATGCTGACCAGACGGTCGATATTGCCCGGGGTCTCGGCAAGCAGGTGGTCATGATGGGACTTTCCGCCGGTGGGGTAACGACAGCCTGGGCGGCACAAAACCGGAATGATATCGATCTTGCGGTCATCATCTCCCCTGCCTTCGGAGTCAAAAAGATTCCGACACCACTTACCGCCGCCGCCATGAATCTCTATACCTTGTTGCCAGACGCTCTCGAATGGTGGGATCCACTCCTCAAGGAAAAATCGCCCCCGGCACACTCCTATCCCCTCTATTCCCGTCACGCTCTGGTAGAGATCCTGCGTCTCGGCTTTGCCACCCTGGCTGAGGCCCATAATCATCCGCCAGCAGCTAAAAAGATCATCATGGTACTCAACGCCAACGACGTCATGGTCAATAACGATGAGACAAACAACATTATAAACGTCTGGAAAGCAGACAAAGCTAATTTGACCACCTACGAATTCAGGGCTGATCTGAAGCTTGGCCATGACCTGATTGATCCGTCACAGCCTGACCAACGGACCGAGATCGTATATCCTCGACTGATGGGTCTAATCGACCACCGTTAGATTCTTTAAAAAAATCGACAACGGTACCGACATCAAGTGTTTTTAACCACGTTGATTGATTCAGTTGAGCCCTTCCCAATCCGAATACCTTCGCCAAGATCGATGACTCCCGGCAGAGAAATAGTCTCCATCGATTTTCTCAGAAGGGTAACATTCATGCATTGAACCAATCCTGATCCCTGACATTCTCCAGTATAAATTTTTTTAATCCTGCCTGCCTGTATTTCCAGAGAAAAACCCTTTAGCAGAAGATCGACAGTGATCGCAATAGGGATTGTTGTTTTGAACAGAGGTTCCAACTCAACAATTATTTCGGGATTGTGCGATGATGTAATAGTATGTTCGAGCAAGGGAACTATATACGTCCTGTCGGGAGGATATTTTTCTGCATCCTTATATTTTGAGAGCCCGCCATAATTTTTCCAGGGCCGCATCATAATTTCAAGAAGGTCAATCTTGAGAAGCTTGTCAATATGGTCAATGACACTTTTCCAAACCACTTTCCACTCATGCTTCTGACACTCTTCACTAAGCTGCTTCTTCAACCCTCCGATCACCTCTTGTGAATGCAGTTGCTTAAGATTCGACTCATCTTTTTTTTGTCCGAAAAAATCAAGAAGTGTATAATTTTTGTTCTCCATAAACGTATTAATCTGAATTAACAAGTGAACCAGCACTTACCTGAACCTCTTGAATACCCATATCGAGATGAATACGAACCGATACCTCTCTCTTTCGTTCTGACTCTTTCGGCAAAACATCAGAATTGAGTTGTTGGTGGCCATGGTCGAGGTGCGCATAAACATTGGCATGTTTGCCAAAAGTTGCTTGAGAAATGGTGTATTTTTTGCCCAACAAAAGAGAACCGCTGCCAAGAATGATTATAGCTCCTCCTGTCATCAGTAATTTCTGTACCAGATCGGCATATTTATCTGCTTCATTGTTATTGACAGCTCCCGAGACACCACCCAATATGCCTGCTGTATGAATATTTGGTACTGCTGCTGTGTTGGGATTCCTGCCGTTGAACGTATTGATGGGGCTTCCCAGTGCCAAGCTCCCCACAGCAACATGCGCCGCAGGGCCTATGACTGATGTCACGTCACTGGCAGCAGGAGTGCTGACTTCATTACCTGTTGTCTCATTATCTGCTACTTCATTAATCGTTGTCTCACTTCCTGTTTCCTCATAAATTGCGACCTTATTTCCATTTTCATCAGATCTGTCGAGAGTATTTGGAAAGCTCTCGTCAACCTTGGCAATAACATGAGCATCAGGCACAATAATCAACGTGACCGTTGGATTAGAATAGCCAAGTGCAATGAGACCCGCAAGATCTGTTACTGGATCGTTATTTTGCACACCTGTAATACTTTGAATAGATTCGTTCGCTAACGCCACCTCAACAGACGGGCTTTCTCGATAAATAGCGTTCAGGCCTGTAGTCAGTGGAGCAAGTGATGGCACATAATTTGTAGCCGTCTCATCGCTGTTATAACGGAAACGTCCGGATCCGATACCAACAAGATTAGTCAGACCTTTACTGTTCGAGACAC
>CAJAAV010000143.1 GCA_903937835.1 uncultured Chlorobiaceae bacterium | reverse complement strand
ATGGTGGAAACAGCAGCAGTGTGGCTGATAAGCTGGATGGTAGTTTTGATGTGGCTGAAGTTTTTTCGACGTATTTCTCCTTTGCTGCGTTGCGCAAGGACGGTTCTGTCATTACTTGGGGTGAGAGCTACTATGGTGGAGACAGCAGCAGTGTGGCCGATAAGCTGGATGGTCGTATTGATGTGTTGCAGGTATTTTCGACGGAGTTGGCATTTGCAGCACTGCGCGAAGATGGTTCTGTGGTGACGTGGGGATACGGTTCCTCTGGTGGCGACAGCAGCAGTGTGGCCGATAAGCTGGATGGTAGTATTGATGTGTTGCAGGTATTTTCGACCGGTCTCGCATTTGCTGCGTTGCGCGAGGATGGTTCTGTCGTTACTTGGGGGATGAGTGGATTTGGTGGTGACAGCAGCAGTGTGGCTGATAAGCTAGATGGTAGTATAAATGTAAAGCGGGTGTTCTCAACCTTTGGTGCATTTGCTGCAGTGCGAGAAGACGGCTCGGTGGTGACGTGGGGAGGTGGCGACTATGGTTATGACAGCAGCAGTGTGGCCGATAAGCTTGTCAATGTGGCGGATATTTCTAACATTTATGCCAATCAATCAATAAATCAAATACTGAAAGGAACCGAAGGTGACGATCAGCTCAATGGTGCTTTCGGTGACGATATCCTATGGGGTAATGGCGGTAACGACAAGCTTGCAGCAATGGGTGGCAACGACCTTTCTTTCGGTGGCATTGGCAACGATCTATTCGTCGGCGGTGAAGGCGAAGGGGACGACACCTATGTTGGCGGCGAGGGGGTCGATAGCGTCAAGTACACCAGCGCTCTTGCAGGGATTACGGTTGATCTTGTTGAGGGAACGGCTTATTCCACCGATGGCAATAATGCTGCGGCTATTGGAAACGACGTTCTTATCGATATAGAACATGTCATAGCCGGTAACTTCAACGATATTCTGATTGGGAATGCTTCTGCCAACTCCCTTGAAGGCGGTGCCGGTGACGACTGGTTGCGGGGTGGTGAGGGAGCCGATATCCTCGACGGTGGCATTGGTTCAGATACCTCAGACTATTCCGAAAAAGCTGTTGCACTTATGGTGACGCTGAACAACGCCGTTGATGCCACCGTTATGGTTGGCGGTGTTTCTGAAGACTCCATCCGCAACATTGAGAACCTGATCGGCGGCTCCGGCAACGATATCTTCATTGGCGATATTGCCAACAATCTGTTCAGGGGAGGTGCCGGTAACGATACGCTTGATGGCGGTATTGGACTGGATACGGCAGATTATTCGGATAAAACAGATGCTGTATCAGTAGCCCTGCATGGCTCTGTTGACGCTCTTGTAACAGTCGGCGGAGTTGCTGAAGACACCATTCGCAACATTGAGAATCTGATTGGTGGTTCCGGCAACGACACCTTCATTGGCGATGCAATGGCCAGCAATTTCTCTGGTGGAGTCGGCGACGATACGCTTCAGGCCGGAGTAGGCAATGATACCCTCGATGGCGGCTTCGACGACGATACCGTGCTCTTCAGCGGCAACCTTGCTGAATACTCCATCAGTTATGATTTCAATAATGCAACCTATACCGTAACCGACTCGCTCTCCGACCGTGATGGAAGCGATCTTGTCATCGGTGCTGAATTCTTCCAGTTTGCCGACGGTGTTCACCCCGTGGCAGATCTGATCGACATCGCTCCACCCTACCTGCAAGCCATAACTCCTTCGGCATACGCAACCAATGTCGCCGTTGGAGCCGATATTGTTTTCACCTTCACTGAACCGGTAAAGGCGGCAACAGGAAGCGTCCTGTTGCAGAAAGGAGGAGTGACCGTGATGACGATTGACATAACGGATACGGCACAGGTCAGTTTCAACGGTTCAACTCTTACTCTCAATCCGTCAGTCAACTTTGCTTTTGATGCAGAGTATACGGTAAGCATCGGAGCTGGAGCTATTGCCGATCTTGCAGGCAACAGTTGGGTTGGTCTTGACAGTATGACGTTTACTACTGCGACAGCCACTGATACAATTGCACCGACCGTTGCCACCTTCAGCCCTGCGGATGCAGCCACAGGTGTCTCTGTCGGCAGCGATATTGTGCTCACTTTCAGTGAAACAGTAGGGCGAGGTACAGGTGCAATCGCGATGCATAGTGGCAGTTCGACTGGTATTGTTGTGCAGAGCTTTGACGTAGCTACCAGTACAAACATTTCAATTTCGGGCAACAGAGTAACGATCAATCCGACGGCAGACCTTGCATACGGCACACATTACTTTATCACCTTCGATCAGGGGTCAATAAATGATCTGGCAGGTAACGCGTACGCAGGAACGACGGTCTACGATTTTACGACAGTGGAGGCCAGTTCTTCAAGTTATTTCAACACGACAGGTACAGTAAATGGCGCTCTATCTGGTTATGGCTACGAAAAGTTCACAGCCGCAACTGGCGGTGTTCTTGCTGTGGCTCCTGACTGGAGTCTGTTTCTCGACACCGCAACCGATAGTGACCATAATCCGAATACGTTCAATGCAATCTGGAGCTGGAATTCCGGAAGAACTGATACAGGGATGCTGACTTTTCTTCGTACAGATTTTTTTAATTCAGGCCCTGAAGAGTGGTCTGCAACCTTTACAAGGACTCAGACAAATGATGATCAGGTTGGGTTGATTGTTACTACAGTTCGTTCCGGTCTGGTGCAGGTAGATGCAACCGGTCATCCTGCAGGCATTTATCTTGGAAATTCAACATCAGGGGACGTTACCGCTCCAATTGTTACGAACTTCAGTGCAAGTGATGATGCGGCGATCTGCATCACCGATGGACGTCAGATCGTCTTTACTTTCAGTGAAATAATCGGGCGCGGTACCGGAACAATAGCCATCCACAGTGGATCATCAACCGGTTCTGTTCTTGAATGCTTTAATGTCGCGTCATGTACATCCTTGTCTGTTTCAGGAAAGACGCTTACCATCTTTCCGTCGGCTGATCTGCCGAGCGGTACTCACTACTTCGTTACTTTTGACAATGGCGCTGTTCAGGACACGGCGGGTAATCTTTATTCAGGGACAGACAGCTACGATTTTACGACCGATACGTTGATTGTTGATCTGGGCATGACAGCGCTTCAGCTTGATCCCGCACTCCAGATTACAGTCAAGCTTGCCAATATTGGTGGTGAAACAACCTCGGTTGATCTTGCGGTCAGTTCGCTTTCGATGAATGGCTCGCTTCTGACGATTTCCTTGCCCGGTACAGATTTGTCCGGTTATCCTTACTCCTTTTATTATTCTGATGGCAGCAAATTGCTTGTGGATTTGCCTGCCGGTATCGTAGGTCAGCAGGATGCCATCGTCAAGGCATGGGAGTTGCACTCTATGAACAACGGCAGTTATTCGCTTTCGCCAGTGAGTGTCGTCACGACCGGTTCCGGAACGAGCAGTGCTGACTGGATAACAGGAACCGCCGGGAATGACAGCATTACGGCTGGTGCCGGGAGTGATTTGATTCAATGGTCAGGGGGCAATGATACCGTTGATGCGGGTGAGGGATATGACAGTGTGGCTCTGCCTTTCAGTGGGATGAACATCTTTTCCTGGCTTGATGCGCAGAACGTGTTTCATGTTGGAGCTGCACAGGATACCTCAGAGTATCTGATTACAAAAAATTCAGAGAGCTCATTTCGAATCGACAAAATACTGGCTGATGGCACGACCGTTGAGTCGACTATGTTTCTCAGCAATGCCGAGTCGATGGGCTTCGGCTATGAGGATTATTTTAATCTCACACAGCCCACGTTCAATACAGACAACTATTATGTAGAAGGCACCCCCTGGGATGATGAAATATCCCTTGATGCGGCTAATCTCGGGGATCTGAGGTACGTTTGGGCGGATAGTGGTCTTGATACCCTCGTGCTGGATCTCGGTGCGGGTTACAGCAAATTCGATTTTGTCAAGAAAGGCTCAGTATATCTTCTACAGGGGACATCTGGTGTCGATGGTTCTGTTGTAGAGCTTGGAGAGGTAGCGT
>CAJAAV010000142.1 GCA_903937835.1 uncultured Chlorobiaceae bacterium | reverse complement strand
AGCAAGAGGTAGCCCCTCCGCCCATGCCGGGGGAGTACACATTATGGCCGTCACTATGTCAATCGAAGCTTCCGCTTGGTGTTCGTCCCGTAGTCAGTTGGCTGCTCATTCCGGCTTTGCTTTTGAGCGAGAGTGCAGTTCCAAAATTGTGGTGAGCGGCAGCGAGGGACGCGCTGCCGCACGCCACAATTTTCCGGTAATCAGCGACAACAGAAAATGACCGCCCAAGGCGGTCCGATTTTAAAAAGATATGCACCAACAAAAGCGTAATCAATGAGCATTATTCTTCTCGACATAGGCAATGTGCTGGTAACGGTCGATTTTATGCGCTTTTGCCGGGCAGTTGCAATTGACATGAATGCAGGCCCGGAAGAGATTTTTCGGAAATACTGTGCCGGTGAGCTGAAAGAAAAGCTTGAAACCGGCTGGATTGGGCCGCTTGAATATCTTGCACTGATTGCCCGTGATCCGCAGGCAAAGTCTATGTCTCTAAATGTCCTGAAGCAGCACTGGCAGGATATTTTTGAACCGCTGGAGGGTGCTGTTGAGGCTGTCAGGTATCTCAAGGAGAAGCATTCGCTCTGGATTATGAGCGATACCGATCCGCTTCATTTTACTTTTTTGCTCAACAATTACCCTTTACTCCGAAGTGCTGACCGGTATTATCTCTCCTTTGAGCATGGCAGAATGAAAAGCAGTGTTGAGGCTTTCAGCCATGTTCTCGACAGTTCAGGGGGTAGAGCGGAGGAGTTTATCCTGATTGACGACAAGGCGGAAAACGGTGCATCTGCCTCTAAAGCAGGTATCAAAAGCATACTGTTTCAGAGCTGGCCGGATACCCTTGCTTTATTTTGAGAAAATAAGGAGTGACCATGCAGGGAAGAATGGAATTTCGCAAATTTTGTTGTTATGGTTTCTTCTGTGTCGCAGCTTTTGGCGCTTATGACCTGAACGCTGTAGCCTCTGCGGCTGACAAACCGAAGAGCTGGCTCGATCGGGATCAGTTTACGGGTGATTGGGGTGGCGGTCGTACAGCTCTCGCGGATCGCGGAGTCGCTCCTTACATGACCTGGACGTTGCAGATTACACGAAACCTTGATGGCGGTTTGGGTTTGGGCACCGACGAGGAAGGTGTGGTTGAGTTAGGCGCCGATCTTGATCTTGAAAAACTGGGCGTGTGGAACGGGGCGCCGATCCATGCCAGCGGATTCTGGATCCAGGACAACGATGATCCCTCCGCTGACTTTGTCGGCAACTTTTACTGGTATATTGATGCTAATTAATTTTTAGGCCATGTTACAGATTACCAGAACCATTGCCATCCCTGATGACGAGATCGAACTCCAGACGATGCGTGCGCAGGGTGCGGGCGGTCAGAATGTCAACAAGGTCGAAACTGCCGTTCATCTGCGTTTCGATATCCGGGCCTCCTCGCTTCCCGATGATTTTCGTGAAAAGTTGCTGCTGCTGAAAGATCATCGCATGACGAAGGATGGGGTAATCATTATCAAGGCGCAACGCTACCGTTCCCAGGAAAAGAACCGCACCGATGCCATGCTGCGTCTGCAGGCGCTGCTTCAGCGAGCTGCTCTGCCGGTAAAAAAACGCAAAGCCACAGCCCCGACGAAAAGCTCAAAAGAGCGGCGCATTGACAGCAAGGTAAAACGTGCCTCAGTCAAGGCCATGAGAGGGCCTGTTGACTATTGATGTCAGCCACGATTCACCCCATATTCTCCAGCCGCTTGTAGAAAAAGTGCTTCGTCACTTCAGCGGAGACAATATACAGCACCACAATCAGCAGCATCCAGCCGTAAAAGATCAGAGGCAACTGGGCAAATCCGAAGGTCGCTGCCAGCGGCGTAAAGGGTAGCGCCAGCACCGCGAGCACTACAAGTATTGTGGCAGTAAGCAGATACTTGCCGGGAAGGCTTTTGAAAAAGGGGAGGCGTGTGCGAATCACCAGCACAATGAGTGAGGCGGAGATGACCGATTCAACAAACCAGCCAGTTTGAAACTCTGCTTCTTTGGCGTGCAGCACATAATGCAAAACACCAAAGGTGAAAAAGTCAAAGAAAGAGCTGAGAATCCCGAAGGTGATCATATAGCGCTGGATAAAGTGAATATCCCAGCGGTGCGGCCGGGCGATATTGATGGCATCAACGCGGTCGCTGGAGATGGTCAACTCTGGTACGTCGGTCAACAGGTTGGTGAGCAGTATCTGCTTTGGCAGCAGCGGCAAAAACGGCAGAAACAGGGAAGCCCCGGCCATGCTGAACATGTTGCCAAAGTTGGCGCTGGTCGCCATAAAGACATACTTCATGGTGTTGGTGAAGGTTTTGCGACCCTCGATAATGCCTTGTTCCAATACCTTCAGGTCATGGTTGAGCAGCACAATTTCGGCAGCCTCCTTGGCGACATCAACCGCAGAGTCAACCGAAATCCCCACATCAGCGGCATGAAGGGCGGAGGCATCGTTAATCCCGTCGCCCATAAATCCCACAACGTTTCCGCCCTTTTTGAGAGAGAGAATAATGCGCTCCTTCTGGTTTGGCTCCACTTCAGCAAAAATGTCGGTGAGCACCGCTTGCTGCATCAGCGCCCGATCACTCATCTTGCGAATATCCGGGCCGGAGAGGATGACCGGCTTGGCAATGCCGATCTGCCGTCCAAGACTTGCCGCCACCAGAGCGTTATCGCCGGTAATAATTTTAAGTGCAACACCGAGTTTTCGGAGATTTTGAATTGTTCCCTGAACGTGTTCCTTGGGAGGATCAAAAAAAGTGACAAATCCGAGAAAAATCATCTCCGACTCATCGTTGCGGCTAAAATTCTGCTGAGGGTTTCCGGCTTTCCATGCCACACCAAGCGTGCGGTAGCCGTCAGTGCTGAGCTGCTCATAGTGCTCCATAATCTGAGCCCGCTTTTCATCAAGCGCAACAAGTGTTCCGTCTTTGCTCTCCGCCATGCTGCATACCTCAAGCACCTGCTTGAGCGCCCCTTTTGTGATCACTATATTTTCAGAGGCATTACGGATCTGAACGGTCAGGCGTTTCCGGATAAAATCGTAAGGCACCTCACTCTGTACTTCAAAGAGATCTTTTCTTCCGGGCAGACTGTTGGAAATGGCTTCATCAATAGGATTTTGAAATCCCTTTTGAAGGGAGGCATTCAGCCATGCGTATTGCAGCACCTTTTCTGATATGTCGCCTGACAATGATAATGCCTTATGCAATTTTACTTTACCCTCTGTAATCGTGCCCGTTTTATCGGAGCAGAGGATGTTCATGCTTCCAAAGTTTTCGATGGAAGAGAGGCGCTTCACAATCACCTGCTGCTTGGCCATATTGCGGGCTCCGGAAGCCAGGTTGACACTTATAATAGCAGGCAGCAATTGGGGAGTGAGGCCGACGGCCAGCGCCAGAGAGAAGAGAAAGGAGTCCAGAACTGGTTTATGAAGAAACACATTGGCAGCAAAAATGATGACCACCAGAACCATGGTGATCTCCATCAGCATATAGCCGAACCTGCGAACGCCATGTTCAAAATCGGTTTCAGGAGCCTTAAGCCGAAGGGAGCTGGAAATTTTTCCAAACTCAGTCTGCATTGCCGTTCCCATAACCAGCGCGGTTGCTTTTCCACTGATGATATGAGCCCCCATAAAAAGAGTATTGCTCCGCTTTGCCAATGGTGTGTCGGCAGCGATAACGCCCCTGTTTTTTTCGACAGGATAGGTTTCACCCGTGAAGGCGGCTTCATCCACAAACAGCTCT
>CAJAAV010000141.1 GCA_903937835.1 uncultured Chlorobiaceae bacterium | reverse complement strand
GGACTGAGAATAAACTTGTTGATATCCTCCATCTGCTTGAGAAGCACATTAATCTCGTTAAAAAACTCATCGTCAGGAATGGATTTTCCATTCAACGGACGAGCAAGCGACGACATGCTTTTGTAAAGCTTGAAAAACTGCTTGCCCATATTGCCACCGATAATGATTTCAGGGTAAGCGAGCAGACGAAGGGTGTTCCCTGTCGGAGAGGTATCAAGCACAACAGCATCCCATTTGCCTGACTGCGCCTCATCAAGCAGGCGGCTTAAGGCAAAAATTTCGTCAAGACCAGGCTGCGTGGTCAGCTCGGAAGCCATGCCGCTTTCAATCCCCTTGTTCTTATAAGAAGTAGAGACAAATTTCTGAAAGCCGGACATATTCTTTTTCAGCTCGTAAATCGTGTCGACTTCCAGACCATACAGATTTTCCTCGATCTTCTGTGGATCGTTGCGGCTTATCCGGGTATTAAAAACATCAGAAAGCGAATGGGCCGGATCGGAGGACATGATCAGCACTTTCTTGTTCTGCCTTGCAAGAGCAACCGCCGTGGATGAAGAAATTGTTGTTTTTCCGGTTCCCCCCTTTCCTGAATAAATGATAACTCTGGTCTGCGACTGGCCTTCCGTTAAGTCCCTCGACAACATAAAAAATCCCCCTGTTAAAGCTCGATAATCCAAAAAGTGCCCCCTCTTCGGGAGAGCAAAAAACATAATCTGTTAAGGTATCATTTTTCGCCTGCTTAGAGAAAAACAATCTTTTTCTGCAATGCCTGATCAAGTTGCTCCATATACTCCTCATGAGCAATTTCAACCGCACCCAGTTTCCTGAGGTGGGGGTTCATGATCTGTGCGTCAAGGAGCAGATACCCTTTCTGCTTCAGATGAAAAACCAGACGATCAAACGCTATGCGGGATGCACAGGAACGACGAAAAAACATGGATTCACCAAAAAAAGCGCCGCCCATAGCCATACCGTACAAGCCTCCAGCCAACTCCCCATGATACCAGCTTTCAACACTATGAGCCAGCCCAAGCTGATGAAGCTTGCTATATGCTTCGATAATCTCAGCGGAAATCCATGTTTCCTGATCACTTTTTCGTGGAGCTGCACATCCTCTGATCACACCATCAAAATCCTTGTCAAACGTCACAATAAACTCTTTTTTGCTCATCAAGCGAAGAAGATCACGCGAAGGGCTGTAGGTATCAAGAGGCACCACAGCCCTGTTGTGCGGCTGACACCAGAAAATTTTTCCATCCAGAGGATCAGACATCGGGAAAAAACCCTGACGGTAAGCCATGAGCAACTCTTCAATACGAATCATATATTCCGAAGCACACGATGCCGGTTAATGAAACTTCAGAAGAATGTCTTCAACAACTCTTTTTGGTACATGATGAATGCCGTTCGCATCCCTGAAGTAACGAACAGAATCATTATTTCCCATCTGGTCAATAACAACCGTTTCGACGGGTTTTCCTATCGCAATAACCATCAGAGGCGAAAAGGTCTCAGGAATCTTCAGTAATTCGCGAATTTTTTTTCTCTGAAAAGCGCCGATAATACATCCGCCGAGACCCAACGCAGTTGCGCCAAGAAGAATGGTCTGAGCAGCAATACCACTGTCACAGGCAAAATCTTTGGTTATTCCTGAATCACCAAGCATAACGATAAAAGCTGGCGGACGTTCTCCTTCAACCGGACCTGGCCAGTCCGCCAGATAGCCTGCCCAGGAAAGAGAGGGATAAAGAGCCGCAACAATTTCGGGCTCACAAACTGCAATATATTTCAGCGGCTGAAGATTTCTTGCCGACGGAACATAGCAGGCCAGCTCAACAAGCTCCCGCACAGTATCTTTTGTAACAGAATAGTTGCCGTCAAATCTCCGGTAACTCCGGCTGGTCATGACGAGTTCTCTGAAATGCATTATTGAAATAAGGGTTAAGATTTTTCCGCCCAGGCCGCCTCGGTGTATTTCGACAGCTCATCCCATTGACCGCTGCTTATCCACTCAGTAATGTAATTCACCGTTCTGGAATAACACAACGGCTCACGGCAGGGTTGCTGAAGCCAGTCGGTCAAAATAGATTTGTCAAGCCGATCCATTGCCATGCCATACCCAAGCTGTACCATACCAAGCGCGTTGGATTGCTGCTCGATCTGGCCGTCAAGCGGCCTCAGCAACAGCTTCTTTCCAAGATGCAGTGCCTCACCAGGAAGCTCAAATCCTGCATTGCACACCACACCGTTGCTCTCCATAAGATCGCTGAGAAATCCTTCACGGCAGTAAGCCCTGAAATGCAGATGCCCATCATCACGATTGTCCTGCACCTTCCCATAAATAAAAAATTCAAAGCCGTCAAACGGAGTAAAAAAGAGCACAATATCTTCTACCTCCTCAAAAGGGAGATAGACTAGAACTTTTTCTTTGACCACCGTCGCTGCTTTACGGGCATAGAGTGTCTCAGGAATAACCGGAGGAAAAATCGGCTGATTAAAGTGACTCCAGTGGAGCCCTGCATTATATCGGGCAGGGGCAAAATTCAGCAGAGTATATTTTTCAAAAAAATTTCCTTTGGCAACAGGAATATCATATTTGAATGCATACTGATGGCCAAAGCCGACAGAGGGAATATTTCTCAATCGTGCGGCTATCGAAGTAATCGGGTCAAAGTCAGTAATAATCAGATCCGTACCTGTAGTATCAAGCTTTATGACATCAGACATCAGACGAACAAGGTCAAGCTGAAACATCGTGTCGATATAGTTCAGCTTTCCCTTATAGGTTGCCAATGTCATACCTTTCATTACCCGGTATGGCTCAAATATTTCAATCTCCTTCAGCTCTTCCTCCTTTCTTCCGCTGATGATAACCTCAACATCATGACCAGCCTCTTTAAGCTTTCGAACAAGCTCGCGACTGCGGCTGATATGACCATTTCCCGTACCTTGAACACCAAAAAGGATTTTCATACTACTGAATTTTCAGGTTGGCATACTGCACCATCAGCGTCTTCTCCCCTGCATTGCGAAATGTTATCCGGACTTTCTGCTTGGCCCCGCTTCCCTGAACATCAAGCACTACTCCAGGGCCGAAAAGAGCATGATGCACCATCACCCCTTCACGAAGTGCAGGGCGCGAAGGCTTTGGCTGACCTCCTGGAGCTGTTCCTCCAGCAACAGGCGCACTTGTTCTCTGCTGATAACCTCTCGACATTGATGACAAACCGGAAGCGGGTCTCTCCTTCGCTATTCGGTCAGAAAGTAAACTCCCACTCTCTGTTTGCACTATTGCAGAGTCGATTTCACTGATAAACATTGATGGAAGAGATTGATGCAACTGACCATACTGGTAACGACTCTGTGCCCAGGAGAGAAATATCTTCTCCTGCGCCCTTGTCATTGCAACATAAAAAAGCCTGCGTTCCTCCTCAAGCTCTTCAGGCTCATAGCAGTGCAGGGGAAAAAGCCTCTCCTCAAGACCGGTGATAAACACCACAGGGAACTCAAGACCTTTAGCCGCATGGACCGTCATCAGAGAAACATAGTTATCAGAGTCCTGCGTCTCTTCATAGTCGGAAGCAAGAGATATATTTTCCAGAAAATCACCAAGCAACCCGGCATCAGGGTTATGGTCAGAAAAATCCCTTGCCATCGAGAGCAGCTCCTGAAGGTTTTCATGACGCGCCAGCGATTCAGGAGTATTTTCAGCCTGCAACAGCAATGGAATGGAGGTCATATTGAAAAGCTCCGTCAAAACTTCGTACACCGTTCCGTTGACAGCCAGCCCCTTGAGAGTCTCAATGACGCTGCTGAAAGAGGTGAGAGCATTGACCAGTCGAGCCTGGAAGCCTCCCTCATCAGCCCGTCTGATTGCATCATAAAGAGTTATTTCACGTTCTTCGGCAAACTCCCTGAGCTTGCTGATACTGACATCTCCTATTTTTCGCGGAGGAAAATTGATAATTCTCAAGAGCGATTCACTGTCGCGCTCATTAAGAATGAACCGAAGATAGGCAACAGCGTCCTTGATCTCCTTGCGCTTGTAAAACGAGACACTTCCGAACAATCTGTAGGGAATCTTGTTCTGGCGCATAACATCCTCAACCACACGAGACTGGGCATTGGTACGATAAAAAACCGCGAAGCTTCTGTACTCATATCCCTGCTTCTGACGCAGTGTACGTATCTGCTCTCCAACCCTTTCGGCCTCATTCCGCTCATTATATGCCTCGATCAGCGTCAGTAGCTCTCCTTCATGCCGATGAGAAACCAGCTCTTTTTTAATCTGCCTAAGATTGCGCCCAATGACGCTGTTTGCAGCCTTGAGAATATTACCGGTACTCCGATAGTTCTCAACAAGCTTGAACGTCCGGGCGTCATTATAGTCATCCTGAAAGTTCAGAATATTGGAAATATCAGCGCCACGCCACGAATAGATCGATTGCGCATCATCGCCAACAACAAAAATGTTGCGATGCCCGGCACCAAGCATTTTAGCAACGAGGTACTGGGCCCGGTTGGTATCCTGATACTCGTCAATCATGATGTAACGAAAGGATTCCTGCAACTCTCTGAGCACTTCAGGGTGGGCATTGAAGAGTTCAAGCGGCTTGATCAGCAGATCATCGAAATCAAGGGCGTTGTTCTCCTTCAGTTTTCTGGTGTACAACTCGTAGACCTGAGATGCCTTCTGCTGATTATAGTCGCTGGCATTTCGATGAAATTCGGCAGGGAGAATAAAACTGTTTTTTGCCCTGCTGATCATCCCCTGTACGGTATTAATCGGCACCGACTCAACGGAAATATTGAGTTCAGTCATCGACTGCCTGATCAGGCTTTTACTGTCATCTGAATCAAAAATTGAAAAATTCCGGTTGTAGCCAATCAGGTCGATGTAGTTGCGGAGAAGTCGGGCAAAAATAGAATGAAACGTCCCTATCCACAGACCTCGTGAGCTGCCCTGATGAAGCAGAGTGTCAACACGGTGGCGCATCTCACCAGCAGCCTTGTTGGTAAAGGTGAGCGCAAGAATATTCCCGGGAGAAACTCCCTCATTATTGATAAGATATGCAATACGATAGGTTATCACCCTTGTCTTGCCGGAACCTGCACCCGCCAGCACCATAACAGGACCGGATGTGGTAACGACAGCACTGCGCTGAACATCATTGAGATCGTTTAAAAAATCGGTCAATACTCCCTTGCACCTGTTTACGGTTAGAACGCATCCCTGCTCTCTCGACTCAATCAGGTTGCGCAAAAAACTTCTGTTGAATTTCGTATAACTTTACCCTTTTTACAAATTACTCTCAAACAAATCATCTGCCAGTAATGCTTTGAGTTATTTAATGCCCGACATGCTCATTTTTGGCTTCCAGAGTTATTATATTTGGGCACGAACCTTTGCCCGCAACCACACAAATAAAGGATCAATATCCAATGTTTCCTCTTGTTTACGAAATCAATACCAGGATCTGGCTGCAAAAGCTGAGCATAGAGCATAACCGTGCGGTTACCCTCGGCAACATTCCTGATGAGGAGTTTGCCTTCTTTTCAAGCTGCGGCTTTGATATTGTATGGCTTATGGGAGTATGGAAACCAAGTCAGTACAGCAAGGCAATTGCAACTTCGCACCGGGGGCTTCGGGAAGCCTTCCTGCGGCACGTGACAACAGTAACACCAGAGGATATAGCATCATCACCCTATTCTATCCCCTCCTATACCGTCAATGAAATTCTGGGAGGGGAGACAGAGCTGCTTACCTTTCGTGAAAAACTTCATGCATGCGGCATTAAACTCATGCTCGACTTTGTTCCAAACCATCTTGCTCTCGACAACGCATTCCTGCCTGAGCACCCGGAATATTTTATCCCGGTGTGCCGTGAAGAACAGTGCCAGGATCCCGGCGCTGCATTTGAATATATGAAAGGAACATACCTGGCCTACGGCAAAGACCCTTACTTTGAGCCATGGACGGACACGTTGCAACTCAACTACGCCCGGAAGGAAACTCACAAGATGATGACAGAGAACCTGTTCAAAATAAGTTCACTCTGTGATGCCGTCAGGTGCGATGTAGCCATGCTGGTTCTGAAAAGCGTTTTCAACACCACCTGGAGCACCCTGGCCGGTGTCATGGAGGAGGAGTTCTGGTGCAATGCAATTGCCGCAGTAAAACTCCGTCATCCCAACTTTCTTTTCCTGGCTGAATCGTATTGGAACAAGGAGTGGGAGCTTCAGCAACAGGGATTTGACTTTACCTACGACAAACCATTTTATGACTATCTCAGCAATGCACCCGGCAACATTGAAAAACTGTCAGGACACCTGCTTGGCAATTGGGAGTACCAGAAACATCTCTGCAGGTTTCTTGAAAACCATGATGAGCCGAGGGCCGCTGAAAAAATCGGGCTGAACAACAAGGCCGCAGCGCTGGTCTTACTTACATCTCCAGGGATGCATCTTATCCATCAGGATCAAATGGAAGGCTTCAGAAAACAAATTCCCGTACAACTTCTCCGGCAGGCAAATGAAGCCAGCGATGAAAACCTTGCTGAGTTCTACAAAAAACTTTTTTTACTTCAAGAGCGAGACGTGTTTCAGGAAGGACGGATCGAATGGCTCAACCTGAATGCACCATACAAGTCGCATTGTCTTGGATTTCATCGTTATACAGCAAAGGAGAGCGCTTATGTTCTGGCTAATTTCAGCGTAAACGGTATTCCTCTGGAATTCAGTCATCCCTCCCTTGAAAATGGTGCCCTCAAGAAGCTTACCGTACTCAGCACACAAAACAAAAACAAAACGAGCCTTCATTATGTTGAAAAGGTAATGAAAATAAATCTTGCTCCTCATGAAGCAATAGTCATAAACTGCATGGCGACAGTAGCAGTGTATAAAAATGAGTAAAGGTAACAACGCAATATTGACATTTCATAGTATGCAAGTCATCACGCACACCATCACAGTTAGTACCACAAAGCCGATTGAAATTATCGACATTACTGCAGAAATAAGGGAGGCCCTCTCCTCATCCGGGCTGGAACGAGGGCAGATCACCGTGATAAGCCGTCACACAACCGCTTTTATCAATATCAATGAAAAAGAGGAGCGCTTGCTTGAAGATATGGAGACCTTTCTCAAGCGACTTGTTCCAAAAGACGGCAACTACCTGCATAACCTCAATCCGATTGATGGCCGACACAATGCCCACTCTCATCTGCTTGGCCTCTTTATGAACAGCTCGGAAACCATTCCTTTTTCGGAAGGGAAAATGCTGCTGGGGCAGTGGCAGTCTCTGTTTTTCGTTGAACTTGACGGGCCGCGCGCAGAGAGAACTGTTCTCCTGCAGATTTCAGGCATATAGACCACAGTGCGTGCAGGGAACCGGAACGGCGTAAACATGGTCAAAGTTGTACTCTGTGAATAACCTGAAGCCTTGAAACGTCATGCCCGATTCGATTCCGATTACCATTACTCAACAGACAACACTCCTCTCAGCAATCGATTCACCTGATGATCTCAAAAAGCTCACTCTTGATGAGCTTCAGAGAGTGGCAGATGAATGTCGCAGTGAGGTCATTAAGCTTGTTTCGGTCAATGGCGGCCATTTCGCTTCAAGCCTTGGCGTCGTCGAGCTGACCGTGGCACTGCATCATGTCTACAGCACTCCCCGCGACAAATCACGCTCAACCCATTTTGTGGTGATTGAGGAGAACAGCGAAATCGGCGGACTGGGCAGCGCAGTGATTGATCACCTCAATGCCGCAGGGCTGCATCGCTCTGTGCTGAAAGTGGCGCTACCAGATGCATTTGTGACTCATGGACATATCGATGACCTGTACAGAAGCCTCGGTTTCGACACCCCGACAATGGCTGCGCGAATAAAACAATTTTACACCAAGGGCAAGAGATGAAAATATGCAAGCAAAGCAAGCGCCGCCCAGACTGAAAGATTGGCAAACAACCCGGCAAGCAGATCATCAGCCATGATTCCCCAACCGCCGGGGAATCGCTGGGCAGCATCGACAGGCCCCGGTTTTGCTATATCGAAAAAGCGGAAAAAGGCAAGCGAGAGCAGTGCCGGCAACCATCCCGCAGGCAGAAAAGCCAGCGCCAGCCACTGACCGGCAAGCTCATCTATCGTCACAATTGAGGGATCATTCCCGAACTCCTCCTCCATCAGCGTTCCTGACCAGACGCCAATAACAGTGCAAAGCGCAACAAGGGAGAGCAGAAGGGGCGGCTCATGGAGTATCGGGATAAAATAATAGCAGAGAACGGCCACAATGCTCGTCACCGTGCCGGGAGCTACAGGGAAAAGACCTATTCCGAAACAGGTGGAGAGAATTTTTGCAGCCAGTCGCTTCATGCTCTCAGCGTCCCTGAAGAGGCTTCTGAAAGTAGATGCCCCAGTTGCTGACCAGGTAGGAGATACCGGTATAGACCGTAAAAACCGTCACAACCAGCATAATGGAGTCCAGATATCCAGAAGCAAGAAAGCGGCTGATCGTGAGCGACAAACCTTTTCCAAAAAACGCCGCCTCCCTCATCAGAATGAGCGCCATAATCAGATAGACAAAGAGATTCTGCACCAGGGTTTTATACTTCGCCTCCGTACTGGTCACCACCGGCCTGTTTTTATATTCGGCATAGATCCGCAGCGATGTCACCACAACATCCCTGACAACCACAAGAATCACCATCCAGAGCACCAGATAGCCCATCCAGACATAAAGCAGAAACGCTGCGGTAATAAGCAATTTATCGGCAAGCGGATCCAAAAAAGCACCAAGACGGGTCTCAACACCATATTTTCGTGCATGATAACCATCATAAAGATCCGTCAGGGATGCCACCGTAAAAACAATGACGCCAAACAGTTTGAGCCAGGGATCTGCCTGCAGCAAAAGCGCAACAAAAACCGGCACAAGCAGAATCCGCAACGCGGTCAACTGGTTTGGTATGGTCAGATACTCGTCTTTCAATGCCTGCTGGATTTATAACATTATCACGTCAATAGCGGGAAATCCCCCCTTATGGCACAAGATACAGTATTGCAACCTGTTTTTCAATGGCTCTGCACTGTTGAAGAAAATAATGGTTATTACTCAAGCTCGACAAAGGTCACCCCATCCCCACCTTCACCCCACTCGCCAAGTCGAAAGCTCTTGACCGCCGGATGCTGCTGCAAACACTCCGCTGTTCTTTTGCGGAGCGAACCGGTACCCTTGCCATGCAAAATCATCGCTGCATGAATGCGGTTCAGGCGCATGGTGTCAAGAAATCTCTCGATTTTCAGCGTCGCCTCATCAGCGGTCAAACCCCGCACATCAATTTTTGTTGACTCAATCCCTGCCGTCAAGGCCGACCAGGAGCTTTTCTGTTGACGCGGCTCAGGCAGTCGCAAACTCTTTTTCGCCTGTGTTTTTGAACTCTTCTCAAGATTTTTCAGCGCCGTGGTCAACCTGAAATTTCCGCACAGCACCACCACACTCTCACCGTTAATGCTCTCAACCTCACCGGAGGTATTGGTATCAACAATTGAAACAAGGTCACCTGCGCGGATGGTACGATCAACTTTTGCCGCAGCTTCAGCTCTGGCTCGCAGCAGCGATTCACTCTTTTCGGCCTGCTGTTTTTTTATTCCAAGTTTTTTCCGTGCCTCGTGCACCTTTTTATCGTCGGTCGGGGCCGATTTGACCTCCTGCAGAATCTCGCGAATCTCCTGTCGGGCCTGCTCCAGCTCCCTCTGAAGCTCCCGCGACGCACCGAGCTTGTGCGCCCGGCGCTTCTGCTCAAAAGCCGTCTCCGCCTTCTGTAATGAGAACTCCCTTTTCTCACTATCCGCCTTCTCCGCCTCAAGCTGCTGCTTCAGGATGCGGTTCTCCTCAAACATGCGGCTCAGGTCATCAAGCATCCGATCGAGCCCGATGCGCTCATGGAGCATAAAGGACGATGCACGCTCAACCATTTTCCCCGGAAAGCCCATCCGCTTCATCATGGCAAAGGCAAAGCTGTTGCCCGGCAGCCCCTTGACAAACCTGAAGGTGGGCTGAAGCTCCGCCCGGTCAAACTCCATCGCGCCGTTCACCACACCCTCCCGTTCATGGGCATAGGCCTTCAACTCGCCAAGGTGGGTGGTGACAATGGTCTTGGTGGAGCGACTGAGCAGCTCCTCAATCACCGCACGGGCAATGGCTCCCCCCTCCTCCACATCGGTACCGGCACAGAGCTCATCAATCAGCACCAGATCGCGACTGCCAGCACCATCAAGTATTGTCTTTATAGCGCCAAGATGGGAACTGAAGGTGGAGAGGTCATTTTCGATGGACTGGTCGTCACCAATCTCGATAAAAATGTCGCGGAAAAGGGGAAACACCGAGCTCTCGCTGCAAGGGAGCAGATAACCGTGAACCAGCATACAACAGAGCAGCCCGGCGCTCTTCATCGCCACCGACTTTCCGCCGGCGTTGGGGCCGGAGATCACCAGCACCCGATCCTCCTCATCCAGAATCAGGTCGAGAGGCTGCACCTCCTTTTGACGATGCGAAATAAGCAGCCAGGGATGGTATCCTTTCACAATACGAAGCGCCTGCCCTTCAGTGATGGAGGGCAGCACCGCATGAGTTTCGACCGCAAACCGCGCCCGTCCATAGAGGGCATCAAAGGCCGCCAGCAAAGTTTCATTGTGACGGAGATTGCCCAGCTCAAGCCGAATCTCCTCCGTCATCGCCTTCAGAATACGCTCAATCTCCCGCCGCTCGCTGATCTCCAGATCCTGAATCCGGTTACTGATCTCCAGCGTTTCCGCAGGCTCAATAAAAACCGTCTGCCCGGAGCCAGAGTAATCCTGGATATACCCGGCAATCTTGTACTTGTACTCCACCTTCAGCCCAAGCGTGAGTCGGCCATTCTTGACGGCCACCCTCTCCTCCATCAGCCAGCCACTCTCCTGAGAGCGACGAAGCAGCCGCTCCATTCTCCGGCGAATCAGTTCACGACTGCTCAGCAACTCCCCGCGAATCATCATGAGAGCATCACTCGCCGTATCGCGCACCCTCCCCTGCTCATCAATAATCCGGCGAATCCCCGCCTGAAGAGCGCTCTCAAGCCAGAGCTGCAGGGTAAACTCATTGAGCAGCGGATAGACCTCGCGGTTGAGCGTCATAAACTTCCGCAACTGCACCGATGAAAAGAGAAGATGATAGATATCCTGCAACTCCTCCGTCTCAAGATAGCTCCCCAGCAGCTCCAGCTTTTTCAGCAGTGGGCGGGTATCGGGCAGATAGGAGAAAGGAAGCGCAATCCCCTCCTGAAGCAGATTACGCAACTCAAGCAGTCGCTCAAGCTCCGCAACAAGCGCCTGCCGATCTCTTTGCGGGACGGCTGCAAGAAGCTGGTCGCGCCCCATCGCCGAGAGACAGAGACGGGCAGCGTAGTGGGCGACTTTGTCGAATTCGAGCTTTTTGAGGGTGGTGGGGTTCATGGGGAATCGTTAGTATTCACAACGCTCCCGCAAACCCAATGCCCGCAGCAGAGCTGCATAACCAACCCATCGACAACCTCCATCAATGGCTGTCTGGCTATCGGTAACGATTGGAATGCTATCGGGCATAATTGTCGAAAAACAGATGTTGGTGTCGAAATATCATGCATAATAACGCTTCTTGTCGATTTTTGCTCATCGGATTGTGGCCGTATTTGACAGGCTCACGCATCCTGAAACAGGTTGCGCATTGAGAGAACACCTCTATCAATCCAGCAATTGAGTTGGCAAGACTCACTCTGCCAAAAATACGATCCCCTCTGCGAGTCAGCCAAATCGTTTGTTCGGCATCCGACAAGCTACTTCCCCAGATTGTTGATGATCCACGCATAAATCATCGCAAACAGAATAGAGAACAGGTTTCCGACGAGAAAGTACGTGTTCGATATGTGATTTTTTTGCTCCTCGGTCAATCGAGTACTGATCTTCAGCGCACCATAAGCTGTCAAAACATGCGGGAAACCCGCCAACAGCCCAACGAGAAGAGTCGTTCGCTCAAGTATCCCCTTCAGAAGCGATTCCCGGTTGAAGCCTCCACTCTGTTGGGGTGCAAGATGCTTCTTCAGAAAATGAAACGTAATCCCTGCAACCAGCTCACCAATCACCAGAGCTACGACCATCCACAGGTATTTCAATGTGCCCCCTCTTCAGATAACCCCAACACGACATCTTTCAGCGCGGCATACTCATCAACATACAAATTCCTGCGTCGTTTCCAGACTTGGCTGCGGTTCTTGCCGTGCTCCACCGCAACGGCCTCGTTGTTTTGATTCCGCATCATGTCAAACAGCAAGCTGGCATCTTCGCTTTTCCAACCGCGAGTCAGAGCAAACATGACTTCAAGAAGTTGGCTCAACTGCGAAGCCAAGCGTCGATCAGGAAGTTCAATACGGAAGCGAGACCGTCCCCGGCGCTTGTCCGATAATTCCTCGCGAGCTGCAGCAAGGCCCGGCCCAAGCATACCGTAAGCGAGTTGAGGGTTTAGCGGCGTCGTAATCTCTCCGTAGTGGACAACGTATCGAAGTTGTGAGCCAAAATCCCCTCTCAGCCGAACCTCTTCCAACCAAACCAGAACCTTGACGGCATCATGCAAGGTTTTCACTACACCCTGAAACTCGTCGCCAAGCGTGATTGTCAGAGGCGACAATATCCCCCCAGAGAAGAGCGTGTTCGCAGTGTTTACAAGCCTCTCAAATTCTCCCATGAGTTGCTGAGGCTCTCTGCTCCGACTTGCGATGACATCAGCCATGACCACATAATAGTTGGGCATGTACACCTCGTGTTGCTATTTCAAAAAAGCAAATATTTGTATCATAATTACTGACCCTAATATACTCGTTTCATCTGGAACGATACTAATTTACAAAAATGTCAACGACCTGTATGTAGAACGATACTTGGGTTTATCCGCCTGAACCGCCAATTGTTGAGTGATTCCCTGTAGTTTCTGCAGTTCCATTCAGGTTGAAATGTGAACCAATATAGTTCATATACAGCAAAATTGCATGTTCAGCATTAATTATCATTGATGTTGACCGGCTGATGCAACTCATCTTAATCTGCGGTGGCATCCTGCACCAAGCCCATATCCTCAACATATTTCGATCATATCAGGGCTAATACAGGTTCGTTAAGCACCTCCAAAAAGCAGTACTATTAAAACATTTTTTGTTTCAATAGTCACTATCGTTTATATTCCTCAATAGATTTAAAAACAGAAAGCGATACCAATGAGCACTCTCCTTGAGCAGCAAACCATCACTTCAAAAGATCGGGGAGCATTAGCCAAGATGGTGATGACGCTTTTCGACCACTGGAAGCTGACGACAGAAGATCAGGCCGTTCTTTTAGGGCTTGCTCCAGCCAACCGGGGAGCGTTGACGCGCTATCGAAAAGGCGAGCCAATCGGCACCAGTCGTGATCAGTTTGAACGGGTAGGGCATTTGCTGGCAATCCACAAGAATCTCCGTACGCTCTTTCCGAAAAACCGGGATCTGGCCTATCGCTGGATATCCACACGAAACAAAGCCTTCGATAACCTTACCCCTGTTGAAGTCATCAAAGAGTGGGGGTTCGCCGGTCTTTTGATGGTACGTTTCTATCTCGACCGTGCATGCGCACTGTAACCTGCTGCACCAAATGGATAACCTCTTCTCCCATATCACTGTAGCCGATATTCATCAGGACTTGCTACGTAATATCATCGCCTTGAGTGATTCAGAGGAGCCGTTCGACGATTTAAGCAGCAATCCCGAGGAGTGGCTTCTGGCTCGTCAGGTGGAATCAGATGCCAGACCTCTGCCTTATCAGTCGTACACCCCGGAGATCCATCGTCCTTTTGAAGATGCCCTATGGTTCAAAGCGATAAACTGGCCGTTTAAAAACCGGCAGGCAAGCCGATTTTCTGATGGGTCATTCGGAGTCTGGTATGGCAGCGACACGCTCGAAACATCCGTCCATGAATCAGCTTACCACTGGGTTCGGGGTTTACTCTGCGATGCTGGTTTTGAGCATGAAGAGGTCACGATTGAGCGAACACTCTATGCCGTGGCATGTGATGCAGTATTGCTTGATTTTTGCCCTGTTGCGGCCAACTACCCAACTCTTCTCCACAAAACCGATTATACCTTCACACAGTCCGTCGGAGCGAGAATCCATAGGGAAGGTCATCCAGGTCTGCTCACCTTCTCCGTGCGACATCAGGGAGGAATAAATTATGCCGTTCTGAACCCCAATGTTCTCTCCAATCCAAGGCTGCAGAGCCAACTGAGCTACAGGCTTCATGGGCTAACCATCACGGTAGAAGAACATTCCGGAGTGGCCTGTATGGAAATAGAGATTGATACTTTCTGGTCTTGACTGCTCATGAACAAGTTCAAGGTCCGTGTGCGGTAACCGGTCGAATACGGAAGGCTCAAAACCATCTTCATACACAAAGGTCAGGTGCGCCGTAAGGCGTCAACTGCAACTGATTGTTAGGCTTTAAGTTTGCGATTACCTTATGGAAAATACCTATAAATTTCCTTTCTGTGCAGAATACGATATATGATTATTTCGTCTTCTCTTTTTTCATATCCCAATCTGTATTCTCCGAAGCGGATTCTGAAAAAGTCACCCTTTTTCTTTTCTCCTTTTAACTTCTTAATGTTATGCGAGCTTTCTGAAATCGAGGGCTGGCATGAAGTTCTTCAAGAAAAGATTTTACCTGACTCTTTTGCGGTTCACTGACTTTCTGAATATCTTTTAGAAATGTTTTTCTGAGGATAATTTTCATAATTGCTTAATCAGTTCTCTTACGTCCTCATATTCGACAGTTTCTTCATCCTGAACCTCTTCCATAGCTTTCAGCAATCCGTCATCAAGAAGAAGTTCCTCAATTTTCTGATATATCTGATAATCAAGAATGACACTTTTTATCTTTCCTGACTCGTCAGTTATATATGATTTCGCAATATTCATTTTACATTATCCTTATGTCAGAAATTCGGCTACAAGCGTAACAAGACATTGTCACTACAAAAATAGTTAATATTTTCCTGAATTGAGCGATTTATCCGCAATTGGTTTCGGCTTTACAGGCTTTTTCTGCTCGAAGTACTCAGCGCTACCGATAAATGCCTGCACCTGTTCATTCTGCAGCAGACAAAAACATCGTAGTAATGGCGCATAAAATTCAAAGGAAACTCGTCGCTTGAATCCTGGTGGCGACGATATTTCGTCACAATCGCTTGCAGCTTTTCCACAAAGGTATAGCCGGGATGATAGCATCGAATTTGCTGCGCCCTATTATCAATGACATCAACATACTTTTCCAAGGCGAAATCTACCATCCATGAACTGATTTCCATCGGCTGATTGGGGATGATATCATCAAAACCCACTTCAAGAAGAACCCCTTGGAAAGAGAGGTTCCTCCTTTAAGCTGAAAATCGTATCCGGCTTTTTGGAGCCCATAAAGAGAGTGCACAAGCCAATAATCCTTCTCAACCAAATAAGGATCTATCCTGCGCTCACCCGCCACAACTCTGATCAAATCAGAAAAATCATGCTGTTCATGGAGATATATTTCAGGCGACATGGCTCATCTTTTCAGCGGTGAAGAGTTTTTCAAAAAAGCTGTGGGCTCTTGAACCAGCATAAAGGCCAACGCTCTTCATCAGTTGTGATTGATCCATACTTCGGGCTTTCACGGCGACATTCCTGAGCAGGCGTTCCTTGTCCTCGTCCAGGAGATGAATATTGTTCACAAGATCCACAATCAAAAACTCAGGGGTACTTTCAGTGGGAAAGCGCGGTCTTTTCAAAAAATAGAAGTGGCGCCCATTGAGTGTATGCTGCCCGTCACGCCGGTAATTGTAAACCAGCTTTTCGTTATAGAGCTGCGTGGTGCCAACACCAAGAGCATTATAGCTGTTCAGGGAGGCGATATAAAAGTGGTCGTCTTTAAGAAAGGCTCGAACCAGCGCGGCATCTTCAGGTGGCACATTTCCGAACGCTGTTGTTCGTGGGCAGTAGTAAACACCTCCAGAAAGTTTTTGCAGCTCCCCTTGCTTGACAAGTTGCTGCATATTGCGATCAACAGCCTTTGACCATTTCGCCAAATCCGAACGCCGGTACACTTGCCCCGGTTGAAGATGTTTTTTCAGTTCATCTGCTTTCGACATGGATGCTCCGGTGGACTGATGTGATGCCTGTTTTTTAGTCTAATTTTCATGCAAATTACCAAAAGAAACAACCATTAGCAAGATGTGAGCAGGGATCTGGTTTATTCGCAACCATGTCGTTCAGCGCTCTTTCAGTGGAAGCTCGGAAGCTCTCGCTTCATAACAGCTCCAACAGTGCCGTAAATCTCACCACATAAACATCTTAAATCATGCTCTCTATCGAAGGTGTGTCCCAGCTTGCTTGTCCATAGTCCTGATGTTAATTGACGTGCGGCGTATGTGGGTTTGGTGGTATTTGGGTCAACCAAAATGGCAACTTTTTCAAACCCGTCTTCAAACTCTTCTGACTCACAGCGAGCATACCGCAAAGTCTCGAACGCTGCGATAAAACATTCAAGCGTGACTTTTCTCGGAATTTGTTGAGGCCAAAATGCAATGAGCTCGATCACCATCCTGGTGAAAGTACCCCAATTATAACTCTCATTCACCGCTGCTGTAATCTCAAATTTTACCCGGGGGTTCGATGGTAACTTGCCACTATGAATGGTAGTTTTGGGCGGTATAAAACACCGTGATAATTGTTACCGTTGTGGCATCTGCAGTATAAACAACCAGATAGGGGATATCCGAAAAGAACAACTCTCTTGTGCCATAAACTCGCCCAGGCTTGCCGCTTCCGGGATACAGTGTTAATTGCTTCATAGTCTTGTTGATGAGGCTCAACACAGTTTTTCTTGCAGCTTTTTCGCTCTCCTGCTTGATGTAAGCCTCAATTTCCATAAGGCGTTTCTCTGCCTTCTCAGTCCAGACTATCTTCAACTCGCCTCTCCCACTTTGCTACAAGGGTTTCATGAGTAATGATCCTGCCTGCTCTGGCATCTTCAAGACCCTCCTCAATGCTTTTAATCTGCCATTCATTGAGGTCAAGGTAGTGATTAATAGCCTCTTCAAGGACAAAGGTTTTCGTTCTTCTGGTTGCAGCGGCAAGGGCTTCAAGACGCCGCTTGGTGTTGGTCTCAAGTTTGAAGCTAACCTGCTCTCTTTTTGTCGTCATCGTCATGATGCTGGTACCCTGATGGCTGGGTTCGTATTTTGATGCACTCCGATAAAATACGGGACGGCCAGATATTCTCCAATTTCTTTGCGAGGAAGCCTCTCTCAAGTCGAGTTCAATGGCAGGCAACTTCCTTCGTTCACACCTCGCTCCCATGCAGCTTCAACATACTCAATCATCGGCTTTGCTGTCCATTATTTTTATTACCTTGTTAGTACAACTTCATGGGTCGAAACGAATTTCTCTACCTGTGGAAAAGCAGCTCAAAAATTTTCAGACAAAGCGGATACAATTCATGCAAAAACAACTGACCGTCATTATCACACATGAAGAAGATGGGTATGTTTCCCTCTGTCCCGAATTTGATATTGCAAGCCAGGGGGAGAGCATTGAAGAAGCCCGCGATAATCTTCGTGAAGCTTTGGAGTTATTCTTTGAGACCGCATCCAGCGAAGAGATCAAGACGCGCCTGCATGAGGAGGTATACGTGACCCGCATGGAGGTTGCTGTTGGGTAAACTTCAACCTCCATACCGACTTCCAATAATTATCCCTCTTAGAGTAATAACACGCATTGTTGATTATTGACAATTTCAATATCGAGAATAGACACCTTAATCCCTTTCCTTTCTTTTCCTTGACGCATTACAGTATCTATGAGTTAATCTTGAATTATCAGGAATCGTCTTTCCACCAAGCCAATACTGTTCAATATGATCAACTGCAGAATCTTCAATCATATAAATTTTTTGTCCACAAATAGCGCAAGTATTATTGAGCTTAAACAGCTTTTCTTTTAATTCATAACTAAAAAGACGATCTTGATTATTGCCCGATTTCAATATATCAGATATAGTTTGATTAAATATTTCAAATCTTCTTTTTACATGTTCATATGAATATGTCCACTTTTCAATAGTATCAATAAACTCTTGATTTTCTGTCATCAAAGAGATCATTGCCTCCCTTATCGCATCAAGATTCCTCATAATAAGGTTTTTATCGTACTCAAGAAAAGAAACCATTAAAACATCAAAAAGAGATGAATTTACTACAACAGTATTTTTCCATACCGAATTTGGGTCTTCATTATCTCCACATCGAATCTTCCTAAAACTCCTATTACCAAAAAGTGATTTATTAATCTGTACTGCCTTTTTAAATTTAGCCTGAAATTCTTCTCGATCTTCATCAGAAATGTTTTGGAATTTTTTCATTTCATCATTTAAAAAAACCCTAATTACTTTTACTTTTTCATACTTCAGATATGTTTGGTGATAAAAAGCGCCAAAATGTAACACATACTCTACATCCTTCATTCTTTTATCCGGACCTTTCAACCCCATTATATACCGATAATCAGGATCTACTGAAAGCTTTTTTAACAGGTCAAGGTACGGCCCCCGATATAAACAATTGCGCAACTCTTGATCATTCAATTTTACGGAGCCAGTATTTAGTCTTTCAAAAATCTCAAACTGCAATTCATAATCGGATTCTTTTTTTATGGTGATGGTTGACAATGCGCACTCTTCCAATTTCTCTTGAAACAATTCATCAATTTCTGCATATCCTTTTTGATTTAAATCTCTTAGTATTGTAAGGCCAATCAACTTAAAGGCTTGTCCGTCAGGTAAATTACCATCAATAAAAGAAAATATGCTT
>CAJAAV010000140.1 GCA_903937835.1 uncultured Chlorobiaceae bacterium | reverse complement strand
TGGAAAAGGCCATCTCCTGGGGTCGCACAGGATTTTCAGCCGAAGGCTCCTGTTTGGTTCTTGCCCTTTGCGTGTCCAAGTAAGCTCTAATTTTTATTTTGGTTTCATTCCTTTGGAATTCAACCCTTCAGCCTGGCAACTTTATACATTTTTTTATCAGTTACCATCTATACGACCACAACGACTCTTCGCGCTCTAAGAACAGAGTTTCAATTAACTTACAATCCCTTGCCAAAGATAGAGGAAATAGCAAAAGAGTAGATTATTTATTATCTAAAGGAGCAGGATAAGAGGTCAAAATGACCCGGACATCAACAAATTCTAAAATAATCAGATGGAAACCTTTATCCTGTAAAGAATATCTTACTGAAAAAAGATTGTGATGAAACGCAAAGTTTACATTGAAACATCCGTTATCAGCTACCTGACGGCTCGTCCCAGCAAAACGATTCTCGGAGCAGCTCACCAACAGCTTACGCAGTCATGGTGGGAAAAGCGCTTTGAATACGATCTTTGTGTTTCTCAATCCGTATGGCAAGAGTGCGCAGCAGGCAATCCTGATGCTGCGGAAAGACGACTGGCTGCACTTGAAGGGTTGGATATATTGATGGTAACTGAAGAGATGATTGCTCTTGCTGAAGCACTGATCAGCGAACGACTCATTCCAGCTAAAGCAATTGAAGATTCTCTGCACATTGCTATTGCCACTTTGCACCATGTTGATTTTTTGCTCACATGGAATTGTCGGCATATAGCCAATCCGGTGATTCAGGAAGGAATTGCAGAATATCTTGAACAGCAAACATTATTTTTACCGATTATCTGTACACCAGAAGAACTTACAGGAGGAAATAACGATGAGTGATGAAATCATTGATGAAGTACGAGCTATCAAAGAGGCAATCGGCGCAAAGTTCAATTACGACCTTCGCGCACTCTTTGTAGAGATCAAGCGTGGTGAAGCTGAATGCCAAGCCAAAGGAATGAATTTGGTTCCACCATCAACCAATGCTGCGAGTTTATCGAACTCGGCATTACAGCGGGGAAAAGTACGGAGGCTCAGTGAACGTTACCACACCCCGGTTTGATGAGTCTGATGTGTTTTTAGTGTTCCGTTGAACATCTCTTTTTCCTTCTTTTTGAACTACAGGGGAATACTCGGGTTCTTCGCAGGCATTGAGGATCGATTGGGCAAGTGGGTTGTTCGATTTTGAATGCCTGCATGATGCGGGATTATATGTTTAAGAAGAGACCATTTTTGCCTCGTTCTGCACTCCTGATGACTCTGAAAAAATATCTCTCTTCACGGCTTAACTGTTCTTTGATATCTCAATTGTCTTCAGTTCCTGAATAGCGTTATCAAATTTTTTTTGACTGTTGTAATGATTTTGAAAAAATTTGCCATCTTTATATCCATACACGATAAGATTAGATTGCACTGAATGAAAGAAAAATTCATTATATCCTTCCACAAGCATTCGGAAATATCCTGTTAGATATCCGACAAGAAAATTAATGACATAGGTAATTTCGCTTTCCGGAAATTCATCAAATGGATGGTTAAAAATACCTCTTATAGCCGTTTTATCGTCCGCATGAATTAATTTTGCCATGTTGAACT
>CAJAAV010000139.1 GCA_903937835.1 uncultured Chlorobiaceae bacterium | reverse complement strand
CTCTTGTCATGCCGTAATCCTTGTGAAAAGAGTAGTGCGACGACAACTCGAAATCAAAATGTGTACTATGTTCGACAAGGAGCAAGCCCTCTTCGGAGAGAAGAGCGCCTCCAAAAATCGTTTCAATCAACTGATCGTAATCAGGCCAGGAATAGGGCGGATCACAAAAAAGAAGATCAAAATGGCCGGAGGCACGCTTGAGAAATGCCAAAACATCAGCGTTGACAATTTTTACACTCCCCTGTACACCGAGCTGAAGAGCGGTTTCCTTCATGGCTTTCAGCGCATCAACATGCTGGTCGACCAAACAGACTGAGCCTGCTCCACGACTCAGCGCCTCGAAACCCAGAGAACCAAACCCGGCAAACAAATCAAGCACAGAAATACCGTCAAAGTCAATTCTTGCTGCAAGCGTATCAAATATCGATTTCTTCACCCTGCTGCTGCATGGACGTATAGCGTGCAACGATGAGCTCCTTATTTTTCGTCCTTTATATGTACCCGCCAGAATCTGCATGAAACTGTTTCAGCCTAAAAATCACCGAAGACGGTCTCGCCAAGAATGGCAAGTGCCTTGAGGGCATCTTCCTTTGATGGCGGTTTTCCATGCCAGTTGCTGTTGTCAGGCATGGAACCCTCAAAAAAGTGAACCCCTTTTCCCATAATCGTTGTTGCAAGAACAACCGAAGGTTTCTTACGACTTTTGTTTGATTTGATGTTCTCGACGATGCTTACAAAATCTTCCATATCATTGCCATCACATTGACTGACATCCCATCCGAATGCTCGCCATTTATCGGCAAACGGCTCCACGCCCATGATAGAGGAGACCTCGCCGTCAATCTGCAGATTGTTGTAATCGACAATACCGATAATATTGTCAAGTTTGTAATGGGATGCACTCATCGCCGCTTCCCAAATCTGTCCCTCCTGACATTCGCCATCACCCATCAGGCAGAAGATATCATTCTTCTTGCCATCCATACGAAGACCAAGTGCAGCACCAACGGCGGCAGAAAGGCCCTGACCAAGTGAACCTGAAGCGATTCTGATACCAGGAAGTCTTGATTCAGAAGCTGGATGACCCTGCAGGTAGGAGTTAACCTGCCGAAGAGAGTTCAGTTCGCTGAGAGGAAAATAACCTGAACGGGCAAGGACACTGTACCATACCGGCGCAATATGACCATTGGAGAGAAAAACCATATCCTCGTCATGATGATCCCAAAAATCATGAGGCTTGTGCTGAAGTATTCGAAAGTAGAGTGCAGTAAAAATATCAGCCATGCCAAGCGAGCCGCCGGTATGACCGGAATTTGCCATAGCAAGCATTCGGATAATATCCCGACGGACCTGACGGGCCATTTCCTTGAGATCATCAATTGCTTCAAGCTCAAGCAACACGCCTTTTTTTTCAGCAGGATAAAGTTTTACGTCTTTTGCCATGATTAATAGTATGTCAACAAAATTCTTGTGAATTAATAAAATTTATTCATGCTTCAGCTTTCTTTCCCTGAGATATTTCCATATAGAAAAACCAAGCAGCACAACAAAAATAATCGAGACCGGAATACTGTATACGGCAACATAACCACCGATATGCTGCCAGTTGCTTCCAAGAAAAAAGCCACCGTAGAGCAACAGTACATTCCATGCTACAGCGCTGGTCAACGCAGCAAGAAGAACAAATGGCGTCCTGAGGTGCATCAGACCTGCCATAACAGAAATAACTGCCCTGGAACCGAGCAGAAACCTGTTCGCCAGTACAGCAAGGTAGCCATGAGTAGAAAATTTGTGGCGCAACAGTACCATGTCGGACGGCGGAAAAAAGCGGTGAACGCTTTTCGAAAACCTGTGCTGCACCTCAGTATCACCGGCGGCATATAATTTTATGCCAAGATGCTTGCTCAGCATATAGATCACCATAAACCCGGCCGTAGATCCCAGAGAAGCCCAGAACAGCGCACCCACAAACGTAAGCTGACTGCTGTATATCAGATACCCGATAAAAGCTACAGGAATATCACCAGGTATCGGCGGCACGACGTTTTCAAGAAAAGCAATCAGAAAAAGAAAAACATAGACCGCAAAAGGGTCTGCATGCTGCAGCCAGAAAATCGCAGATTCAAGCATGGCAAACCCCGTCTGTTGTTACCGTATCAGTCAAGATCAAGAACCCTTCTCTGCACCTCACTATAGGCATCCTCAACACTCCCAAGATCAAAACGAAAACGATCCTTGTCCATTTTTTCGTTCGTTTCAAGATCCCAGAACCTGCAGGTATCAGGACTTATCTCATCGCCAAGCAGAATCTCGTTATTATGACGGCCGAACTCCAGCTTGAAGTCAACAAGTTTCAGTTTTCTTTCGGCAAAAAACTTGCGGAGCAGCGCATTAATCGCCTCTGCCCGCTGTTTCAGAACAGCAAGTTCCTCAAGAGTGGCAACGCCAAGCGCCACCGCATGGAATTCATTCATCAGCGGATCATCAAGATCGTCATCCTTCAAATAGAACTCTACAATCGGCCGTTCAAGCACGGTTCCTTCGGCAAACCCATACCGCTTCACCAGCGAACCAGCCGCAATGTTACGCACCACAACCTCAACCTTGATAATATCGAGACGCCGGCATAGCATTTCACGATCGGAAAGCTTTTCAACCAGATGAGTACGTATCCCGTTCTCCTCAAGCATGGCAAAGAGCTTGCAGGAAACAGCATTGTTCACGATACCTTTTTCAGCAATAGTTCCCTTTTTCTTGTTATTGAACGCCGTCGCATCGTCCTTGAACTCCTGTATCACCAGGTTGCTGTCATCCGTCAAGAAAACCTTTTTTGCCTTGCCTTCGTAGAGCTGTGTCGTCTTTTTCATGTTGAACGTTTTTATTTTTGAGTGGCTATCACAACCGATAACCATGTAAAGCCTGAAAAATTATCAACTCACTCAGAGTGATCAGAAGCTGCCTGCTGAACCGCTCCGGTAAGCACAATAGTAATCTGATCGTCAGTCAACCCCTTGTCTTTTAAAAAGTTCATGAATCTGAACACACCAAGATCGGACAACATGGCCTTCGGCTGATCCTGTTCACTCAGACCTCTGGTATGGCTGTACTCTTCAGAGGTTTTAATCCAGTCATCAATAAACTGCTCCGATCTTCCGTTCTCAAGAAAAAAACCGGTCACAATCTCTTTAACCTTTTCCCCTTGAGGTTCCGGATGAGCCAGAAAAAGCAACTGCATCTCTTCTGAAATCCTTGTCAACACAATAACCGCCTCCCTGTCAAGAGTTTCATCGAGGATATCTTTCGCCTGCTCTTTGACATCACTCTTGTGGGTCATAATGCTTTCCGGATCGTTTGAAAATAAAAAATATTGATAGCCGCAAAATCCCGATTAAGTTACATAATCATTATGGTAAAGAAAAAAAATTACATAGAAAGAGGTCATGCGAAAATTACTCTGTTACTTTTTTCTTCTCTTCAGCACTGCGTCATTGATTTCCCATCCTGCCGCAGGGAATCAAAAACCGGCAGAAAGCGTGCTTTTCCTGTGGTGGAACGTTGAAAATCTGTTTGATCCACAGAATGACCCATTGACTGACGATGATGACTTCACCCCGGAAGGAAAACTTCAGTGGACAGAAAAAAAACTTGTTCTTAAAGAGATGCGCATCCGCCACCTTCTCTCGGCAGTTGAGGCGCACCCTGACTACCGGAAATATCCCGACATTGTAGCGTTTGCAGAAGTAGAAAACCGCAATGTCTTTGAGGAAACGCTCTCCGGGATTCAGGGAATACGGTACAAAACCATTTATTTTGAGTCATCCGACCCGAGAGGCATCGATATTGGCCTTGGCTACAACCCCAAAACCCTCCGCCCAACCATATCGAAAGCTTACACCGTTCCTCTTGCCAGGCATACAAGAAAAATCATTGTTGCCGGATTTTCCGCTGACGGGCACCCTTTTCACGTTATTCTGAACCACTGGCCATCACGCGCTTTCGATACCGGATGGAGCGAACCAAAACGCCTTGCTGCCGCAAAAATCACACGGCACATTCTTGACAGCCTGCTTGTCGGTAACGCGAAAGCGGATATTATCGTCATGGGTGACTTCAACGATGAACCAGACGACCGCTCAATAAAACAGGTTCTTGGTTCGACATTCGATGCTGCAAACGTCAAGGCACACAGCAGCAGCCTTCTTTACAACTGCTGGAGCGGCTATAAGGGAATTGGCAGTTACTATTACAATAACCACTGGCAGCAGATCGACCAGATTCTCCTCACAGCCGGTATGCTTGATAACAGAGGGCTCAGTGCACCAGACGACGCATTCCGCTGCTTCTCCTTTTCACGGCTGCTGGACGATTCAGGCAAAAAGCCTTACTCGACGTACGAAAAAAGGAAATATAAAGGTGGCTATTCCGATCACCTTCCACTTCTCCTGAAGGCACGCTTGAACCCTTCAAACCAGAGAACACTTCCAAGCCCTGCCGAGAGACAAAGCAGAATATCAGGAAAATACAATGATGAAAACCTGAAAAGGTGAACAAAAAAAGGAACGTACAGCACAATTCCCAAAAAAAGTATTGCACCGGCAACCACGGGGAACAATGCTGCATTGGAAGATCGCCTGGCAGAAGCTAACGTGTTGCTCCATGTGCGATTGGTCAGAATCAAACCAAGGTTGGAAATCATCAGCGTCGTAAAGGTCATTGCGCGAAGTTCCTGCGCGTCAGCTCCTCTTGAACGGGCAAACCAGAAAACACCCAGAACAACAAGAAGCACAATGACTCCCTGCATCAGGCTGAGAAGCAGAGTCTTGCGGCAGAAGAGCGGTTCTCTGGAGTTCCGGGGTGGACGATTCATAACATCGGCTTCTTCCCCCTCAGCTTCAAAGACGATGGAACAAGCTGGATCAATGATGAGTTGCAAAAAAGCAATATGCGCTGGCAGCAGGAGCAGCGGCCACTGAAAAAGCACCGGAATGAGTGACATTCCTGCAATAGGGACATGGATCGCAAAAATATAGGCAATGGCTTTTCTGATATTGTCAAAAATCCTTCGGCCCAGCCTGATCGCCTGCACAATCGAGGAGAAATCATCATCAAGCAAAACCAGTGACGCCGACTCACGGGCAACATCAGTCCCTCGCCCACCCATAGCGATACCAATATTGGCCGCTTTCAGCGCCGGCGCATCATTCACCCCGTCCCCCGTCATGGCAACAATTTCGCCGTTAGCCTTTAATGCATTAACCAGTCGCAACTTCTGCTCAGGAACAACCCTTGCAAAAATATTCACCTCATTGATTTTCTCCTGCAGTTCCCGGTCCGTCATACCCTGTAGTTCCGGGCCGGTAATGGACACATCGGCTTTTTTCAGCCCTATCTGCCGGGCGATATTGCGTGCCGTACCAGGAAAATCACCGGTGATCATCACCACTCGAACTCCTGCGCTATAACATTCCGCAATAGCGGAAGGAACAGTCGGACGCACCGGGTCAGAAAGCCCTATTAAACCAAGAAATTCGAAAACAAAGTCTCCCTGTGTGTATGGTAAAACCGGTTGCTGAAAAAATGCCCTTGCCACCCCCAGTACCCGCAACCCGCGATCTGCCATTTCAGTGACATGAGTAAAAAGTTCTGCTTTCGTGGGTTCATCAAAATGACAAAGCTCAATAATTGCTTCCGGAGCACCTTTGGCTGCAATAGTATAATGTTTATTTTCCGCCGATTTCCAGACACGGGAAAGTGAAAGCAGCTCTTTTGACAAGGCGTATTCATGAACCAGCTCCCAGTCCTTGTGCAAATGTTCCGTCTCTGTCAGATAATCTTCTCCAGTCTCTTTGATGGCTTTTTCCATCGGGTCAAAAGGATCAAGCTGACTTGCCAGAATACTGAATTCCAGAAGTTCATGAAATTCTTCCGGCATGGAGTTCCGTGAAACTGTGTCAACATCAAGAAGCTCTCCGCCCGCAAAGAGCCTGCTGACTGACATGCGATTCATGGTAAGCGTACCGGTCTTGTCTACACAAAGAACCGTAGAAGATCCCAGTGTCTCTATGGCTGGCATTCGACGGGTAAGAACCTGTTTCTTTGAAATGCGCCACGCCCCCATGGCAAGAAAAATGGTCAGGACGACAGGCAGCTCTTCAGGGAGTGTCGCCATGGCAAGAGTGACACCGGCAAGCAATCCATTAAGCCAGTCTCCACGGGTGAGACCATAATATATGATTACCAAAACGCATAACGACAGACCAAAAACAGCAAGAGTCCGCACCCATCGGTCAGTCTCTTTCTGCAAAAGCGTCTCTTCCGGCTGCACAGCCTGCAACACCGTGCCGATTTTCCCGATTTCGGTCTTTATGCCGGTTGCAATAACCCGGGCAATACCCTGCCCCTGCACCACCATGGTACCCGAATAGATGAAAGGCAGATCATCTCCACCCGGACAAACCTCTTTTCCCTCATCGGCATCATCTGATTTTCTGACCGGAACCGATTCGCCTGTCAAAAGAGATTCATCAACCGAAAGATTCAGGCACGAAAGCAGTCGTGCATCCGCAGGAACACGATCACCCTCATTGACAACAAGAATATCATCACGCACCACCTCGCGCCCCGCAATTCGCCGTTCTTTGCCATCCCTGACAACCTGGGCGCGCGGGCTGGAAAGATCCCGTAACGCATCAAGCGCATTCTCTGTTTTTCGCTCTTCATAGAGAGTCAAACCCATCACAAAAAAGACAAACCCGAGAAGCATCAAGGCCTCCTGAACATCGCCAAGCACCAGATAGACCGCTCCACAGGCAACCAGCAACAGAAACATCGGCTCGCGGACAACACCAAACGCTAACGAAAAGATCCCGCGTTGCCCTGCAGAAGGCAGCTCGTTATATCCCTCCGAAAGCAGCCGTTCTGCGGCTTCCGCCTCTGAAAGGCCCGTAACTCCTTCAGTTTTAATGACGTTTTTCATATTCAGTAACTATTCAAAGAAGAGAAATTCGGAAAAACTGATCTGGCTGATGAAAATCGGCCGGTGAGGAGGGCCTCTGCCACCAGGGAAATAACCCAAACTCTCCCCTGCCGGAGGAGGCCGCACACTGCAAGGCAATAACCTGCTCTTCGCTGATGAAAGGCTGGAGCAGTTGCCAGCAGAACTCCATACCGAAACACTTCGCCTCCTGCACCAGAGCGACCTCTCTGTTCCATGGTTCAGCGGAAAGAATCTCAAAACCTCTTGCCCTTTTTCTTTGGGCATCAAAACGCAGTGCCACCCAGTGACCCTCAGGAGTCATTTCAAACTCAAGATAGCCTCCCGCCCCTGCAATAAACAGTTCAGAGACACTATATTGCCATAATTCGTCAGTAAATCCTCCTGAAGAAGGGGCTTTCACCGAAAAAAGTGCTGACCCATTGCTACGGGTTGTCCAGCGAAGAAAAGGAGCTTCAGGGGCAGCAGAAGCATCCTCCAACGAACACAACTGCTGAACCTCCACAACAACACCCGCAGGAAACTCCCCGTCGAGACCAAAATATCCTGCCAGTGGCCCCTGCATGAGCGTACGGGGAAAAAGCGCATCCTGAATGCTCTTTTCCTTTTGCGCTGGCGACCACAAAAGTCCGACCCATCCCTTCGAAGGCTCACAATGATCGGCAACAAACCCGACTCCACACAAGGCAAGAAGTTCAGCATCAAAAAGCCCGATACACTGCACCTCAAGATCGAGTTCAGCCCCGGCCTGTTCAAAAGCCGCCGCCCTCATCCGTGCAGCAAGCCTGAGTACATCCTCTGCCGTTGCCCCTCCTTTGTTATAGATAAAATTGGCATGATACTCACTGACCGTGGCGCCACCCTCCGACTGCCCCTTGAAGCCAAGTTCCTCAAAAATCATACCGCTCGAACGGCCAACAGCGTAATTGTTCTTGAAAGTTGAACCGCAACTGGGAAAATCGAAATGGTGCTTTTTGGTTCGTTCCTCCTCATGCTCACACATCACCCGCCTGATCTCCTCTACCGGGCGACGTTCAGAAAACCGCAAAACGACAGCAACCACTATTTCCGGATTGTCCATCAGCGACGTCTGCTTGTAACCAAGAAAAACCTCATCAGGCAACCGCCACCGCAACCGGCCATCAACCGAAAGCGTCAAAATCCCTGACGTCATTGCAGATATCTCACCCCCGAAACAACGAGCATTCATCCTCACCGTCGCACCTATCTGGCCCGGAAGCCGATAAAGCCACTCTCCCCCTCCCCTGCCAACGGAAGAAAGCTCTTCGGCAATCAGGGTATTTTCCACACCCGCCTCGCAGAATAGCTCATCATCCGAGAGCCAGAAATGCCGCTCCATCCTCTCCAGCGAAATCACAATACCGTGAAACTCACTATCAGAAAAGAGAATATTGCTCCCACTCCCCATAAGCGCAAGCGGAAAACGGTACGTACGATTCCAGATCAGAAGATTGGAGAGCTCTGAAAGAGAGGCTGGAAAAGCAAGAAAACGGGCGGTACCGCCAATTCCGTAATAAGTCCTGGAAGCAAGGGAAACATCAGATTCAAAATGACAGTGCAAGGTAAAATCGGACATAACTCCATTATTTTAATTGAACCTTGATCATTTCAGCATCAAGCAGGATGGCAATATCTGCTCCGGATCAATGTTCCTGGTGGAAGCCGATATAAATACAACTCAGGCAATTTAGTAACACTAAAAGAGGGATCGTAATAATCTTTACGAAAAAAGCCGGTTTAACCTGTGAGTGGTTGCTGACTTTTTTATTGAAACAGGATAGTCCAGTCGTCTTTACGGATTCTATACGTTTGCAAGGAAACTCGAATCTTTATAATGAGGGGGCAATACGATTTTTCATCGGATTTTATAAACACAGAAGCCCGCTTGCAGCGAGCTTCTTGGCTACCAACTCATTATTTAAAATGACGTTGGCTATATGGCGGAGAGGGAGGGATTCGAACCCTCGGTAGCCCTATAAGAACTACGTCGGTTTAGCAAACCGGTGCCTTCAGCCGCTCGGCCACCTCTCCTGATGGTAGTGCGGAGGATGAGGGACTCGAACCCCCAAGGGCGTGAGCCCGGCAGTTTTCAAGACTGCTGCCTTACCAATTAGACTAATCCTCCAAAAGTATTATAAAGAACAGGTGCAAAAGATAGTTAATCCTTCTGAAAAAACCAGAAAAAAAGATTTCGAAAGCACTTTTCTGGCGGAGAGGGAGGGATTCGAACCCTCGAGGGCTGTAACACCCTACCCGCTTTCCAGGCGAGCGCACT
>CAJAAV010000138.1 GCA_903937835.1 uncultured Chlorobiaceae bacterium | reverse complement strand
TGGTCGCGTATTGTTCAGTTAGCCAGAACATCGGCAGGAAAATCAGGACAGTTTGATCGTGCGCGGCTTGTTCGCTTTATTTCGCCTATTGCACGTCTTGCCGGTGCAGCATCATTCATTCCCCTTTTCGACAAATTAGTGGAATTGGCAAAAAGCTACGCCAATCTTATTTCAGACGACGTTGGAGGAACGAGGATTGACAGAATATCACTTTTTGAGGAGCTCGATGTCAAGCTCACAAAGGCTCGTATCGTCCAGGTTCGGGGTCTGCCGGGAAGCGGTAAATCAGTTATGGTTAAGCGAGCGATACAGCGAGCGTTAGAACATGGGCCCGTTTTTTTTCTGAAAGCTGAACAGCTTACAGGAACCAGTTGGCTTGGGTTCGCTGTATCGCATGGACTCTCTGATGTTCCCTTGGAGCAGCTGCTTGTTGAGGTTGGGGCTGTTGGCACGCCTATTCTTTTCATTGACGCAATCGATCGCATTGAGAAAGAGCATCAGCCTGTTATACTCGATGTGATTCGAACCATTGCTGAATCCCCACATCTCGACAATTGGCAAATAGTCGTTTCTCTTCGCGATAGTGGTATTGAATTGCTTCGTAATTGGTTAGGCGACTATCTTAATGCCTTGAGAGTTGAAACTCTTGAGGTTGTTAAATTAAGTGACGAGGAAGCTGAGAGACTTGCGCAAGCCAAACCACATCTTCGAGCGCTTTTGTTTGGCTCTGCCCAAGTTCAAGAGGTCGTTCGGCGACCCTTTTTTGCTAAAGTGCTAAACAAGAGTTATGTGGCAGACCCAAATACGCCTGTATTTACTCCTCAGTCTGAAGTAGATTTAATTGAGCATTGGTGGCAGCGAGGTGGCTACAATGAAACAGGTCAAAGCGCAATCGACCGTCGGCGAGTATTGTTTGAACTGGCGAATATTCATGCCCGACAGCTTAACCAGCCGATTCGAATTAGTCAAATCAGCTCAGTTGCTCTCATTGATGAGTTGATATCTGATGACATTCTCCAAAATGATCGTGAAGGATTTTCTGTACGTTTTGCTCATGACATCTTTTTTGAATGGGCTTTTTTCTATGTTTTGGCCGATTTCGGGCTTGAATGGCTTGAAGAGATCAAAGCCTGTGGGGAGCCGCCAGCAGTCGCTCGCGTCGTCGAACTCGCATCCCAATGGGAATATGCGAAAGGAAGAAACTGGCGTGAGTTTCTTAGCCAAACAGAGCGTTCGGATATTCGATCACAGTGGCAGCGGGCGTGGTTAGCTGGCCCTCCAGGCATTGTAACATTTGAAATAAATGAAGATCAATTCGCAGCGACTGTTTTTGCTGACGATTTCCGCTTTTTCAGAAAGTTGCTTGTTTGGTTTCAGGCAGAGAAGACTACGCCTAATGAAGCTATTCTTAATGGTGAGCTTCCTCAGGAGAACCGACAACGAATAGCTGATCTTTTAGGCTGGCCTTCCGACTTCTCCTCTTGGCGTCGCCTTATCAATTTTATCCTCCGGCGTATTTCTGACATTCCTCAGAGGTTGTATCCAGAGGTCGTTACTATATTTGAAGTCTGGCAGAACGCCTTGGCTCAAATGCCCAACAAGACCTCTCATGCGCTTTTGCAACAATGCGCCACTTGGCTTGCAGCGATAGATGCAATCAGTAAGGCTCAAGGGCCTGACGAAAATTCTGAATACTGGGACAAAGTCCCTGAGCGTGGTGCTTTCCGCAAATCCCTGGTTCAGCTCATTTTGAGGTCATCGATAGCAGAGCCAGTTTTTACCGAAGAATACCTGCTGAGAGTTATCGCTTCAGAACGCATACGTGAAGATGAGTTTCATGACATCATTATTTATTCGCCTGTATTAGCTCAATCGCAGCCAAAGTTGCTTGTCGATCTATCACTGAGGTTTCTGAAAGAGGATCTTCCTGACGCACGTGTTGCTCGAAGAAAACAGAAACTTAAGCAAGAATCTGATTGGCGTAATGACATTCTATCAAAACCGGAAGCAGAGTGGACACGTCAAGAAAAGCATTTTCTCTCAATAGGGACGTCTTTCGTGGGCAGAGACGATTTCAACCATTTCGAATGGGATCGACTTGCGATTCACGATGACCATCGAAGTTTTTGGCCCCCTTCACCGCTTCGAGAGCCTTTTCACTCACTTTTCCAAAAAGCACCGGACGAGGCATTGCGTTTCCTACGAGAGCTGTGCAATCACGCGATGACTGCTTGGCGACAGTTGCATCGTTATTCATCAGATAGAGATCGTTATCGAAATCCTATTCCATTGGAACTTTTGTTTCCTTGGGGTATTCAAAGGTTTTGGGGTACCGAGCGCGAATATCTTTGGTTTCGATCGACGTGGGCACCAAAAGCTATAGGTTCTGGATTTATGGCTCTTGAAGATTGGTGTTTTGCTGAGCTTGAACGGAATAAATCAGTTGACGAAATAATTGAGACAATTGTCGAGGAGAATGAATGTATAGCTGTGCTTGGTATCGCCGCTATGCTGGTGCTCCATACAGAGACGGTTTCAGAAGTGACATTACCGCTTTTTACCTCGCAACGTCTTTTATCGGCAGATTTTCGCCGCATGGGACAAGACTTTTCGTCATCTAACCTGATTGGTTTTATGAGTCAGTCAGATCTCCCTCACTATGAGGCGGTCAAAGCTGCCAATGATCGGCCTGTTCGAAAAAAAACGCTCACCTGGATGGTGCCCAGTTTTATTTTCGCATCAAGGTCGATCAGCGAGCGAGCACGTGATGCAATACTCAATTTTAAGAATAATCTCCAATTTCAATACGAAGAGGAACGTAGTATTCCAGAACTTAGTGCACATCTTAGGGCTGAGGCCATCAAATACGCCGAAATGGCGGACATGAAAAATTATCAGGCCTATCGTGCGGAGAAAGATTCAGATCAGATAGCGATTGTTCATGTTAGCCCCTCTGCATCTGAACCCGAAAATGTTGCGAGATATGAAAAATCTACATTATACCTTAGACAGTCAAATCTTTGGGCATGGGCGTCAAAATTCTTTGAGGATAAAGCACTGAGTTCAAGCCATACGATGGTGGAGGCGATTGCATTAGCAAGAGAGTCCGATGATAGACATTTATTCGAACAATCGAATGAAGAAAATGATGAATACCATTTGGCTATGCGTCGAGGTGCAGTCGCTGCAACAGCCGGTATTGTGCTCAATTTGCGGGATGGGCTGGAGCAGGAAGATATTGAATGGGCTCGCGATGTTTTAGATCGAGCAATTCGTTTGCCGGAAAAATTTGATCCGTTATGGTTGCCTGAAGCTATCATTCTGTGGCACCCATCAATTTACGTAGCCAGAGGTCTTGCTGCGGATATCCGGGCAGGGTCTGCCTCGCAAGAAGCTGCTTACGATTTGATCGGCCTGATTGCCCATCCACTTGAAGTCGTCTCTTTGGCTGCACTTGAAGAGGCCTGTACGCTTTGGTCAAAAGAGCCAAAACTAACATGGGTTGCGTTGAATTTGGCGTTTTCTCTTTGTCATGTTCCGCCCCGACCGCATGAGAAGGTACATGAATTTCATAAAGCGCTGCACACGGCAAGCGAAGTGAAGGAAGCTTTTGAAGCAGTTATTTCCGCCTACGAAAATGAAGATGATTGGCCTACACTTCCTTTACCGCCAGTCGCATGGGTAAAAGCTGCGGCCAGAATGAATCGATACGAGAGTTATGGCTATGACGAGGTTGATTGGAATGAGTCCGATGAAACTGTGGAAGAATGGATTGAACCGGCTACTTTTTGGTATTCAAAATATGCGGCAAAAATTCTTAAGCGTATACCGTATGATGTGATTTTGAACAGCAACGCAAAGAGCGAACTTCTTGATTTTCTTGCTGGAGTTTTCGACTGGACGATCCAGAAGATCAACCCAACTTGGGTCAAATCTGGTCGGCGTGATCACTCGGAAACCCAGATTTATGAATGGACAAATTCGCTTGGCTCGCAGTTAGGTCATGTGGCGGGATTTTTGCCGCTTGCCGATTTTCAGACACGTTTTCTTGACCCTATACTGGCGCTCGAAGGAGATAATTGCTGGGCGCTTCTTTCTCCGTTTGTGAGCACTTATGTTTGTTCGTATGTGTACGATGCAATTATAGTTCCTACTGATGCAATCGCAATAGTTGAACGATGTCTTGTGCGATTTTTGCAATCCCCCGCATTCAATCGAGACTCTATCCCGAATGGTGAGCTATTGGGTTTTCATGAACCAGTGCTTGTTCAGACGTTGATGTTTGTCTCAGTCGAACGTGCGGATTTGGCAGCTCGCTACGTCAATGGTGATTGGTCTGAAATTGATAGAATTCTCCCTCTGATTGATCGTTTTATTCGAGCTGGAGGTTGGGCTGCTTCCGTAATGGACCCATTCTTAACGTTATGTGAAAGAGCCAAGTCTCATTATCCGTCTGAAGCCTTTGCAGATCAGATACTCGCAGTATTAGAAATTGGCTTCGAAAACCTGATGGGATGGCATGGATCGTTTATTCCTGCACGCATTGCAGAGCTGGTACAGCATTTGGCACACCGTGACGCACCGATGAAGAAAGAGTTGGCTCAGAAGTTTCTGCGAATTCTTGACATTTTAGTCGATATGGGAGATCGGCGCAGTGCTGCGCTTCAACTCGGAGAAGCCTTTCGAGAAGTTCATTTGTCATGATTCCATCACTAAAGGTGAACTGGATCAAGACTATCGGTGTGTGCCGTCAATTGTCCAGTGCTGTCGATTGAAAAAATATTTGTTGCATAATAATGATTATGAAAATAATATATCTTGCATTAATATAATCTTTTATAGTCGTATTCGAGATATTTTCGCTGTTTGATTGTTGGGTGATAAGCCGTCAATAATCTCGATAGTTCTGTTTTCTATGTCAACGGCTCCAACGCTTCCTCACTCTACGCCCCAAACTGCCGCAATATCCTCAAATCATTCTCAAACAGTAGCCTGATTGAGCTGGGTGATCAAAATAATCGGAGTATTAATCTCGATATATCTATTCTGTTCATTACTTTTGTAAGTATATGGATAGACGCAAGAGATACCAACTTGATATATCATGGCATTTGAGAGTCTTTCAGATGAATTTATTGAGGGATTGATGAGCTGTCGGAAGCATGTTGAAAATCCCAAGACGCGAGAACAGGTCAAGCCGGGCCATAAACAGTTCAATTATAATGTGCAAGCATTAGATGAATCAGGACATCAATTTATGCTGTACACTCTTCAGAATACGGAAGAAGGGGTGGATGATGATTTTTCATGTGGGTTGCTATGGTTGGCTTCGAATGGAGAATGCCTGACGTTATGTCGATATAATGGGTCTGCTCATATTCATCGGAATAAACTTGAGAACAAATCCCTGGAGTTGACGTGCCATATCCATCGAGCAACAGAGAAGTACATCGTAGCAAACCAAAAGCCAGAAGGGTTTGCCTATCCGACAGAAGAATATCGGACGTTGAATGAAGCTCTTCATTGCCTGATAAAAGAGTGTTGTATTGAAGGATTGATGTCCGGATCTACTCGGGCAAACCAGATTGACCTGTTTACGTGATGACAATCGATTTGAACATACTGCAGAAAGCGCTTTGTCATGCGATGTGCAGCGAAATACGTATAAGAGAAAAGACGCCAGAGCTTCTGGCTATAGATACTCCATTTTCTTTTCCTGACGGTGATCAGTATCAGCTTTACATCAAAGTATTGCCAGGAGGAGTTCTTCGACTAACCGACATGGGGCATACTCTCATGCATTTGAGCTATGAAAGTGATATTGACAAGTTCCGAGAAGGCACCAGAGGTACTCTTTTCGAGCAGATCAAGGCTGAAACGTCCGTTGAAGAACATAATGGCTCATTTTTTATTGATTCGACGATCGAAAATCTATGCACTAATATTTTTCATATGGGGCAGGCGATTACTAAAATCAACGATTTGACATTTTTAAAGAGATCCAGGGCTGAATCCACATTCTACGAGGATCTGAAAGAGTCTCTGTACATGATTGTACCTCCTGAAAAAATTATCAGTAATTTTCTCTATGAGGGCATCGAAAATGCTTCGGATTATCCGATCGATTATCGAATTGAGGGAAAGGAAGAGCTTCCTGTTTTTCTTTTTGGTATTCCAAACAAGGACAAAGCAAAACTTGTAACGATTATCCTTGAACGACTGCTGCGAGCACATGCAAACTATGATAGCCTCCTCGTTTTTTTAGATCAGGGGGCGTTACCCCGGCCTGATCTTGCACGTCTTACGAACGCTGGGGGTGAAATGATCGCTTCTCTCGATGCAGAACAGGATTTTCGGCGCAAGTTACAGCGGAAAGTGCAGATGAACTGACGTTTTTTTGGGCTATAATTTTACTTTTCCATTAAATCTACAGTTGCTTCCATTGTCCGTTGCTGGTTGATTTTGCTCTTATAAGTTGATAACTACAGGGAAAAATGATAGAGCAGAGGTCTCTTGGCAAAGACAACAGCAGATAATCAATCCGTAACTTTTATGTGCGTTCGATGACAATCAATGAGGAAAATATGCGTCAGTTGAGGCTCCATTTTGAGGGAACGGCGACGCATACACATACCTTGCCAGCATCTGCACTGGTGCAAGCACTCTCCCACTTTCAAAGGGTTGTTCATCTTCTTGCTATGGCCGAAGAGGGCAGAGAGGTTCAGCAACGAGCCCGGGTTACACGCGATATAGAGCGGCGCTTTCCTGTCATGTGCCGACCGCCTGAAGAGGGGGGATATGCCCAGCCTGTCGAGATCGGAGATACCTCCCATCAGCTTTTTGATGAGCAGTCCGTTGAGGTCATTGCTCGAAAGACTTGCCAAACTCTTGACGCAGTTAATTCCGGCGAAGCAAAAATACTGGCGCAAATTGTCCCTGATACTTTTTACCGTCGCAGCATTCTGTCTGAATTAGATGCAATGCAACCCGTCCGACACTCTGGAGTGGTTATAAGCATTGAGGATTTCAGACAAAAGAAAATTCTTGATGGAGGAACGGCGCAGGAGAGAATTAAACATCTTTTAGCGCCTCAAAGCAGCGAAATATCTCCAGCGGATTTGGGCTATGTCACCGGCACCTTGATTGAGATGAAATTTAATGAGCGTCGCCTGAGCTTGAAGCTACTCGAATCGAACCGCTCACTTACTGCCACTTATGGTGAAGATTTTGAACTGGTTCTGCTCGCTCATCCGCGTGAACTCATTCAGGTTCATGGCAATATTGTCTGGAATGAGGATGGAAGCCCCCATTCCATTTCAGATGTCGATGAGGTTCTTGAAATTGATGAGAGCCTGATTGATATTCTTTTTGTCGAACTGGACGGAGCAGTTCTTAAGCCAAAGGTCGCGCTCTCATCCACTGTTTCTTATGACCGTGATACCATGTTGTATGAAGCGAATGGCCCTTTCGATATTCTTTTGAATTCAGTTACCCGGCCAGATCTTGAAGCACAGCTTTACGAAGAACTTGCAATGCTCTGGAGTGAGTATGCAAAGGTGGAGCCAGGGACGTTGACCAAAGATGCACAGCAATTGCATCAGGAGCTTCTCAACAGCTTCGAGGAGGAATCCAGTGCCAGTTAAAAAACGAGATGTGGAAGCATCCCTTGAACTCAAAGGATTCAAAAGGGTCGAGGGCGATCACTCATTTTTCATCTACTATTCCGAGGCTCATCAGAAAAGTCGTGTCAGAACAAGAACGTCTCATGGAACGGGACACAAGGATATTTCCGATAATCTTGTGTCGAGCATGGCCAAACAATGCAAGCTGACCAACAAGCAATTTCGCGATCTGATTGAGTGCCCACTCAGTAGGGCTGAATTTGAGAAAATTCTTGTTGAAAAAGGTTTTGTTGAGCCTGATTGAATCTATAGTCAGAAATCACAGGGCATTGCGAATGGTGTATTTGTTCGGGTGGGATCCACCAATCGGCAAGCTGATGGTCCGTTGATAGCGGAAATGCGGCATTCAGCCCTGAACCTCCGGGTTGTTTGCCGGGTTGCGTGAATGGAATGAGAGCATGCCGGAAACCTTGCGTTTGGTTCTTCGCAATCAAGGCAGGTTAGCTCCAACTGTAGGCGGGGTACTCCTTTTTGGCATTGATCGCGAACGCTATTTTCCGGATGCATGGATATGCCGGGTACTTGAAAGAGTGCACGTCGTTTGGCTCAGACATAGTGATAGATCTGTAAATTATCTGTAAAAACGAGTGATTTGTCAACGTTTAATGGTGCTTAAAAGGGGACTGACGTTATTTGATCTTTGCCAATAATTGGCATAAATTGCCAGTAGTAGAGTTATTGCAAGGT
>CAJAAV010000137.1 GCA_903937835.1 uncultured Chlorobiaceae bacterium | reverse complement strand
TTGCAACTCTTTTTTCGTCAGGCACCGAAACCGTACTGATCGATGCTGGCAGGGCGCCACGTGACCAGAAGCGCATTGCCCGGCAGATTGAGGAGTATGGAATCGACGTTCCAACAGCCGTTGTGCAGTTTTACACTCCAGACTCTCTCATTGCGCAGGTATCTGCCCGTAAACACTTACTTAAGGAAGATACAGTCCTTACATTGCCATCAATGGTCATTGCTCGCCCCGAAGAGAAGGTCATTAAAATCTGGAGCCGCGAACGATCCGTGCTCATGGTTTCTGGCACCAGTCGCCTGAAGGAAGAGGAGCGTTACAAAGCTGATATTGTCGTTCTCTGGCTTTACCGTTTTGTCGACACACAGCAGCAACAGATTGGAGCCTGGCTCAACTATGCCCATCCGAAGCGCTGTATTCTTGTGCCAGGCTCTTTTCTGTCGCATGACCAGCTTTTGGCGTTGAAACGATTTGCGGAGCTTCATCCGGGGGTTGAAGTGAGATGCAAGACTCAGCAGGTTGTGGTGCGATAGGCAGGTGGGGATTGTTCCTTGCCAGGAAATTGGATAAGTGCTATATGAACTAACAAGATACGTTACGTCGCTATTATTTTTTTATTAGCGATTCAAAGACTGAAACTACAAGTGGATTTTGCTACGAAGATGAATACCTGCATTGCGGTATTTCAAAAGTCTCTTTTATTGACGATGTTTGGGAAATAATTCTGCGTCATAACAGGCAACATCGTCAACCACCCCTCATGAATATCGGTATCCCAAAGGAAATAAAGGTAAAGGAGAGTCGGGTGTCATGCACTCCGGCGGGTGTTCGTCATCTTGTCAGCGGTGGTCATCGCGTTGTTGTTGAGTGCAGGGCCGGGGAGGGGAGTGGGTTCAGTGATGAAAAGTACAAGCGATCAGGAGCCATCATGTCGGCTTCGGCTGAAGAGGTATGGCTGAATGAGCTGATCGTGAAGGTAAAAGAGCCAATTGCTCCGGAGTTTCAATTTTTGAGACAGGATCAGATTCTTTTTACCTTTCTTCATCTTGCAAGTGCGCCCGAGTTGACCAGAGCGTTGCTTGATGCCAAAACAACATCAATTGCCTACGAAACTATTGAGCATGGCGGGCGTCTGCCACTGCTGGCTCCAATGAGTGAAATTGCCGGCAAAATGAGCATTATCATGGGAGGCTTTTACCTTGCCTCCCATCATGGTGGTGAGGGTAAACTGCTTGGCGGTCTTCCCGGGGTGTTGCCAGCTAAAGTGCTCATTCTTGGAGGTGGTTCTGCTGGGACAAATGCAGCAAAATCTGCGGCAGGTCTTGGTGCAGAGGTGACCGTCATGGAGATCAATCAGGACAGATTGCGTGAACTGGAAGCGCTGTTACCTCCCCAGGTTCGTACTCTTTATGCCAGTGAACAGAATCTTGAGGAGATGCTTGCGGATGTTGACCTTATAGTCGGTGCTGTGCTGGTAACTGGTGCGAGTGCTCCGAAACTCCTGACTCGATCAATGCTGCGGAAAATGAAGCCCGGCTCTGTCGTTGTCGATATTGCCATTGATCAGGGCGGCTGTTTTGAGTCATCACGCCCGACAACGCATGAAAATCCCATCTTTATCGAAGCGGGTATTGTCCATTATTGCGTGGCCAATATGCCGGGAGCCTATCCTCGAACCTCTACTGAAGGTCTTACAGGAGCAACATTACCTTATATCAGGCGAATTGCTGATCTTGGTCTTGAGGGTGCCATGGTCATGGTGCCTGGACTTTCAGGTGGGCTGAATACCTGGAATGGTTATGTGACCCACAAAGAGGTGGCTCGATCTCTTGCTCTTTCGTTTCATGAATATTCGTTTTTGTGACCTGTATCTCACGCCGATTTTTTTGAACTTATATTTTCAGGGCAAACTGAAAGCAATCCAAAAACATCAGAATGCGTCAAACATCTGCAATAAGGGTTGCGCATAGAACGCGTATAACTCACCGGTTATATGGTGGAAGCTACTGTAGATCTTTGCTGAAAAGGTTGTTCTTGACAAGAGAGTTGACGATGTTCTGAACGTCTGGCGAAAGGCCCTGTGGATTGGTTTTGCTGATAACGAGGGCAAGGGTGTATATTTTTCCTTCAAGGGGAAGGAATTTGTTGACGACAACTACCTTGTTTTCTTTCACGCGGCAATCTCCACCAAGAAAGTTGCCTTTTTCGTACCGCAGGGTGTAGCCGAGCTCTTTTATGGTGGTTTCAAGCAGAGTGAGTTGTGCTGTTTTTTTCATGAGACTTCACCAGTCAAAGGCGTGTTTGGCTGCTTATCCTCTCATTCTTGGGTCAAGGGCATCGCGGACACCATCGCCGATAAGGTTGAAGCAGACAACCGTGGTCAGGATGGCAATGCCTGGGAAGGTTGAAATCCACCAGTAGTTTAACAGGCTGTCGCGTCCTTCATTGATGATGTTTCCCCAGCTTGGGGTGGGCGGCTGAACGCCAAGACCAAGAAAGGAAAGCCCCGCTTCAGTAAGGATAATGCTGCCGATCCTCAGGGTTGCCGCTATAATGACCGGAGTAAGGGTATTGGGTGCAAGGTGGCGAAAAATGATTCTCATGTTTGAAAGCCCGAGAGACTTTGCGGCAAGGATAAACTCCTGCTCTTTGAGCGAAAGCACCTGGCTTCTGACAATTCTTGCTACACCCATCCAGCCGGTAAAAGAGAGGGTGATGACGATAAGGTAGATGGAGTTGCCGAAGGTGGCTATGATGATAAGAATGAGAAAGAGTGCAGGAAAGGCGATCAGGATATCAACGATTCTCATCATGACAGCATCTATCCAGCCACCGAAATAGCCTGATGTGACTCCGATAACGGTGCCGAGGGTAACTGAAATCAGAACAACCAGAAAGCCGATTGAAAGCGAGATTTTTGAGCCATAGATTACCCGGCTGAGAATGTCGCGACCGTATTGGTCTGTACCGAGAATGAAGGTTCGGGTAATTGCAATTTTGTTGTCTTTGGTTCCTGCCAGTTCTTGAAGAGCTATGGTTTTAGTGCGTATGCCCTGGCGATAGATCACCTTGTTACCTTCAATGTGGTATTCGTTGACAAACCTGATGGTGTTTGGTTCATTGCGTGTTTTCAGTTTCTGGAAATCACCGATCAGACTGTTTGCAAGTTTTATGGTTGTTCCTTTGCCCTTCTGCAGAGGGATGATCAGGTTTTTCGGTTGATTCAGTACCAG
>CAJAAV010000136.1 GCA_903937835.1 uncultured Chlorobiaceae bacterium | reverse complement strand
CAAGAAATGCTGATGTCTTTTTCGATGCCGACGCCATAGTTTGATTATCCTTATCCTACTGCCAGCCGTTTACCATTTTAAAGATCTCCCTGTCACCGATCGGCACAGGAATTGACGCAATGGGTTCATCCTGAACCAAAGTATCGGCAATTTCGTTGTAAGGCACAAGGCACTCAGCTTTTCCTTCGGTCTCCTCCATGGCAAACATGGTTTTGCCGGCGAAGCGGCTTTTGCGGATGAGTTCATGATAGGGCACTTTGGCAAGTAACCTTGTTCCCACTTTTTCTGCGAACTGGTCAAGCATATTGGTCCCGCCACCGGTGGTATAATCAACCCGGTTGGCAACAATACCGGCAAGCTTTACCTTGTAACGCACACTTTTTTGCTGGATGGCCATGCAGAGGCGATTAGCAGCAAAAATGCTGTCAAAATCGTTGGTGGCAATGATGATGGCATAATCGGCATAGTTGAGCGGGGCGCTAAAACCACCGCAAACGACGTCGCCAAGGACGTCAAAAAGGATAACGTCATATTTGTCGTAAAGACCAAGCTCCTGAAGCAGGGCAACGGATTCACCGACCACATAGCCACCACAGCCACTTCCGGCAGGCGGGCCGCCAGCTTCAAGACAGTCAATCCCTGCAAATCCTGTTTCAATAATATCTTCGGCACTGAGCTCTTCGTGGTGAAAATCTACCTCTTCAAGAGCTTCAATAACAGTTTTCTGAAGTTTTCCGGTAATGGGAAAGGTGCTGTCGTGTTTGGGATCGCAGCCTATCTGCAGTACCTTGGCACCTTTCAGGGCCAGTGCCGCTGAAATATTGGCGCTTGTGGTGCTTTTTCCTATGCCGCCCTTGCCATATACCGCTAAGACTAAACTCATAATATTTAACAGAAGAATATGATTGATAGAAAAATCTTATCCGCCAAGTGACTCTTTGGCCTTTCGAAATACGTCAGCGGTAACCACTGGCTCGCCTATACTGCGAGCAAAGGTGTCAGTGTTCTTTCTCACCTTTTTGCGAACGAAAAACGGCACCTTCTTCAGCATGGTTTCAGCCTCATCGCTCCATTTCATCTCTCCGTCATCACCAAGAGCGGTAACATCAGACGCAACCGTTTCAGAAGCATGCTCGTTACTGCCGGACGGGGCAACATCTCCCTCTTCGGAAGAAGCGCCCTCCTCATACTCAAGGCCGGCATCACCGAAAAAGTCGATGAGGTGCTTTTCGAGGCCAAGTTTGCATGAGAGGTAGACTCTGTCGGCAATAACATCAGCACCGGCAAAACCGAAAAACGGGTAGTAACCGAGCAGATGGTTTTCAATATGTGTTGGAGGGCAGACAACCATGCAGGGGACATCAAGCTTGCGGCAACTGTGGCGTTCCATCTGTGTTCCGCAAACCAGATCAGGCATCTCATCTTCAATAACTTTAGCGACATCCTGAAAACGGTCTGTCACCATGAGCGCACCGGGAAGGTATCCCTCCAGCTCTTTTCGCACCCAGTCGGCATGCTGCTCAAGATAGGTTCCTGCGCCGATAATCTGCATACCGAGTTCGTCGCGCAAAAACTTGACCATGCCGACCGTATGGGTGGCATCACCAAAGACAAAAGCCTTTTTGTTGCTGAAACTCTCCATGTCAGCCGTCCGGGCAAACCATGGAACGCCGCTCGGGGCGCTGAGGCCATCGAGCGAAAATGCTTTGAGATTCGGCATGGCAAGAGGAGGAGTTCCCCGCTGGGCGCCGATGAAATTCAGCTTTTCAATGAGCGAGCGAAGCCAGGCCATGGTAGGTTCAACCCCCAGAGGCACTTCAGTAAGTGATGGCATGGAAAACGTCTCTTCAAGATATGCGGCTGCATTGACACCAATTTCCCGATAGGGCGCAATATTGAGCCATGCTGCCGGCAGTCTCCCGAGATCCTCAATGCTGCTTCCCCATGGTGCAACAACATTCACGGTGATGCCCAGCGTCTGCAACATTCGGGTGATACTGGTCAGATTCGCACGAAGATGAAAGCCAAGTGAGGTAAAGCCAAGAATGTTCACCGAGGGCGCTGCCGTTTTTTCCTGACTGACGGCGTAACGCTTCACCAGTTCAGTAAACAGGCCGTCTGCCGCCTCATTTTCCGAAACCCTGAACGGGTTAAGCGCATAGACCATCAGCCGTTCGTTCGGCACACCGGAATGGGCAGCAAGCTGATGCAGATCCTCCTGGAGAAGGGCTGTGCTGCAACTTGGCGCAATGACAATAAGTTCTGGATGATAGTGGTGATCGACCTGCTGCAAGGTGGCCGGAAGTCGTGAAACTCCCTGAGCAAGGTCTCTGCCGCGAACCACGCTGATGGACAACCCCGGAAATTGGGGGGTTCTTTCGAGCATGGTATAGGTGGCCGTAATGTAATCATCGCCCTGCGGGGCGTGATAGACAGTGTGAACCCCTTTCATACTGTTGGTGACTCGGCTGATACCATGAAGGGCGGTTCCCTCATAGAGCCAGAAAGCTAAGCGCATACTTCTATAACGTTTTTTGTTGCATTTCTTTGCAGTGAATTATTCGGCACTCGGCATAATACCTTCAAGCCATACTTTTTCGTCAAACGCTGGCAGCTTGCTGCGACGCTGAAGCGGTGAAACAAAGAGATTGGCAAGAGAGATAACTCCTGACCAACTGTGAATGGGCATGAGCATGAACTCCATACTCCACTTCACCACAAAACCATTGCCCACAAACGGGTTGGCTGTCATCAGTGAAGTGACAATCAGATCGGGTTTAATGCGCCTGACATCCTCAAGCTGGCGATGAAAGTTCGGCTGTTCAACAACTCTCACTCCATCAAGGGCCTGAAGCTCGCGTGCATGAAACTTCTTGATGATATAAGCGCTGCTGCACTCAACAACATCGGCACCGGCATTGTGGAGAAAACGTGCAAGTGGCAGCTCCATCATGGTATCTGCTGTGAAAAAGACTTTTTTCCCTTTCAGAAGATCTGTTTGTTTGCGAATCTTCTCCCATGCAGCTTTTTCGCGATCGCGAAGATCAACAGTAATCCCGAATTCACGGGCAAGATCCTCCCAGAACGCTCTGGTACCGTCAGGGCCAAAAGGAAAGAGCGAATGGAGAACGCTGCACCCCCGTTCACGGGATAGCTTGACGGCAACTCTTGAAAGATAGGGCTGTATCGGAGCCAGAACAGTATCGGGGCCAATGGCCGGCATTTTGTCGAAACGGGATTCGGGAAGAAATCCGCCAACAGGAATACCGAGCTCTTCAGCCTCGGCCCTGAGGTCATCCGCAGTCGAATCATTGACCGATCCAAGGAACACCACCTTTTTCTCACCGGCCTGCGCTTGTGGACAAAATGGCACAAGTGCAGCAAGCACAGAATCTTCTGCCTGGGTAAAATTATAGACGAGACCGCTGGCAGGAACAAAGAGTACCGGCACCTCAGGAGTGCTGAGATGGTGGGCCAGCCCTTTGAAGTCAACCTTCATCACCTCGGGCGTACATGAAGAGAGCAGAAAAATGACGGACGGGTTATGATCAGCCTTGATTTCACTGATAATTTCCTGAAGCGTTGGCTCATTCTTGGAAAGGTCACCCTCCTCCATGAGGGCAATACCAAAGCGGGGTTTGGCAAAAATCATCATGCCTAGAGCATTCTGCAAAAAATGGGCGCAGGTATGCGTTCCAAGTATGAGAAAAAAGCTGTCCTTGATCTTCTGATACATCCAGCCAACACAGGCCAGACCACAAAAACTGTGCGTGACGTTATCTTCCTTGATTATCTGAATATCACCGGGAACCTGCATCATTACTGTTTTCTGTTGAGAGTTACTCTGACCGCGAGTAACCCACGTTACAACGGTCAGAAATAAAGAAGGTGAAGATAATTTTTTTTCGGCAATCCCCCTACTCCCCCGACTCGCTTATCGGGGCTATTTTGGCTTTAACAGATGCAGTCTTTTCGCCGAGTCGAACTGCCCGATCACGACGATCATCAATTTTTATGACGGTATAAACACGCTTGCCCCCCTGGCTGAACGAGTAATCATGAAGCTTCAATGCGAGTTCAAAAAGCAGTTGCGCTGGACCTTCCACGGTTGTGCCCATATCGTGAAGTCTGTAGCTGCAACCACTTGCGCCGAGAATCTCCTGCAATCCAGCAACAAATCCGCTCAAACTCCCCTCCTTGCTGTCGAGGGGAAGAACCGCGATATCCATCAACGCCATGGCACAATAAACTGAGGATTATTTGAAAACAGTCTCTTCACGCCCGGGCCCAACAGAAATAAAAGTAACCGAAACCTGGAGTTCATTTTCAAGGAAGGTCACGTAGTTCTGTGCTTCAGGCTGCATGTCGGCAAATGTTCTTGCTTGAGCGTTCGAGGCCATCCACCCTTTCATGGTAGTATAAACCGGAGTTACTCTCGCAAGCGTCTGGTGATCGGTCGGAAAATCGTTAATCTCCTTGCCGTCAAGCATATATGAGGTACAGACCTTGATCTCTTCGAAACTGTCAAGCACATCAAGCTTGGTAAGGGCAATTTCCGTCACCCCGTTGACCGTCAGTGAATAGCGGAGAGCAACAAGGTCTATCCATCCACAACGACGCTTTCTGCCGGTCGTGGCGCCAAACTCGTGGCCAATCTTGCCAAGAAGCTCACCGGTCTTATCAAGAAGTTCCGTAGGAAAGGCTCCATTGCCAACTCTGGTCATATAGGCCTTGCTGACACCAATCACTTTTCCGATGTAGTTCGGAGCTATACCGGAACCTGTACAGGCACCTCCTGACGTTGGATTGGAAGAGGTAACATAGGGGTAAGTACCATGATCGACATCAAGCAGGCAGCCCTGGGCTCCCTCAAGCAGAACGGTCTTCCCCGCCTGGAGTTGACGATTCAGGTAAAGCTGGGTATTGGTCACATAAGGGTCAATAATCTTGTCGAACTCTTCGTACTCTCGAACCATAAGCTCAACATCAAGTTCATCCTTCTCATAAATATTCTTGAAGAGCTTGTTCTTGGCTGCCAGGTTTTCGCGGAGCTTCTCCTGCAACACTTCCGGGCTGAGAAGGTCAACAACACGAATACCTTTTCGGGCAAACTTGTCTTCATAGCTTGGGCCGATGCCTCTGCCGGTCGTACCAATCTTCTGGTCGCCCTGTGCCGTTTCGTGCAGAGTATCGAGCAGTTTATGATACGGCATGATGAGATGAGCATTGTGGCTGATAAAGAGCCTGCCCGTCACTTCGTAACCAAGATCCTCAACCTGTTTGATCTCTTCAAGAAGCGCCACAGGGTCAATCACAACACCGTTGCCGATAACACAAACACATCGTTTGTTGAATATTCCGGACGGTATCAAATGCAGAACGACAGTTTTATTGTCGAAACAGATCGTATGGCCAGCATTTGCCCCTCCCTGGTAACGGACGACGATATCATACTTGTCTGAAAGATAGTCAACCAGCTTTCCTTTGCCTTCATCACCGAACTGTGTGCCGACAATAACCGTTGCCGACTGTAACGGTGTCCTGAATTTTTTTGATTCCACGACGATTGTTTTTATTGACAGATGTAATGATCAAAGTAAGCCAGAAGCTCACTCTTTCCCTTTCCGGAAAAAGATGAATAATTTACAATAAATTTGGCTTTTGTCGCAGTGCTTTCCATAATGCGCCGGGTCTGTACCTTTTCCTTCTGCGTGAGCTTGTCGTACTTGGTCAGCACAATCCCATAAGGCCGTTCATGGAACTCAAGAAAGTCTATCATCGCCCTGTCGGACTGCATTGCCGGATGACGGGAATCGAGAAGCAGCACAATCAGTGAAATAGTTCTCCGGCGCTCAATATACGAGGCAAGCAGATGGCCCCACGCAGCTTTCTCTGCATGACCAACTGCGGCATAACCATACCCCGGAAGATCGACAAAATAAAACTCATGATTAATGAGAAAATAGTTGATCAGCCTTGTTTTTCCTGGAGTTCCACTTGTTTTTGCAAGACCTTTCGCCCCGGTAAGGGAGTTGAGCAGGGTGGACTTTCCAACATTGGATCGTCCTGCAAAAACTATTTCAGGAGATGATTCTTCCGGAAGGCCGGAAAGGGAGGAAACACTGATGTGAAAGGCAGCAAAAGTAATCTTCATACAGTAAAAGAGCGGTCACAAAAAAAGAGCAACAAAAAGGAAGCTAAAAACCTTGCGTTAAAAACCCAAATGTTTAACTTTCAGCGGACTTTTTATACACGAACCCCTCATTTTAAAAAAAGGCAGAACAGCAGAAGATGTCTCTCTTCAT
>CAJAAV010000135.1 GCA_903937835.1 uncultured Chlorobiaceae bacterium | reverse complement strand
GTAAATGCCTGTGCCAGTAAACCGAATTCATCACGTCGTTGAGAGTGGATAGCACCGGAAAAGTCTCCTTGAACCCTTTTTTTGGCTATGTTAGCGAGAGCGCTCAGTTGGCGGGTAAACGCAAATGCTGTCAGAACACCAGCGGCAAGAGAAAAAAAGAGTATGAATAAAAGCTGCCCTATAACCTGGTTGCGAAACTCAAGTTCATAAATTTCTATATCATAGAGCGGTTTGCAGAATCGAAGAATGGCCCACGGTTTTGGCAACCCTACAGGTACCGCTATATACAACATGTACTCTTTTACGGATTGACTGAATCGAGTATTTTCACCGTAACCATTTTCAAGGGCTGCCTTTACCTCTGGCCGGCCACGGTGGTTTTCTATTTTGACAAGCTTCTCCTGCGAGATGGAGGTATCCCCAAGAACCCGTCCATCAAGATCAATCAAGGTAACTCTGACGTCAAGTGTACGCCCAACCTGTGCCACCCATACCCGGAGATTTTCACCTGATTGCCAATCTTGTGACTTCTGTTCCAGAAACTGTTTATTAAGCAGAAGGTCCTGCAGCAACTCTTTTCTGGTTTCTGCGGTCAGTATCTCCGTCAACCGATGGCCAACTAAAAAATAGCTCGTGACTACTGCAAAAAAAATAATCACTCCAAAGAGCATACCAATCCGGAAATGCAGCTTAACGGGCATGGGCTTCATCATTTTTCTCCACAAGCTTATAACCAAGCCCCCGTAGTGTTTTGATGATACTTCCACTCTCCCCGAGCTTTTCGCGAATCCTTGTAATGTGCGTGTCGATAGTTCTTGTGCTGATATATTTGTCTATATTCCAGACCTCGCTGAGCAACGTCTCCCGTGATTGGGCCTCCCCCTTTCTTTTGAGGAGTGCGACAAGCAGTTTGAACTCCATAAAGGTCAGCACAAGCTCTTTGCCATCAAGCGTCACAATATGACGAGCAAGATCTACTTCAAGCCCGCCAGTCTTGAGTACCTCCTGCATTTTGCCCCCATGACGGCGCTCCCGCTTGAGGATTGCGCGGACCCGCAGGTTCAGCTCACGAGGACTGAACGGCTTGATAACATAGTCATCAATGCCAAGTTCAAAACCAAGAATTCTGTCGATCTCTTCCCCTTTGGCTGTCACCATAATAATGGGAATATCCTTGTAGAGTTGATGCTGCCTGATTTTTCGGCATAGCTCAAACCCGTCCATTCCCGGCAGCATGATATCAAGAAGCACAAGGTCAAAACTTTTTCGTGAAAGCTCTACAAGAGCATCTTCAGCGCTTCCCGAAAGATGACATTTATAGCCTGCCCGATTGAGATTATACTCCAGCAGGTTCGCGAGGTCCTGATCATCCTCGACGACGAGCAGCATTGGATCCGACATAAAATTACATTAAAAAGGTGATCTCTGACATCATTGATGGTTGTGCTTCCGTAGCAGCTCAGCATTCACAGGATCTTCAATATTTTCTCTTTTCCAATGTACACTAAAATTGGAAAGGTTTTTGTAACCAGCTCTCGTTCGATCTCAGCCAGCCCTGATTATTGCTGATTTTTAACATACCCTTAACAATTCGGCAACATTTT
>CAJAAV010000134.1 GCA_903937835.1 uncultured Chlorobiaceae bacterium | reverse complement strand
ATTACAAGGAACTCGACAATCTGGTTTTTTATCTTTATGGCGAGCCATTCAACAGGGTGAGCTATAATTTTGTGCAGGAAGGCGGCAAAATTGTCTCTGGTTCGAAAGAGTTTGTTGACTTTGCGGCATACGCAATTCTTCCGAAGAATGGAGCCTCTTTCGGCATGTCACGGGTTGTCATCAATCTCATTACTTTCAACCATATCATCTGCGGTGTTCTTTATGTCTTTGCAGGTGTCTATCATGGTGGTCAGTATCTCCTCAAAATCCAGCTCAATGGTCTTTACAGCCAGATCAAGTCTGTTTTTATTACCAAAGGACGAGATCAGGAAGTCCAGGTTAAGATTCTTGGTACTGTTATGGCACTCTGTTTCGCTACCATGCTTTCGGTTTATGCTGTTATCGTCTGGAATACTATATGCGAGCTGAATCTTTTCGGAACGAACATTCTGATGTCTTTCTACTGGCTCAAGCCTCTTCCCATCTTCCAGTGGATGTTCAGGGATCCGAGTATCAACGACTGGGTAATGGTTCATGTTATCGTAGCAGGTTCGCTGTTCTCGCTGATAGCCCTTGTTCGTATTGCTTTCTTTGCGCATACTTCACCGCTTTGGGATGATCTCGGCCTTAAGAAAAACTCTTACTCCTTCCCGTGTCTTGGGCCTGTATACGGAGGTACTTGCGGAGTTTCAATTCAGGATCAGCTCTGGTTTGCCATGCTGTGGGGAATCAAAGGACTGTCTGCAGTCTGTTGGTATATAGATGGAGCATGGATTGCTTCAATGATGTATGGTGTTCCGACTGCCGATGCAAAGGCCTGGGATTCTGTTGCTGGTCTTCATCATCACTATACGTCAGGTATTTTCTACTACTTCTGGACAGAAACGGTAACTATATTTTCAAGCTCGCATCTTTCAACCATTCTTATGATTGGCCACCTTGTATGGTTTATCAGCTTTGCTGTATGGTTCGAAGATCGCGGATCACGTCTTGAAGGTGCCGATATTCAGACAAGAACCATCCGCTGGCTAGGAAAGAAATTTCTCAACAGGGATGTAACGTTCCGCTTTCCTGTGCTGACTATATCAGATTCAAAGATGGCGGGTACATTCCTCTATTTCAGCGGTGTTTTTATGCTGGTCTTTCTATTCATTGGTAATGGCTTCTATCAGACGGACACTCCGTTGCCTCCGCAGGTTGGTGACGCAGCGGTATCTGGTCAGGTTATGCTGACGCAGGTTGTTGACTATCTGATTAAGTTGATTGCTTGAAAATACTCTTGCCGGGTGTGCATGTATTGATGCATTCCCGGCAAGTCCTTTGATATTAAAGTTTATCATGTAATTAAAGAGGAGGGTTTTTATGGCCGATCCTGTACAAAAACCAGATATATCGTCAGTCCCTGCCGCAAAGATTCCGCCAGCGGTGCCGAAGCAAACACCCGCTGGATCGGGGGCTACCGTTCCTGTGGCAAAAGAGGGAAAGCCAAAGCCGAAGGAGGTTCCTCTGAACAAGAATGGAAAGCTTCGGTTGGAATCGCTTAATGTTAATCTTGGGAGATGCGGTTTACCACAGGAGTCTGCATTTCCTGTGCAAAAAGCGGCACCAAAAGCAGCACCGAAACCTGCAGGAGGCGCAAAGCCTGCTCCGGGGGTAAAACCAGCCGGTTCAAAGCCTGCACCTGTTGCGAAGGGGGCACCAGTTGCTAAATCTCCATCAGAGTCAACTATTTCTGATGCTAAAAATGTGCCAGTAGCAGATGAAGCTAAACCAGCTTTGAAAAAAGCAGCACCGAGAGCGAAATCCCATTATTTTATTATCGAAAATCTTTGTGTTGGTTGTGGTATGTGTCTTGACACGTGCCCTCCTAAAGTCAATGCTATCGGCTACAAATTTTACGGTGATGTGCAGGAGGGTGGTTTCAGGTGTTATATTGATCAGGATGCATGCATCTCCTGTTCAGCCTGTTTTTCTTCAGATGAATGTCCTTCGGGAGCACTTATTGAAGTTCTCCCTGATGGTGAGGTTCTTGATTTTACCTATACTCCGCCTGAAAGACTTGATTTTGATCTAAGATTTCTGCACAGATTTCATAGAGAGGCGAAGTAGTAAAACGTGCATGATCAAGAGTTTCAACAAAGCATTGCCTGAAACAGGCAGTGCTTTGTTTTTTATAGATCCTCAACTTTTATATGTCAGAACCAAAGAATGTTGCTCTAAAGTACCCTTCGGTTTTGCCCGGTCAGAAAACAGTACCTCCTGGTTTAGCACTTGTCATTATTCCAACTTTTAATGAAGCTGAAAATATTGGCAAGCTACTGACTGAACTTGCAGAGCGTTATCCTTTTACGCTTGATATTCTTGTTATTGATGATAATTCCCCAGACGGAACCGCAGATATTGTTCGTTCAATGCAGTTGACGACAAGGGGGCTTTATCTGATGATGAGGGCACAAAAGTTGGGACTTGGTACCGCTTATATTGCTGGTTTCGGATATGCTTTGCAGAAGGGTTATCGGTATATTATAGAAATGGATGCCGATT
>CAJAAV010000133.1 GCA_903937835.1 uncultured Chlorobiaceae bacterium | reverse complement strand
GTCTCTTGTCCGGCGCAAGCTTCCGGCAGTTATTCCTGTGCAGAAGATTATAGGTCGAAGCAAGTGCCGTTTTACGGCCCATTCGTTTGTCCAGAGCACTCTTGATCTCGCCAACAACCAATATGCCGCCATGGATCGCTTTATCGAAGAAAGGAGCAAGAAAGGCGGACTCTTCCTCTTTGCTCATAATTTCCCGATGGCATCCACCCCGCTTTGGTTTTGTTTCTGCTGGTAGGCCACCGGCCTTTATAAAACGCCGCCTCAATTGACAGGCCCAACCCTTTGAAATACCCAAGACAGCGGCCACTTGGTCAATAGAAAATCCGTATTCCAGTGGTAAGACCACCACTTGTGCCTGGCGCAGCTCTTCTACAGTTCGAGCATTTGCCAATGTATCCTTTGCCTTTTCCAAAACCTCCTTACCACTTGCTGGTCGTGCCATATACCCACCCCCTTTTAGGGTATATTATAACACTTTTGTTTTAGAAATGGAATTACTCCTTCCCAGAACTCATTGGCGTAACTTGCCCCAAAAAACGCTGCTCTCGGAGCGTCGGACCGGAGATGCTATCACTGGTGATGTTATGGCTCAAGTATAAACATATTGCCATGAATAAAGCAGTGAGTCAGACAGAAAAGAGAGAGTTACAAGTGTATGTTTGTATTTCGTTCATGAATAACCTCTCTGCATTTTTCCCATCCTCCCCGAAAGTGCCTATATTGACTCATACTTTGTTTTATTTTCCATTTTCTCAAAAAGCCATGATAACACTTGCAACACTGCATCAGTGGATGGCGGTGCCTGCTGAAAACGAGCATATTGAGTTCAAGGAGGCCAAGCAGCAGTTCGACTCGACGAAGCTGTTGCGTTATTGTGTGGCATTGGCCAATGAAGGTGGTGGATATGTTGTGCTTGGGGTGACGGACAAGCTTCCTCGCAGCGTAGTTGGCTCAAAGGCGTTCTTGTCGCCAATTCATCTCAATGATATCAAGGCTCGGATTGTTGAAAAGCTCCGTATCAGGGTTGAGGTCAGCGAACTGATGCACCCGGATGGACGTGTGAAGGGGAGGGGGTTGTACAACTGCTTGATACGCAGGGCTATTTTGATCTCTTGCATCTCCCTTATCCGGCAACCCGTGATGCGGTATTGGAGCGGTTGGCCAGTGAACAACTGATTGACCAAGCGGGAAGTTTTTGGACAATAACCAATCTTGGGGCGCTCCTGTTTGCAAAAAGACTCGATCAGTTTGACCGACTAACACGCAAGGTGCCTCGGGTGGTTGTTTATGAAGGGAGGAATAAACTCAGGACAAAATCAGATCATCAGGGAAAAGCAGGGTATGCTGTCGGTTTTGAGCGGTTGCTGGAATACATCAATAGTCTGGTTCCCTCGAATGAGGTGATTGATCAGGCGCTTCGTCGTGAAGTGAAGATGTTTCCAGAGATTGCGCTTCGTGAACTGCTTGCCAATGCGTTGATTCATCAGGATTTTGGTGAAACGGGTGCCTCAGTGATGGTTGAGCTGTATGACGACCGGATTGAGATATCCAACCCCGGCAAACCGTTTATTCCGGCAGATCGTTTTATTGATGAATACCGGTCACGGAATGAGCGTTTGGCCGACATCATGCGTCGACTTGGAATCTGTGAGGAGAAGGGGAGCGGGGTAGACAAGGTTATTCAGGCAGCAGAGTTCTCTCAGTTGCCTGCACCTGATTTCCGTATCGGTGAGCATCGGACAACAGCAGTGTTATTTGCGCATCGGGGATTCGAAGAAATGGATCGTCCCGACCGTATCAGGGCCTGTTATCAGCACTGTTGCCTCCGCTATGTGATGAATGAGCGCATGACCAATCAGAGCCTTCGGGAGCGCTTTCATTTGCCAGAACGCAAGAGCCCGCATATATCACAGGTAATTGCAGCGACAATAGAAGCTGGGAAAATTAAACCCACCGATTCAGCGCAAACATCTATGCGGTATCGCAGCTATACTCCGTTTTGGGCATAGTACATTTTACTTAAAAGCAAGGGCATTTTACAGGGTTGAAAATATTCAACATTATATTTTTAAACGTGTTGCTTACTTAAAAGCAAACCGAAAGGCATCATCGGCAGGGGTATTGAGGACAACAAGAAAAAAGATGTGGTTGTTTTTTGTTGCTTACAGGCAAAATCTTGTGAAGCTGTTTGTGGCTCCACCGATAATAGGCATATATTCTTTGAAGCTTTGAGGGGTAGTTGATTGCTGATTTTTTTTGTGCAGATAGATTCGATTATTCTCTGCCAGTGCCTTTTGGCTCGCTCTTGACGGCAACTGTCCAATTTGAGTTCTCCTTTGAAATGAGCAGCTCCACACGTTGCACAAGAACCTGAAAAGCATTATCTCCATCATACGGTGAGCTTCGGCCAAGAAACAGGTACTTCTCATGTTTCAGTGCTTCGGATGTTGCGCGGTACTGAATCCAGTTTTCATGGTATTTGAACAGGCTGCCGGTTGCTGCTGAAATGGCAATCAACATGCCAAGTGATCCAATAATCCAGTTGCTGTACAATACGTTATTTCCCATACCGGAAAGAAGCGGAATTATCGCTGCCGCGACGATCTCAGTCAAGCGGAGACCTCTGTAGTGAACCTTGCAACGAGAGCTTTCGCTTGAGTACCATGTTATCTGATCCTCCAGTCGTTGCTCGAAGTATTCGGAATCGTTCATATGCATAGCGTTACTCATGAGTGGCGAATGTCAAAGTGTTTCCTGTTTTCCATACACAGTTTTACAGTAAACCTCTATCCCGGGCTATACGCATCCCAAGCAGGACGATATCCGCCCAAGGAACTTCACCTCTCCAGGCTTTTTCGAGGCGAACTTTTTCTTCCTGGAATACAGGCAATACATCAAGAACTTCGTTCGGTGGCGGAACCCGCACTGCATCGGGACGAGTAGCAAGACATGACATTACTGCTGGAACAATGGTATCTACAGTTCCGTCATTTTGCTTTGGATCAAATCCAGCAAGGTCAGACAAATATCGCGCATACTCACTTTTCAGGGGTACCAGCAAAAGCCAGTCATGATTCTCTTTCCCCTCTGGGCCGAATCGCTGCGCCATACATACTCCCAATTCAAGAGGCATGTTGAAACGGGCCAAATTGGCATTGCCTTCGCCTTTGCAACGACATAAATCGTGAATGGAATACTTGGATGAAAGCAGCGCGGAGGTTATTCGGTCCATTCTTGGTACCGAAGTACAGCCTGATTCAATCGCAGATCTTGGAAGAAAGCCGCAACATACTGTCGCGAATAACACTCCGTCAAATATCGGGCGATAGTCATCATCATAGGGGCAGTTGATAAAAACTGACATGGACCGAGTTGCGCCAAGCTCACCAGCGCCGAAATGCACCCTTTCCCTGTCAGTGTTTGGCTTCATATCATCTCTTTTCCCTTCAGAAACTCTGATGATCCACCAAATTCTGTCAAGACCTTCGACAGTTCCTGAAATCGTAATTCTACTTTTTTGCGACTTTCGTCACTGGCAAAAGTGAATTTTTCAACAATCTTTCCTGATGTGTCAGAGCCCTTGACTAATCGATCGCGAATCACTTGAACCAGTTTATCAGTGTCCTGGCTTCTTATCGCCTCTTGATCGCTCAAAAAAGCAGGAAGCTCAGAATCATCCAAAAGAATCGGGAAGACACGAACGTCTGAGTCATTCCATTGGCGTTCACAAATTGCGCTCCACTCTCTGGATAACCATTCATTATTTGATTGGGCAGCATTACTTACCAAAATGAAAAAAGTATCCGACCCGCGTATGGCATCTTCCGTTTTCTCTGTCCAGTTTTCATAGATTCGTGTTTTCAGGGGATCATCCCAGGCCTTCAGGCCATTTTTTGTGCACAGTGCAGCCACAGCAACGGCCGTTTCAGCATCATGCAGGCTGTATGATATGAAAGCCCGTGACTCCTGTACTGGCACGTTGATGCTTGTGTTTATTCTTTGTGTTTTTTGAGTATTGAACCTTTTTGCCAAGGCCACTGTTCTTTGTTGTCCTGCACTTTTTCTTCGTCTGGCCAGTTGTGACACAGCTTTTTTTACTTGTTCAACAGGCTCCTGGTATATGTTACTTGATATTTTGCTTCTCATAGTGGCATCGATTTCATGTTATGGCGCTGGTAACAGATCAAGTTTTTTCTGGTATTCTTTGCTGGCATAGGCCAAACGGGGATATTGCCTTGTTTTCCTGGTTTTGAATTTAATCCACCTTTTGGAGCAAGTCGGAAAAAAATCGATAATCACCCATTGTCGATTTTCGCAGGAATTTACTTTCCCGAATATAAGGAATTGTGTTCAGATTTTTTCCCATCGTGCCTTTTTCGATCATCCAGCACCATCGTATCAGAACCTGAAATCTTTTTCGTGTGGTCGCACAATTCCATGGTGAGCTTTATCATGCTGCTTCAGGAAAGCTGTTTGAATGTCATCTCCACGCCGACTGCTTTGAGGACAGCTTTCACGGTTTCGTAGCGAGGATGTGCTCCCGGACGCAAAGCCTTATATTGAGGTACTGCGTCAGTCAGCACAAGTTGCAGAGATGGAAGCAGAATCTCAAACCATCCATCCTCAACCTGAAATGGATCAAGAACTCTGTCATCGATGTCTTGTTTACTGCTGTTTATCCATCCTGAAGCAAATCGATAATTGCTCCACTCATAAGCCTGGCTGCGAACGCATTTACAACTTCTGTAGTGATCAACGGTCCCAACAGGCTCATACATTGCAGAATATGCGCACAGGTTTCCAAACCCATCGGCTAATGCCGATTTGTACTGACTCAGGTTCCAGTAAGCTTTTGGACGACCCACAGAATTTCGTTCCAGCCAAGCGATTCCGGGCTGACGAACATCTCTGTCGAAGGTTACAGGTTCATCGGGAGGAGTAAAATGTATCACTGTCCAGCCTCCATCACTCTGACAATCCATCTCGGCCAGAAAGGATCATGACCAGCAAGAACCCTCAAGAGTTCAGTGTGAATTTGATCCTTTGTATTGAGCTTATCAGGCAATCCCTGCGTGTCACCTCTCATAAAAGCCTCTGCACTTTCAAGAGCAAATTCGGCATCCTTTGAGAGAGCCTGTTTCAAGCCAAAAACCTCTGAAGTGAGCCAGCCAACAACATCACCCTGTTTTGCCCATGCAATCTCTTCCAGGGTGATTTTTTTCTCCTCCAGACCAAACAGAAACAGCTTGTCTTTACTCTCATCGAAGGAGGTCTCAATTGAGGCGAGAACAAGGGGCGAGTGCGTTGTAGCTATCATCTGAGTTTTAATCTTTTCCTTTAATCCTGTTGCCACACTGAGCATTGCTGGTAAAATCGATCGTTGCCATTGAGGATGAAGATGCGATTCGACCTCATCCATAAGCAGAATGACCGTGTCAGTCGGTGACTGGTTCAGCAACTCTGAGGCCTGCACATGCTCGTACCATGTCCAGACCAGCAAATAGGCAAGCCCCAGTATCCGCTTCATTCCTGCTGAAGCATGAGTCACAGGAATACTCGCGAAAGGCAGTTCGATGGTCGGAATATCGCGCACATCTTCAAGCGCAACGCGGATCGGTTTTCCCGGTTTCATCCATTCCTCGGGGTGCGGAGAGAGCTTTTCAATGACTTTTGAGAGAAGATTGAACGGAGAGGCCTGATTCTGGTCGGGCTGATTCTGCCATGTTACCCAATCACGGATAAGGCCGTTACAGAGAATTTTTTTCTCATCTTCAAGACCATTCCAGATATTGTCGGGTGTAAAGTGGTAGGCATTCGGCCGATCCGGTTGAACAATGCCTTTCGCCAGCGATGCTTTCCAGTAATTGCGTGCCGGATCCCATACAGAAAAACTGCCATCTACTCGCACATAGATAACCAAACCAGGCATAACCGGTCGTGCTTTCGGCCGTGGCCAGGCTGGATTACTCGCCCAGGAGCCAGTCAACGTCCACCAGACAATATCCAGTAGAAATGTCTTTCCAAGTCCGTTATCTCCTGTAAACAGATTCAATCTGTCGGCGAAGTCAACACTGAACTCCGGGGCTGGCCCAACTCTTTTCAGGTGAAGCTGCTGTATCATGTCGAACTGCTGTTGATGGTCATGGAAATGCTGTATGGTTTCAAGATAATAACTTGCCTGAAAACCTTCAGTTAATCAACAGCAAGGCGTTGCTGCAAATACAATATCCCCCCGAATCAGTGCTCCGACAAGATCACCCTGAATCGGTAATTCGGAAAGTAACCTGACGAGCGTTGGTTCCAGATGACTTTTTCTGTCGAGCACAAAGGTGTTTTCATTGGAAAACTTTCTTATGGCTTCGG
>CAJAAV010000132.1 GCA_903937835.1 uncultured Chlorobiaceae bacterium | reverse complement strand
TTGGCAGTATTCTTGAGACTATAGATAAAGGGGTTAAGCAAAAAAATCAAGGTACTGGACTCAGCGATTTTTCATGGAAACAAGAAAAAGAATTTGTATCAAAACCAAAAAAAATTGCAAAGGAGAAACTGATTCCAATTCCAAAGTCCACTGCTGAGAATAAATGCTTTATTCTTATTGAAAGGTAAAAAAAATGCGCGAACTCCGTAAAGCTCGCGCAATTCAAGGTCATCAACCCCAGCGGGGAAGTGCCACTCAATGACTGAGTGGCGAACCATCAGAATGAAGTCAAGGTCAAATTTATAAAATATAATTTAAAATTCAAATGAAAATTGACCAACTGAACGTCTCCTTCATCTGGACAAGGACATTTTTTCAGCTTTTTGATGCTGCCGTGATGGACCGTGTGCCATTCAATTTTTTTGTTTGGCCAGGTGATTATAAAAGAAAATTTGTTGAGTTATCCTCCGGTACATCCCAGTTGACTTATCCTTGGGAAAAGAAAAGAGCGGAGACCAACTGGTTCTGGAGGTATTATCTTAAAAAAGATCCTTGTCATACCGGGGTTTCAGATCTTCGAGATGATTGTTTTGATAAGCTGATTCCATTTCGGAAGTCCTTGAAGCTTGATGTTACTGCGCCTCAGATAAATAGTTCAAATCCAGCCAAGGGTATTTCATTTGAAGGATTTTTTTATCGTCATGGCGTTGCATTGGTCTGTACCGTGAGACTGCGTAACTGCGAGAATATTGAAGAGGCTGTTAACAGAGCGTTGGAGGTGCGTTTCAAATCTGTTTTTTCTTTACGAACCCAGAGTGGTGAGGTTCAGCTATGTTCACTGACGGCCATAAGTGCACAATGTCTCGATATGTTGTGTCAGGAAGCGATAAACTGTGTCGACGGGTACCCTGATAATCCATTTTCTGTTGCGGCGGTCGCCATTGGAGATCAAGAATATGAAGGACGTGTTGTTCAACAGGGAGATGAAATTCATAAAGCTATTGAAGCGTTGGCTGGCTGGGATTCATCATGGGAAAATAATAATCGGCGACCTGACTTGTCAGCTCATGTAATTCCAATCAAAACGCCGCAACGTGAAGACGTTTTGTATGGTCATGAAAATAGTAGGGTTTTATGGTCGCCTCGTCTTTTTGTGCCAGTTGCTCAAGGACAAAAAAATTATGCTTTGAGGTGGTATTACCGGAACCTTGTAATGGCATCGATGCATGCCAGAAGCCTTTCGGCTTTTCTTGTTAATACCTCTCAGCAAAATCAAATAAATGAAAGCCTTGCAAGGTATGCAAGAATTGCTCAAACTATTCTTATGAATCTTCAAAATCCAGATGGAAAGAGCACCTATCGGACAAGGAGCCTAAAAGTTCAGATAGAGAATGATCGTGAGCTCCAGACGTCTTTGACGCAACTGAACCCAAGAATAAATTAAAGCCATGTACTCCACCCTCCACCCCCTGCGCATAGCTCGCTTTAACTTCACCATCCAGCCGACGGAGGAGATTCTTCTGCCTGACTACAAGGGCGCGGCTTTGCGGGGCGGGTTCGGGTTTGCGTTCAAAAAAGCCACCTGCCTCAGTCGCGACAGGCAGTGCGGGCCCTGTATGTTAAAAACAGCCTGTGCCTATTACACGGTATTTGAAACGAAGGTGCCGAAAGAGACCGCTCAACGACTCCGTATCGGCTCTGATGCTCCACACCCCTTTGTGCTTGATCCACCCATGACCGAGCGGCAACACTTTCATCCCGGCAGTAATATCTCCTATGGCCTGACGCTTTTTGGCAGTGCTATCGAAAAACTGCCTTTTTTTGTCTATGCGTTCATGATTCTTGGCGAAGATCTCGGCATTGGCAGGGGGCGCGGGCGGTTTAAGCTGCTCACCGTTGTGGACGATAACGGTAAAAATATCTATGACGAGGGCAATCTGAGCGGAGGCTTTGCTGTGCATGCAGCCAGGGATATTCTGGAGGGTACAGCAACTGATGATCGTCTCCTTTCCATGAAGTTCCAGACGCCCGTGCGCATGAAGAGCGCATGGAAACCTGATGCCGGGCCGGGGTTATTGACCGCCATTACGAATGACGAAGAATTTTACCTGTTGCTGAAGTTGCTCTACCATCGGGCTTTTGTGCTGGCACAGCTTTACGGCGACAACCCTGTTCCGCAGGTATACAATAGCCGTGACTTGCCATTCGAGAGAGGAGCGGTAAAGCTTCAGGAGTCGCGTACTCACTGGCTCGACTGGACACGATACTCAACTCGCCAGAAGCAGGAGATGCAGCTTGGCGGCATGCTTGGCACGGTTTCCTTCAGTGGCAAAACGGGGCAGTATTTGCCGCTCTTCAAGCTGGGCGAGTATCTGCATATCGGCAAAGGCTCCACTTTCGGCCTTGGGAAATATCAGCTTCTTGAAACAGCAAAACCTGTAGAACCATGAGTGATGATAGCGTTTTTCTGAGAACTCTTTACATCGAAGAGCAGGGTTCAATGCTGCGTATTGAAAATGAGCGGTTTCGGGTTACTCATGGCAAAGATGCTGAAGAGGTTGAGCTGGTTGAAATTCTCTCCATCAAGGTTGGCCAGATTGTTATTTTTGGAGCCTGCATGATTACCCCGGCAGCGCTCAGGCACTGCCTGACACAAAACACCCCGATTGTGCTGCTCTCACAACAGGGCAAGTACTTCAGCCGGATTGAATCGACTGATGATGTCAACATAGCGCTTGAACGATTGCAGTTTGAGCGTTCATCCGATGAGACCTTCTTGCTTGAAAGCTCCCGAAACTTTGTTCGTGCAAAACTACACAACTCTTCGGTGTTATTGAAGCGGCATGCTGAAAAATCGGAAAACCTGCGCCTGAACAAGGCAATTGCCGACATTCACTTGCTCGAAAAGGCTCTTGAGCGAGCCGAAACCATCGACGCTGTTCGCGGTTATGAAGGACAGGGCGCGGCAGTGTACTTTAGTGTGTTTCAGGAGCTGTTCGAATCTGGCACATTCACCTTCAACCTCAGAGTTCGGCGACCTCCAACCGATCCGGTTAATGCCATGCTGAGCTTTGGGTACAGCATGCTTTTCAACAATATCTTTTCGATGGCACGGTTGCACAGGCTTCATCCCTACGTGGGATTTCTTCATGCCGACAAACCGCAGCATCCCGCGTTGATCAGCGACCTTATCGAAGAGTTCAGAACGCTGATTGATGGTCTTGTGGTGGGGATTATCAACAAACAACTGATTGGTACGCATGAATTTACCACTGTTCGTCATGACGACGGCAGCCCGAAAGGGTGTTATTTGAGCGATGAGTCTCGCAAAACGTACATCCGGGAGTTTGAAAACCTCATGCACCGTGAAACGACGCATACCGCAACAGGTTATCAGGTGAGTTATCGTCGCTGCCTTGACTTGCAGGTTGGTGAGTTTGCGCTTTACCTGAAAGGAGAGAAACCCTACATGCCATATCTCAGGAGGTAAACTATGTTTCTGCTGGTTTCGTATGATATTTGCGACAAAAAACGTCTTCCAAAAGTTGCAAAACTTATGGAGGGTTACGGTGTGCGGGTACAGTACAGTGTTTTCGAATGTCTCCTGACCGATCGTCAGGTTCAGGAGATGGAGCGACGATTGCGACGATTGATAAAGCCTGAGGAGGATAGTGTCAGGTTTTATCGGATTTGTGAGTCGTGCAAAGAGGAGATTGTTATAATCGGGCAAGGAAAAGTGAGCGAAAATGAGTATTACTTTATCACATAGAGGGTGAAAAGCGTTATTCCTGCACGGAGGTTTCTGAAAATGGGCAGTTAAGGCTGTTAGTGATGGTAAGATTCTTTTGTAAAACGAGTTATAGCGCTGTGATTATGGCGGGCTCCGTGTAAATTCTGCAAATGCTTGTTCTTTATGCTGTTATTGCTTTGATTTGCAATGAAAAATATGTTTTTTGACATAAGTTTGGAGCTCGAAGAGAAGCTCCGTGTTTTTAGGCCCGCAGAGGCCCGTCATTCAAGGGTTTCACAGGGTACAGTTATCTACGACCTGACATATCAAAAGGGATTACGACTTTTTGAATGAAGCGTTAATGATATTGAAGGCCGAGGCTATTGCCCGTTATCTACGACCTGACATATCAAAAGGGATTACGACTTGTAAGCGTCGAAACCTTTTTCTTTCGCAATAATAGCCTTATGTTATCTACGACCTGACATATCAAAAGGGATTACGACATATTAAAAAGTTTTTTGTTTTTGTTTTGGTTCTCCTCTCAGTTATCTACGACCTGACATATCAAAAGGGATTACGACACCACAAATAAGTTCTCCTAATTCCCTTTATTTCAGCTATGTTATCTACGACCTGACATATCAAAAGGGATTACGACTTCCAACCACTTTACCCGTTTCCTCATTTAAAGCGACAATGAGTTATCTACGACCTGACATATCAAAAGGGATTACGACATACTTTCCTTCCGTGACGAGTAAAGAATCTGTGTTTCAAGTTATCTACGACCTGACATATCAAAAGGGATTACGACAATTTCGTATTCACGGCATCGGTCAACAGGCGCGTTTTTGTTATCTACGACCTGACATATCAAAAGGGATTACGACCGGTCATTACTCCGCCGTTTGCGTCGGCTTTGTCAAGCAAGTTATCTACGACCTGACATATCAAAAGGGATTACGACCTCCTTCAATATCTACAATATAAGCACCATTGCTTTTTTGTTATCTACGACCTGACATATCAAAAGGGATTACGACTTTTT
>CAJAAV010000131.1 GCA_903937835.1 uncultured Chlorobiaceae bacterium | reverse complement strand
GTTCAGCTCCTGCTGAAGTAATCCATGCAGCTCTCCTTCTGAATCTGCAACTATAGGTTGAGCTGCTGCTCCAACACCCTCAACGCTTTTATGCTCAGTAAAAACAACCAACACAAGACCACGCAAAGCATAAGGCTTTTCAAGCAGCTCAACCGTCAGATTGACCTTCTGCGCTCCTCCGTTCGACCCGATGTTCACTCCACTTTTAGTGACAGCTCCCTCTTGGTGATGAACACTTACAAACATGAGATTCAGTTCATAACGAAGCCCTTCACGAGCCATGGCAAAAATATTCCAGTTGGCCTTGCCTGCTGCTGGTTCAAGGTAATTGCCCGTATGACCGTTGATATAGAGAATATCTCCCTGATCATTGGTCAGAACCGCAGCAGGAGTATAATTCTGAAGAAGAAACTGATCAGTTATTGCCTGAAGGTTGATTGCTGGCGTTTGTGATTTTGGTTGATCGGTTACAACACCCTGAAAAGCGGGTTGTGTATGGGAAAAAGAATAAGGTAATGTAAGTGGCTCTGGACGAACGCCGTTGCTCCGCTTGCTGAAAAGCCGGATTGTAGCGTCAAGCGGCTTGAAAAGGTTGCTCAATGAGCCCAAACTTTCGGCGCTCCCCAGAAAAAGAACGCCATCAGGATTCAGACTGTAATGAAAGAGCTGCAGAAGCTTTTTCTGCAGCTCCGGCTCCAAATAAATCAGCAGGTTCCTGCAAATCAGTATATCAAGTTTCGTGAAAGGTGGATCCATGATCACATTCTGGGGTGCAAAGACCACCGTCTCACGAATCTCCCTTGATATTCTGTAACCGTGGTCATCCCGCTCAAAGAATCGCAGCAGCCGTTCTGGTAAAACGTCAGCCGCGATGTTCAATGGAAAGTATCCTGCACGGGCCTTGTCTATGGCATCTTTATCAAGGTCTGTTGCAAATATCTGGAGTCTGAAATTTCGGGGAGGGTTAACGGCTTCGATCGCCTCCCTTAAAACGATTGAAAGAGAGTAGGCCTCCTCTCCGGTGGAACAGCCAACCACCCATGCCCGCAGAACACCTCCGATCGGTCGGATTGCCAGAAGCGATGAAATTACCTTAAGCTTCAATGATTCCCAAGCCGCCGGATCACGAAAAAAACTGGTTACTCCTATCAAAAGTTCTTTGAACAACAGATCGGTCTCATGGGGATTCTCCTGCATAAAGCGGACATAATCAGCAATCCTTTCAATCTTATGGATAACCATGCGTCGCTCAATCCGGCGGTAGATGGTACTTTTTTTATAGCGCGAAAAATCCTGACCGGTCTGGAGACGCAAAAGAATCATCACTTTATCCAGACCACTCAGCGCTTTCTCCTCCAGTGGATTATCCTGCTTTGATGACAAGGGGATATGCTTGAGCCAGGCAAGGATTTTGCCAGGAAGCTCCTCGACAGGAGCAATAACATCAACCGGGCAGAGATCAATGGCGCTTCGAGGCATGCCGTCAAACTTGGCAGATGAGGGCTCCTGCACAAAAATTCCGCCACCTTTCTCTTTAATAGCACGCAAGCCAAAGCTCCCGTCAGAACCCATGCCTGAAAGAATAACACCAATGCTTTGCTCCCGGAGATCGTCGGCAAGCGTGCGGAAAAAGAAATCAACGGGCAGCCGCAGCCCTCGAGGTTCTACGGGCTCAAGCAGATGCAAGATTCCGTGCAGCAGCGACATATCCCTGTTTGGAGGAATGACATAAATGTGGTCCGGCTCAATTTTCAGGCAATCGATGACCTGAACAATCGGTATGGCAGTAACCCGCTGAAGCAATTCAACCATCATATCCTTGCGTGTAGGATCAAGATGCTGAACAATCACAAAAGCCACTCCGCACCTGGCTGGAACATTTTTCAGAAAAATTTCAAGCGCCTCAAGGCCTCCGGCTGAAGCGCCAATACCAACAATCGGAAAAAAACTATTTGCCACATTCAAGGCCGCAGCATCGTCTTGCTTTTTTGTTTTACGGTAACCGGATGGCTCTCGTTTCATCATGCTCCTCTGTTTAGCTACACACTATAAAATTAATATATTCATGTTGCTCACTTCACTCTCGTCGAGCTTCAAAAAAGTGATCCGCACGACTCACCCCCTTCGCTTCCGTCCCATATTTGAGCTGATGAACGAACACTCTCGCCACAAACTCAGTCTCCATAGCAACATCAACGATTCTGTGGTGATGAGTAAAAAGAATCACCTGGCTCTTTTCGCCCAGCTCTGCAAGTGCAGTTATAGTTGCTCGTGAACGCTTGTCATCGAAATTAATCAGGATGTCATCGACAATAAAGGGCATCGGCTCGCTTGATGCTGCTGTGCGCCATTCGAGAGTGGCAAGACGCAGGGAGAGATAGAGCTGATCGCGAGTGCCGGAGCTCATGGCATCAACTTGCAATCGAATGCCGTTTGGACGGAGGCCAATCAGAACAAGTTTACCGTGATCGTCACTGTCGGTACGCAGACCGGAGAATGAGCCCATGGTCAGTTCAGCAAAATAGCGTGATGCAATTTTCAGAACTGGCGCTTCGTTTTCGTTCCTGTACCGCTCAGTTTCGTCTCGGAGAATTTTTTCAGCGAGCTTGATGCGGATGTATCGATCGGTCATGCGACGGATTTTTGTCAGGGAGTACTGCAGGGCATCTGCCAGCTCTGCTGCTTTACCGCTGCCATCCATCCGTTCAAGCTCGTTTCTTTTCCGACCTATGATTTCAGATAGCTGCTGTATCTCAGGATCAAGGAGATTGATTATCTCATTGTTCAGAGTATCAACAAGACCGGGAAGTTCATCGGGATCAGCCTCTTTAGCCTGTGCTTCGAGGGTGGAAAGCGGAGTCCCCTCTGCTATGCGTGTCAGGCGTGTTTCCATCTCGAGCAGCCTGTTCTTGAGCATCGTGCAGCAGGTTGAGCGCTGCTCAGCCTCAAGCAGCTCCTCCTTTGTGTTGCAACGGGCAGAGTGAAGCATGGCGGCCAATTGCTCTTCGCAGCTCCGCACATCAGTTTCTGTCGTGAGGAGCTCTTTTTCAAGGTTCTCCAGCTCTTCACTCTCTCGCCGTTCAATGGTCTGCTCCTGGATGGCACGCCCAAGTCGAAGCTTAAGCTCCGTAACGGCTGGATGAGCGTCAATGCCAGCAAGATCCGGGGTAATCTTCTGCACCAGACGCTCTACATCCTCCTCGAAAACCTTTATGTCACGATCAATGCCCTCGATCCTTTTCCGAAACTCATCAGCCTCTTTCAGCCGCTCAAAACAGGCCTGAAGGGTATCAAGAATATCGAGAGCCTCAGGGGGAAGAACAGTGCCTTCAAGACCAAGCGGCGAAACCGTCTCACGCCAGTCAGCCCGCCATTGCTGAAGCTCATCTTCAGCCTTGAGTATGTTGTTGCGAGAGGTTTCCAGTGCGGTTGAGAGATTGCGAATTCTGGCATCCATCGAGTCGTGGGCTTTCTGAAGTGTCTGCATGGTGTTGAGCAGCAAACGTGCATCGTCAAGAACCGGATCCAGCGCTTCTCCTGGAAAGGCGCTCTCTCCACCGATCGCAACAATCTCTTTCAAAAGGCTCCCTCTCAACGCACAACGCCGTACCACCTTTTCAGCCAGTTCTCCTGCTCTCTTTTCGGACTCTCTGACCAGGATGCGGAGATGATCAAACGAGATAAGCCAAGCGCTCATTTCTCGTGGAGAGAGGGGCAGAAAACAGCAGGTTTGCCACTGTTCCTGCCAGTTACGGGTGAGTTCGGCTAAAGCTCCGCTGACACTCGACTCTTTATCGTGGAGCACGGCCAGCCTCTTTTCAATCTTTCCAGCTTCGGCTTTCAATGACGCATATTGCTGGACACGATCAGCCTCCCTATAGAGGCGGTCAGCAATATGGTCGGAAATGCTGACCATCTTCTCATACGCCTCCGGCAATGGACGCTCGGCATCATAATTGCGGCTCTCGGCGGCTACATCCTCTTGCTTTATCCATTGGCGGCGCAGAAGCTGCCATCCCTGTTCACGTCGACTGCGGCTCCTGGCAAGCTCCTGTTCGGCTGGCACATCACTGGCAAACTCAAGATGATGCAAGCGCTCTACAACCTTGGCGTGATCCTGCTCGAGTGTCTCTCTTTGTGCCTTAAGCTGTCGCTCTTCGTCAACCAGTGCTCGAAACTCCTCATCAAAACGGTTGACTGTCTCCGGCAGAGGAAGGGCCAGATGAAGCACTTGTTCGAGTTGGCCACTCCAGAGGCCAAGGCGGTTAAGAGCTGCACTGCATTCATGCTCTCCCTTTTCACGCTCCTGTTCCAGACTCATGATCTCCTTGTCGAGATCCGCCGCACGTTCAGCAGCAAGCAGTGCGCGGGTCAGCAGGCCTGGGTCAGAAACAGGCGAAAGTTGCTTCACTTCGCTGCCAGCATTCTCCAGCAATTTTTCGACCTCCTGCAATTGTTGCCGGGCATTGCGCCCCCCTTGCACTATAGCTTCATAACGGGAACCCAGGTACTGAACCGTTTTTCGTTTTGAGAGTCCGGGCCGCAGGGTTTCGATATCGTTGAGCGACAATTCGGGCTTTATCTGCCGGATCAGTTCCGCCGCTGCCTTACGGGCGCTGATGCGCTGCCCCTCACGCAACGGGCGGTCACTCTTCCCTTTCCGGTACTCGCCAAGTCGCTGATGCAGCTCCTCTATAGCATCCACTTCATTGAGCAAGCCCTCATTGAGCGAGTGCTGCGCCATTTTTTCACGAAGTGCCTGAAGCCGTGCTTTGATCTGCTCATTATGGAGACAGGCGGCACTCTCTTTTTGTTCAAGGCTCATGCGTCGCTCGGTAAAGTCAGGAGGAAGGAGCATAACCTCTCCAAGCTCTGCCAGTTTTTCGAGCAAATTTGTGCGATCCGACAGGTCCGGCAATGCCTGCATCAGTCGCTCAAGCCGGCGTTTCTCCCTCTCCCGTTTCTGCCTGATGCGCTGATTTTCCGCCAGCTTTTTGAGCGCCTCATCCAGGGCCTGCCGATGCTCCTCCCACTCTCTGCCCGAAAGTGTCGCCTGTTTGAATTGCGTTTGCAGCTCTTTGTGGCGGGCAATCGCCTCATTGAGAAATCTGCTTGAGCCCTGTGGTCTGAAAAGCTGCTCACCCTCTTCTTCAAGCTCATCCATGATTGGTTTCAGAGAGGCAAGCCCCGCTCCGGCAGCAAAAAGCGCCTTGCCCACCTCTCCCTTTTGGTCAAGAATACCTTGCCCCCCCTGAATCAGGGTTTCATGATTGATGCCGTAAAGTGCCGTAAAAAGCTCCTTTTCAACACCATGCAGCCAGGGCGACAACGCTGATGGCTCAAGCGGGTTATCGTGCTGATCGAAAAGATCTTTAAGATTTCTTTTCCTGCGGAAAAAGGTCAACTCTCGCCCATCACTCCCCTGCAGGCAGCCGCCAACAAGAAGCTGAGGGCTCTGATGAATAAAATTATCACCAGTACGCACGGGAAAGCCGAAAAACCACGCATGAAGCGCCCTCATCGCACTGCTCTTGCCCGCCTCATTGGTACCGTACACGATATGCAGACCGGGAATGGAAGAAGAAAAATCGAGCACCTCACCGGAAAATGGACCGAAGGCTTTCAGTTCGAGACGCTTGATCTTCATGATGCTCCTCGCTCAATCTTGCCCATCAGCAGCTCCTTCACCTCATCACGCATGGCTGAAAGCTCGTCGGCATCGGGCCGAAACGGGTCGCCATCAGCGAGCAGGTCTGACGGGAGTTTGCTGCGAAGTTTTTCAAATTCCGGAACAAGTGCGATAAAGCTTGACTCTTCAAACTGACAGCATTCTACCGCTTTCTGCAAAGCCTGGAGTGGAGATTCGTCACCATAATTCTTCTGCGAATCATCTCTTTTCCGACTTTTCATTATCACCTTTTCAATCCAGACATCACCAAGCGCAGCAGCTACAGCTCGAATCTCCTCATTCCACTGGAGGGAATTTTCATGCAATTGACCATGCAGGGGGGTTATCCCCTCCACAATCAGACGAACGGCAAGCGGTCGTCCATCCGCTTTTACCCTCTCCTCTTCAAAACGATTGCGAACAAGATCGGAGAGAGCGTCGAGACTGTCGCATCCGGCAGGATCAACCCGGCAGAGCGCCCAGCGAAGAACATCCAGCTCACGCTGTTCCACCTTTATGACGCGCCGCTCCTCTACCGAGACCAGTGTACACCCCTTCGGGCCGGTTTCGCGTATATGGCGCCCCTGAATATTACCAGGAAAAACGACCCAGGGATCACGGCAAATCTCTTCGCGTTGATGAATATGGCCAAGCGCCCAGTAGTGATACCCTTTTGACTTGAGCGCATCAAGCGTGCACGGGGCATAGGGCTCGTGACCCGCAATCCCGTTCAGACTGGTATGAAGAAGTCCGATATTGAACAGCTCAGGATCGCCCTGGGGATAGTTGCGGACGAGATCATCCGTCACAGAGCGCAAGGAAAAACTTTGACCGTGTATGGCGACTTCGTAATGATCAAGCAGGTGAGTTCCAGCCTGCCGATGCGGCAAGAGTGTCACATTGTCGGGGAGTTTAAGCAATCGGGTAATCTGGCTCGCGGCATCGTGATTGCCAGAGACAATGATAACAGGAATACCTGCATCACGCAAGCGTCCCATTCGGCTCACAAAATAAAGTCCGGTGTTATAGTCTTTCCATTCGCCATCGTAAAGGTCGCCAGCAAGCAGCACAAAAGCAACTTTTTCATCAAGCGCCAACTGGACAAGATTGTCAAACGCCCTGCGGGCCGCCAGGCGGATCTGTTCCAGCGGGGCATCCTGATACTCTTCAAGCCCCTTTAAAGGGCTGTCAAGATGGATATCTGCTGCATGCAGGAAAGTAAACATAGGCCAAAGAGAGCATCAATTAAAGGAAGTTGGGTACAAACCTTTTATAACTCGTATACTCAATATAGGGAGAACCATTGCTTCGCTGTCACGATTTTTTACTCTCTGAACCACTTTGAGCCTCTTTTGATGCAACAGCCTCAACGGGTTTATCTTCAGCTTCGGAGTTCTCGGCAACTTTGTTGAATTCATGTTCCAAATCAGCCTGTGCTTTTTTAAACTCCCTCATTCCTTTACCCAGCCCTCTGGCAAGTTCAGGAAGTTTTGATGGGCCAAAAAACAACAGGACAACAAACAGAATCAGCAGCAACTCTTGTCCACCCAATCCAAACATAACAATCCCTCCATGTCAGGTTAGAATATTGTAACTGCAACAAAATAAACAGAAAAGCCCTGAAAAGGGCTTTTCTGAAAAGACACTGACGACCGCATCAACACCCTATCATCACTTATCTATATCAATTCAACATGCATTGTCGGTGCGGCACCAACAAGAAAAGTCAGCTTACTTTCCTGCTGCTTCTGTCTTTGCTTCAGCACTCTTTACTTCAACTTTCTTGGCTTCAACTTTCTTTGCAACTTTTTTCTTGGCTGCCTTCTTTTTTTCTACAGGAGCAACTGCCTTGGCTTCTGTTTTCACTTCAGCCTTGGCTGGAGCCACTGCTTCTGATGCAAAAGAAACACCACCAAAAAAACCGGTCATGACAAGAGAGAAAACAACACCAGCAATAAGATTCTTTTTCATAAGTTATTTTTATTTTATGTTTAAGGTAAACCATCTAAACTGAAGCAACCCGCTTCTCCTTACTTAGTACGCACTCCGGACAATTTCCTTTCAAAAAGTTTCTTGATTTTGTAAATATTTTGCCCGAGTGTCACTTTTTTCGGCGGTTAGCCTGCAGGATTTTATGAAGTAAAATAAAAACCTGAACAGGTCATTGCTTATATTAGCGCTGCTTGCCTATTAATACGGTTATATCCTGCGGAGTCAAAACAATCCTCCACCCTCATGCATGGCGACAAAAGCATACAGAAAAGTACCAATCATAATGACGCATCCTGTCATTTATTTCAAAACATGCGATATGGTTGCGTCCATTGCCAGGTCATTTGCGATGAAAGGGGATACCCTGTTGATTTTATTCATCAAGAGGTCAACGCGGGTTATGAGAAGGTTACCGGCCTCCAGAATGTCATTGGGCTCAAAGCATCTGAGGTATTCCCGGATATAGGGAATTCACATCCAGAATTTATCGAAAAACACTTGAGGGTAGCTGAGACAGGGATTCCCGATCGGTTTGAATTCTACATGGAACCACTGCATAAATGGTTTGATCTCTCTCTCTATAGTTTGCAGAAAGGCCATTTTACGGTAATAATTGACGACATCACCGAGCGCAAAGAGGCCGAACAGGAACTCAGGAAAAGTGAGGAACGGTTCAAAACACTCTTTAATAGTCATTCAGCAATCCAGGCTATTCTTGATCCCGATACAGGGAAGGTCCTTGATGTTAATCAGAAGGCAGCAGACTGGTATGGATGGTCAGTTGAAGAGCTCAAACAGATGTACGCCAGAGATATCAATACTCTTGCGCCTGAAGCCATAATAAGTAATCTGAAAACCGTGCCGATACGGAAGCAAAATAAATTTACAGGTTGCCACCGGAGGGCCGATGGATCAATTCGGGATGTTGAGATTTTCCGTAATAAAATAGAGCTGGATGGCAAAACGGTCATCCATGTCATCATTACTGATGTTACTGATCGTCTGCGGGATGAGGAAGAGTTGCGAAGGCTGACACGTGCTCTCAAAGCAACCAACAAATGCAACGAAGCACTTATTCACTCCAATGATGAAATGGAACTCCTGCAAAAAGTCTGCAACATCATTGTCGAAACCGGTGGTTACCGGATGACATGGGTCGGGTATCCTGAACAAGACACGGAAAAAAGCATATCTGTTGTTGCTCAGGCAGGTTTCGTCGGTGATTATATGAAAAATATTAAGATCTCCTGGGCAGATATTCCGCAAGGTAGAGGGCCCGTAGGAACGGCAATCCGCACTGGCCTGTCAAGTGTTATAAAAAATATTCTTGATGACCCGCTCTTTGATATATGGCGCAAGGAGGCAATAAGACATGGTTATGCTTCACTTCTGACTTTGCCGCTCAAAGCTGAGAGTAAAGTATTTGGGCTCTTGGTTATATATTCTGCAAAACAGAATGCTTTTGATGCAGAGGAGACGACATTGCTCACCTCGCTGGCGGACAATCTTGCCAATGGGATCACCATGTTGCGTGTCCATAAAGCACAAGTCCAATTGGAGGAAGAGAGAGAAAAGCTTCAAGCACAATTGCTGCATTCCCAGAAAATGGAGATGGTCGGCGAGCTTGCCGGTGGTATCGCCCATGACTTCAACAACATGCTGGGGGTCATCCTTGGACATGCCGAAATGGCCCTCTCAGAAATAAACCTGTCACAACCAATCCATGCCGACCTTGAAGCCATCCAACGGGCGGCAACACGCTCTGCTGATCTTACCAGGCAGCTTCTCGCCTTTGCTCGCAAGCAGATAACAATGCCAATAATTCTTGATCTGAATTCGACGGTTGAGGGAATGCTTTCAATGCTGAGAAGGCTGATCGGTGAAAATATTTCCCTGGATTGGAGACCAGCAGCAGGACAAACCTGGGTCAAAATAGACCCCTCGCAGCTCGACCAGATCCTTGTCAACCTCTGTGTCAACTCTCGTGATGCCATAACTGGCGACGGCAGGATCACAATCCAGACAGACAGACTCTCTCTCAACAGAGAAGATTGCCAATCCGGACATCCCGGTTCAATCCCTGGTCAATACATCACCCTTGCAGTCACCGATAACGGATCGGGTATCGAAAAAAAGCATCATTCCCATATTTTCGAACCATTTTTTACCACCAAAAAAATCGGCAAAGGTACTGGCCTCGGACTCTCGACCGTCTACGGTATTGTGAAACAGAATAAAGGCAGTATTACTTTTGAGAGTGCTCAGGGGAAGGGTACCACGATCAAAATCAACCTGCCCTTGCACAAAGCAAATACGGATAAAATAGAATACGAACCATCGGAGCCGGTAACTATTCATAACAAAAAAACAGTACTTCTCTGTGAGGATCAACCCGATATTCTGAACGTATGTCAGCGGATTCTTGAGGAGCAGGGCTACCTGGTAATCCCTGCCGCTACTCCTCATGAAGCGATTCGTCTTGCATCCAAACACAGGGGCGTTATAGATCTGCTCCTCACCGATGTGGTCATGCCGGAGATGAACGGCAGCGAACTTGCCTTCAACATACAATCAATCTGCCCAGACCTGAAAACACTCTTTATGTCAGGGTATACTGCCGACATTATTGCCAGATATGGTGTGGTTGAAAATGGAGTGGACTTCATCCAAAAACCATTCAGCAGTAAACAACTTGTGAGAAGCGTTCAGGAATCACTTGATTTGATGTAAATTCGGATCAGCTCTTTTTGACCAGACATTAACGAGGCAATGGAATATTTCAGTTTCGCTTTACGTTGTGCGATTCTATTAAACATTGGGCACTTAACTCCACAAACGACATTGATGTGTAAATAATAATGAAAGAGCTAATCGACGCGTATGGTGAGCTGGGTAAACATTTCTCGTCAACACTTGTTCCAGTTATTTTATTGATCTGTATTCTTGTGTACTTTCTCTATCTTTTTTTAACAAAACGTATTGAAGGAATTGCCAGTCGATTTGAAGAGATAGCCAAGACATCTTTGGAAATAAAAAAGGAAATCAGGCATGAAGAGCGTAGTGAACTTGTCGCTTTTCGAGTCGCAGTCGAGAAATGGGAAGATTCTCTTCAGATGATAGGGCCCCCAACGGCATCGTGTTGTGGCTCATTGCAGGGTGCTCCTGAGTTCCCTGGAACAAAATTTTAAACACCATGAAATCCTGTTATTTTTTCTTGCTTGACTGCAGTGAATCCAAGGCTTGTATCGTACATAAATAAATGTAGTTATCGAATTGTTATACGCGAAATAAATACTTAAAGGAGTAAACTATCTATGGACAGAATATTTCGCATTGTCGATGCTTCGTTAGTAACCACTGTCATTTCGGGATTACTATACGTTTTGGGATATGACTATTATCTCTACTACTATTCATATTTCGGCATAAATTTATTAGTTAGAGATCCTGAGATGGCTTACATCTTTAAAAAGGGATTTGACTTCAGCGGGTATCTTTTGATTATTATTTTTTTGACCGTTGTTGTCTATATGGCTCTTGATCATATTTTTCTTTTTATTAATACCAAAATTAACTCTATCACCCTCAAACAGGGGAAATCAATTGCATTAGCCCTCTCTTTATGTGCCTTCATGTTTGCAGTTACCTCGCTGCTTGATTATGTGCAAAGTTGCGCCGAAAATTCCGCAATGATACTTGCGAAAGCAAAGCAATCAGGGCAAGCGACTATCTTTCTTAAGGATGGAAAGAAATTACCTGGATCATTCAGCTTTTTCTTTCTTAATAAAAGTAATATTGTTCTCTTTAATACAGGTGGGCCGATGGGAAAAAAGCCCAAACTGACAATTGTTCCTTCTCTTAACGTCAGTTATATCGAGGTCAACTAACAGAAAATCATATACGCCTGAAATGAGCACCATAGAAGAATACCGCTCATGAACATCAACGGGAAAACTTAATATTAAAGAACGTATGGGCATCATTGAAGCCATTTGTATCAGTACCGAAAAAGGTGTTGTAAAAAAATCTGTTGGTGAAATCAAACTCCGGCGTGGCTGGGGAATAGAGGGCGATGCTCATGCAGGAGACTGGCATCGGCAAGTCTCGATTCTTGCGGGAGAGAGTATTGACAGAATGCGCCGCAAAATTCCGGGGCTCGATAACGGGATGTTCGCTGAAAATATTGTAACCAGAGGCATTGATCTTTCAGTTCTCACCATTGGCAACTCTTTGTTGATCGGAGATGATATCGTTCTTGAGATTACCCAGATCGGCAAGGAGTGCCATAATGCTGGATGTGCCATACAGAGCGCAACAGGGGAATGCATTATGCCGAAAGAAGGCCTCTTCTGTCGTGTTGTACAGGGGGGAACGATCAAGCCGGGGATGGTTGTTGGACGGCAATAGCATAAAACCTGCTCTCATGAGTGACGGTTAAACATTTTCAAAACCATTTGGATTCATACTGACAAAATGTTAAAATCGGAGTCTCGTATTATTGAATAATCCACCCTTCCCATAAAAAATCGTAAAGGAATCCCGACTATGTCTCGTTTCGTTTCAGCAGCCTTTTGCGCTCTCTTTGTTTTTTCAATGAACTCTGCCGCTGCCAATGCCGCCTACAATGCTTCTGCAGGTAAAGCCACATACGATACAAGTTGTGTGACCTGCCACAAAACAGGTATAATGGGAGCTCCTAAAACAGGCGATAAGGCCGAATGGGCACCACGCATTGTTCAAGGCGAGGCTTTGCTTGTCAGCAAATCAATCAAAGGCTTCACAGGTAAAAAAGGGATGATGGCAGCAAAAGGTGGAAATCCTAAACTTACCGACGCAGAGGTTGGCAATGCTGTCGCTTATCTTGTTCAGCAGAGCAAGTAAGCACTACTGTTTTATGATTATTGAAAGGCGGGAGATTATCCCCGCCTTTTTGTGCGACTGAAGCTCTACGGATTTCTTGCTCCCCGTCACTGCCCCCTCAACCTTCTTGCACATGCCGCGTTATATTTTATGAGAAGAGGTGTGTGCCCTGCTGGCCTTCAGGATCATTGATGTTCTGCAGTGCCCCGGCATCCTGGGGTATAAGCTCTTCGATACGTGACTCGTCGAGAAAGGCAGAGAGTGAGTTATCTCCCTCGATATGTCGAAGGATGAGTCTGCTGCGGGATTTTGGCTCATAACAGGCACAGAGCGGTTCGAGACAGCCTGATTGAGGATGCCGGAAGGCTGTTGCGAAACGCAGCGGATTACGTGCTGAGCAGAGTTGCCGGACAATGGCCTCATCAAGAAAAGGCAGATCACATGCCGCAACAACCCACGCAGCATCTGGCCAGGCTTGCTGGGCAGAGAGCAGCCCACCCATCGGTCCGATGCCAAGATAACTATCGGTAATAACAGGAATTCCGAAACGGCTGTATGTTTCTGCCTGTTCTTCCCTGCAGGAGACAAAAACTTCCTGACATTGCGATCGAAGAAGCGCTGCTGTATGGACAAGCTGATTTTCGGAATGGTATTCGATGAGCGCCTTGTCACTTCCCATGCGTGAACTCCGTCCTCCGGCCAGTATCAGTCCATAGAGGGGATTCTCTTTCAAAGAATAGGCAAGCAAAAAAGTTTCAATAAATGCAGCGACATCAATGATACTGTCCCTGTGCAGGATTGGAATGCCATAAGCCGCATAAGATTCCGGTTCATCAGGTACGACCAGAGCGGCAACATTGGTGATGGTTCCATTGCTGACAAGATCAAGTATCCGACGTTGGGC
>CAJAAV010000130.1 GCA_903937835.1 uncultured Chlorobiaceae bacterium | reverse complement strand
CAAAAGGCCAGCCTGAAAAGATCTTGTGTATCCCCAGACGGGCAGGCAGTGAGCCTGAAATAACAGCTTCCTGTGGCAGAATACCGCCAACCAGCGAGAGAACGGCAATACCAACAATAAGGCAAAGCCCGAGAGGAATCCCCCCGAACCATTTGACTGTGGGAGTGCTCCTGAAACCAAGACCGATGCTCAGCACAAGAGCCGCAAAAATCGAGAGCGCTATAGCATTGATCGGCAAACGGGGCAGCGCGATGCCGCTTCCCGATGTTACATATTCAATGACAAAGCCCAAACAAAGTGCAACTCCCGTAAAAAGAGCAGATTCCCTGAACTCCCAGGGGGTCTCAAACCAGCGACGCCGGACAACTACCATAATAGACTACCTGAACTTTATTATTAAATTAAAACCGTTGCGAGGTACATAGTCGGCCTCTCTTTCTTCCCCGGTTAACCAGACAAAAAACCATGAGACCGTGCGTGATAGCAACGGTTATCATTATACAGGAAATGAAGACTATTTGTTGATCTTCACTTCGATTATTTGCGTGCACAGAAAAGATAAATAATGTCAAGAATGGCTTATAATAACGATAAATTCTTTTAATTTAACAATATAGCAAGAAGAGATGTCTCGCTGTAATAAAGCAATGTTGAAAGAGGCCGACGGTCTGGCTTTTCTTGAAGATTCAGGGATGGGATATCTGGCAGTAGACCAGCGAGGAAAGATTTATCATAAACAGGCGTAGTACGTGGTGACAGGATTCAATAACTTTTTTGATGTAAACAGAATGAACGCTTCTTTTCTCAGGCGTACCGCAGCTTTTTTTTGCCTTGCTCTGTTCCTTTGTTTCAGAGTGGGCACTCTTTTCGCGGCTGATTATTTAAATCCTGATGAGGCGTTCAAGCTCAAGGCAGAGCTGAAAAGCGACCGCACGGTGGTGCTGCATTGGGACATTGCAAAGCGGTACAAATTGTATCGTGACAAGGTTACCATCGGTGTCGAAAGCGGGAACGCTCAGGTGCAGACTCCTGTATTACCAAAAGGAGTCACCTATACCGATACAACAATTGGCGAGAAGATAGAAATCTATCATGACAAACTTGATGTCGAAGTGCCTGTTGTAAAGGCTGATGGGGTGTTTTTGCTGAGCGTGGGGTATCAGGGTTGTTCTGAGGACGGTCTCTGTTATCCACCGATAACAAAGCGCTTCAAAGTTGACCCAATTCGTTCTGCGGGACTTTTGATAGCGGATGACCAGGCAGGGGCTTCTACAGGGACAGGTGCGGTTCTTGCAGATAAGGTTTACCCTCCTTCGACACCATTGGCACAGGCTAAAGGTACCTCTTCAAAGGAGAGCGCTCCACACAATGATCTCTCTCTGGCAACAGCCACGCTTGCTGGTGGAAGTTTATGGAAAATCTCCCTTGCATTTCTGGCGTTCGGATTGCTTTTGTCTTTTACTCCCTGTGTTTTGCCGATGGTACCTATTCTCTCTTCAATTATTGTGGGAGAGGGAGATGTGACTCGCCGCCGCAGTTTTTTGATGGCTCTCGCCTATTGTCTCGGTATGGCGCTGGTTTATACTTCCCTTGGTGTTGCCGCAGGGCTTGCAGGTGAAGGGCTGGCTGGAGCTTTGCAGAAACCATGGGTCTTGATCATGTTTTCTCTGCTTCTCGTTCTTCTTTCTCTTTCCATGTTTGATGTTTATCAATTACAGTTGCCCATCTCCCTGCAAAGCAAGCTTGGCAAGGCATCAGGCAACTTAAAGGGTGGTCGTTTTGTCGGGGTATTTTTTATGGGTTCTTTATCGGCGCTTATAGTCGGCCCTTGTGTAGCGGCACCACTAGCCGGAACACTTGTTTATATCAGCCAGACTCGCGACGTTCTGATCGGTGGTCTGGCACTCTTTTCGATGGCTACGGGGATGAGCGTTCCTTTGTTGCTTATCGGCTTGTCGGCTGGCAGCCTTTTGCCCAAGGCAGGGGCATGGATGATTGGTGTGAAAAATGTGTTTGGGCTCCTGCTGATTGCCGTTGCTATCTGGATGGTTTCGCCAATTCTGCCAGGGTGGGTCTTCATGCTTTTCTGGGGGGCATTCGCCATCCTGTGCGCTGTTTTTATCGGTTTTTTCGATGCATCACCAGAAAAACCAACGATCGCTTTCCGTTTCAGGAAAACCTTTGGGTCGGTACTTTTTGTTATTGGTGTTTTGGAGCTTGCAGGAGCTGCTTCTGGTGGAACTAATGTTCTAAAGCCCCTCTCGCAGATTCATGGTTCATCTCCAGGAGTCGCAGAAGAGCAGGAAAGAGTCAATTTCACTCCTATAAAGACGGCAGGTGAGCTGGATCAAGCGTTGCGCTCAGCTAAAAAACCGGTTATGCTTGATTTCTACGCAAGCTGGTGCGTCGCTTGCAAGGAGATGGACGAGTTCACTTTTCATGATCCGAAAGTTATGGGGCAGTTAAAAAATATGGCGTTGCTGCGGGTTGACGTGACCGCCAATACCGATGATGACCGTGCGTTAATGAAGCAGTTTGGCCTGTTTGGGCCACCCGGAATCATTTTTTTTAATGCCGAAGGCAAAGAGATCCCCGAAAGCAGAATCGAGGGGACTCTTGATGCCCATGCTTTTTTTGATCATGTCAGCAAATTTGTAACGGGCAAGTGATTTTTCGGTTTGATCAACCGGTGATTCCATTCGATGGTTTCGATTGGATTGCTTCGAGTTTTACTTGCTCAGTTCCTGATTTTATAATACCGAGTTTTTTTGCTGCGCTGATTGATAAATCAATGATCCTTCCTTTGACAAAGGGCCCCCGGTCGTTAATGCGTACGATGACGTCTTTTCCGTTTCGTAGATTGGTTACTTTTACCCAAGTGCCGAATGGCAGGGAAGGATGGGCGGCTGTCAATTTATCCATATTGAATGTCTCGCCGTTTGCAGTCTTGCGGCCATGAAACTCATCGGAGTAAAAGGAGGCTTTGCCTTCTGAAACAGCAACAGGTTTGCTGTTCCTTGCTGTCGTGGTCACTTTTGAGAGTGATTCTACACGCTTGGCGGCCTCAGCGGAATTATAGAGTGAATTATAAGAATCAATCTGGCTTGCTGTCAAGCCAATGAATATCAGGATTGCAATAAAAGAGATGTTGAAAAAATGTTTTCCATGTTTCATACGCTCAGGGTTTAAGCCCGCTGTGCCTTTCAGTCATCTCTTGAAAGGGACAGGTGAAAATGAATAAAAATTAATACACTATTCATGTTGCGTCAAGGATCCAATATAAAGAAAATATGTTAAAACAGGCAAAATTTGCTGGAAACCTTGCTTTTTGAGAGCTTATCGGCAGATACGAAGTAATACGGCAGTGATTATTGGCTTTTGGCCGGGGTGGTATGTTTTTATTTTTTTGACCTATCAATGTCAATCGAAGGGATATTGATTCTTGTTTATGAATAAAATTCGATATGGAATGATTAAGTTTTTTCACCTGGGGCCAGGTTTGCGCCGTTTATCTGATTCCTTTGTTTTAGAACTTATTGTCTATATTATCTGATATTTTTTATTGGAAATACAACACGTCGTTTCTACTATTTTCATTTTCTGTAATCGATTATGTCAAAAAGTCCGGAAGAACCCGATTCAAGCCGCCATGCAGGACAATCTGGCAAGAAGCGGCTTGCGGGGCTCTCTCTTGCTGCTCTTGGGGTAGTTTTCGGTGATATAGGTACCAGCCCTCTTTATGCTGTTCGGGAGTGTTTTCATGGTGAGTATGGTATTGCTATCACACAAGCCAATGTTCTCGGTGTTCTTTCTCTGCTTGTCTGGTCCCTTCTTCTGATTGTCAGCCTGAAGTATCTCACCTTTATCATGAAAGCTGATAACGACGGTGAAGGTGGTATTCTTGCTCTTACTGCGCTGATCATCACCCAGAGCAAGAAAAATGGTTATGAACGGTGGCTTTTGGTTGTAATCGGGCTGTTTGGAGCAGCATTGCTTTATGGTGATGGCATGATTACTCCTGCTATATCAGTTCTCAGTGCGATCGAAGGGGTTCAGATTATCGCCCCGGCATTCAAGGATCTTGTTATACCGGCAACTATTATAGTCCTTGTCGCTCTTTTTTTGTTTCAGCATCATGGAACAGCAAAAGTCGGCGCCCTTTTCGGTCCGATTATTTTTGTGTGGTTCGTGGTTATCGGTATCCTTGGCTTTGTTGAAATTGTTCAGTATCCGCTGATCTTGAAGGCGATTCTGCCATGGTACGGCATTTCCTTTCTTTTGAACAATCACCTTCAGGGCTTTATGGTTTTGGGGGCGGTTTTCCTCTCCGTTACGGGAGCCGAAGCGCTCTATGCTGATATGGGGCATTTCGGAAAACATCCTATCCGGTTGACTTGGGTATTGCTGGTGCTTCCTGCATTGCTCCTGAACTATTTTGGGCAGGGTGCACTGCTTCTTGCCTTTCCCCTGGAGTCACATCATCCGTTTTACGGCCTTGTGCCTTCGTGGGCCATGATTCCTATGGTGGTGCTTTCAACCTCAGCCACCATTATTGCGTCTCAAGCGCTGATTACTGGAGTTTTTTCATTGACTCAGCAAGCAATTCAGCTTGGGTACATGCCTCGCCTGACGGTGACACATACATCAGCAAAGCATATCGGACAGATTTATGTTCCGGCCGCAAACTGGACATTAATGATCGCTACTATAGGTTTGGTGGCTGGTTTCGGCTCGTCAAGCAAGCTTGCTTCGGCTTACGGTGTCGCCGTCACGGCAACAATGCTGATTTCAACCATCCTCTTTTATTATGTAGCACGCGATCTCTGGAAATGGAACAAGATTGCCCTCAATGTTTTGATCAGCTTTTTTGCGGTTATTGATCTTTCCTTTTTTGCGGCAAGCATGAGCAAGCTTTTTCATGGTGCCTGGTTTCCTTTGGCTATAGGGCTGATGGTGTTTACCCTGATGATTACCTGGAAACAGGGACGCAGCCTCCTGTTGCAACAGCTCACGGATCGTACACTGACCATTGAAGAGTTTATACAGAGTCTCTCATTACAGCAGCCACAACGAGTAAACGGTCAGGCGGTCTATCTGACGGCCAATCCCGATTTAGTGCCCGTTGCAATGCTTCATAACCTTCGTCACAATAAGATAATGCATTCGGAAATAGCTCTGTTTCATTTCAGTACGGAACGGGTGCCGAGGGTTCCAAATAATCGCAAAGTCGAGGTGACCAAACTTGGTGACGGTTTTTTCAAGGTTGTTGCGCGATACGGATTTCTGGAATACCCGAATATCCGTCAGGTCATTTCCCTTGCCAATCATCAGGGGTTACATTTCAGGTTGGAGGCTATCAGCTTTTTCCTGAGCCGAGAGAGAATTGTTACGGGGCTTAAGTCGAAAATGGTTTCATGGCGGAAAACACTTTTTGCCTTGATGGCTCGTAATGCTCTCAGTGCGACGGCATACTATGACCTTCCTGCAGGTCAGGTGATTGAGATAGGCTTGCTGGTTCAGATTTGAAATATGCGTGGTTTTGTGAAGTATATTGTTAACTCTTTACCCTGGCTTGAAAAATAGTTGCATAAAGAACGAAGAATTGTATATTTTACGACGTATAAAACAGTGGGGTTGTGGTGCTCTGCGTTCGGAAATCGATGAACTTCGTTTTTGTCTTGTTGGCTAGTGCAGCAGGTTGCCCCGGTAATTTGGCGCATGACTGAAAAGTTTTTGAATAGTTACAATGATATCAACAAACGAAACTCATTTACATATCTCATCAAGCACTGGGTTCAGTCAAAGACTCAAGGAATATATTCTCAAAAAACATGGTTCGGTGAACTCTTTTTGCAGAAAAGTTGGTATAAAATATCCGGCGCAGATGACTCCCTATCTCAAAGGGAAATGTCGGCCCGGCAAAAAGATACTTGAGCGCCTGAATAAAGATGGTGCCGATATTCAATGGTTGCTGAACGGTCATTCAAATGAGGGGTCATCGGCTCCGCTGAGCAATGTTATGGCGTTGTCATGCTCCCGTATGGATATCGACAATTTGCTCAGACAGATTCGTTTGAGTGTTGGCAGGGAGGCTGATCTCTACAAGCCAGTCATTGAGGCTTATGCCCTTATTGATCATAGAGAATACATTGTTGATTTGACTGGATCGATTGAAAAGTTTTTAGGATATGAACCAAACGCGTTATCAGAAGTTGAATTGGCATCATTGATTCACCCGGAAGATTATCTAATGGTGAAGAGCAGGTTAAAAATAGAGAGACAGGATGATGATATTCTAACCGTTCATTCCAGATTTAAAACTGGCGACGGGAACTATATGAATGTTGAATTTTGTCTGTATATCAGGTGTAAACCGATGTCAAATTTGAGTGAGTATACCATGATTTTAAGGAAGTCGAGTCTTTTGATGGCTGATTATAACAACGATGTCTGGTTAAGTAACGTGAGAGGGCGGTAATATGAGACGGTTCAGCGCAGGCGATAAAATTATTTACCATAAGCCGAAAAGATCATTCCGCCCGGGTCCAAGGGCAAGGCAGGTTTATCCTCTTGAACATGGTGAAGCCTATCACTATGTGGTGGACAAGTTCTGGAAAGTCGACAAGGTTAATGATGACGGAACTCTTGATGTTGTTACCAGAACAGGGAAACAAAACAGGCTTCTGGCGAGTGATCCGAATATCAGCAAAGTCCACCTGCTTCAGCAGTTATTTTACCGCAAGCGTTTTCCCGATATGAACTAAGGCGTTACAAATATCGCTTGTTTCATTATTGACCATTGTGCTGTTGCGTGTTCTCCTGAAGGCAAAATGGTGAGCGATGAAAGTGTTGCATTGTTGAAATTTGCATCCATTATGTTTGCTCCTTTCAAGTTAGCTCCATCCAGTCTTGCTCCGTCCAGATCAGCATTAAATAGAGATGCACCTTCCAGATTTGCTCCACTCAGGTTTGCTCCGTTGAGTACCGCTCCGTAAAGATTTGTGTTTGACAGGTTGGTATTGGTGAGATCGGCTCCTTTGAGAAAGGCTCGGTCAAGGTTAGCGCCCTGAAGATTTGCGCCATGCATCCTTGCTGACTTTAAATCTGCTTTATGGAAATTGGCATTGATGAGGTTAGCGTTTTCCATATTTGCATTATCAAGAGAAGCCTCTTCAAAATTTGAATCGGGAAGAGCGGTCTGAAGCTTGCTGTTACCTGTTTTGGTTATTTCTGTGGTTCGGGTTCCAGAGGTATACGGCGAAGCATGCTCGACAGAGGGCGACGTATTGCCAGTGGGCAAGGCACTCTCCGGTTCACTGACAAATTTTGCGTTATGCATTGTACACCAGCGCGACGTAGCCCTTTCACCTGAAGGAAGTATGGTGTTGTTTGAAAGCGTTGTTCCGGAAAGATTTGCCTGTTCGATGAATGTTGCGTCTTTAAGGTTCGTGCCTTTAAGATTTGCATTTTCTAAAGTTGCCTCAAAAAGATTGGTGTTAGCCATGTTGGCTCTGCTTAAGTCGGCTTTTTCCATCACACTCCATCTCAGGTTGGCGCCCTGAATGTTTGCGTCCCTGAGTTTTGCGCCTTTCATGAACGCACCGTTGAGATTTGCTTTGACAAGGAAGGCTGTGGAAAGGTCGGCATTTTCAAGTGGTGCCCTGGAGAGATCAATTGCATGTCCGGGTGTTGCTGGAGGCTTTGCATTCCATGCTGTAATATTCTGCTTAAGCAAGTTAAGGGTTTCCGGATCGTATGCTGATACCGTTTGGTACATGAGCGCCATTCCAATGGTGAGAATCCCTGTAGACCATTTATTGTTCATGCCAGATCATTTTTAATTGTTGAAGCAAGCAAGCGGCGGTTTCCGCATCCCAATGAGAGAGGGAAATTTCTTTTTTATGGAAAGTAGGAAAATTGAGGCTGTGTAAAGAAACTATATTGCGGTCATCAGTGTTTTTTTAGGTAATGTATTGTCGAGTAATAATTTGCAATTAAGGCCCTTTAATTGGAGTGTGATGGATAACGGAGGTATGTACAGGGGCAAGGTTCTTGTCGCCGGGGCTACGGGAAAAACTGGTCAATGGGTTGTAAAACGTCTTTTGCATTACGGTGTTCCTGTCAGAGTATTTTCGAGGGATAAGGATAAGGCATTGAGTCTGTTTGGTGATCGTGTCGAAATTGTTTCCGGCAAGATTCAAAACGCTCTTGATATTGCGCTGGCGGTAGCCGGGTGTGACGCTGTCATTTCGACGCTTGGTTCCAGCTCTTATTCCGGAGAATCTTCACCTGCCGATGTGGATCGGGACGGGGTGAAGAGGCTGGCCGATGAGGCGGCAAAAGCCGGAGTAAAGCACTTTGGACTTGTCAGCTCTCTTGCCGTTACCAGATGGTATCATCCGCTTAATCTTTTTGCCGGTGTGCTGCAAAAAAAATGGGAAGCTGAGGAGCATGTGAGGAAAGTATTCGCCAATGAAGGACGTTCGTATACCATTGTGCGGCCCGGTGGGTTGAAAGATGGTGACCCTTTGCACTATAAGCTTCATGTTGATACCGGCGACAGGTTGTGGAACGGATTTATCAACCGTTCTGATGTTGCCGAGCTGCTTGTTCTGGCATTATGGCTTGACAAGGCAAAAAACAAAACTTTTGAAGTGGTTAACGGGACTCAAGAGCCTCAGACGGCTCTTGATCAATACTATGATGCACTTCCCGAATAACTGATTCAGTATCCGGTGTCAAGATTTCCAATGACTTTTATCAACTCCTGCCCGGTGAATGGTTTTTTCAGAGTATTGTTTGCTCCGAGAGCATTGGCCAGAACAAGGTAGTTTTCAGGGCTTACTTTGCCGCCGCCTGAAATAGCCAGGATTTTTATCGCGGGGTATTTCTGTTTGACTGCAATGATAGTTTCAATACCCTCCATTTCAGGCATGATAAGGTCGGTGATCATCAGGGAAATGTCATGCTGCGTCTGCAGTATCTGGAGGCCGGTTTTGCCGTTGTCAGCCTCAAAAACGGTATGGTTTTCTCTTTTCAGTGTTATGCTGATAAATTTTCGTACGGCAGCATCATCGTCAACAACAAGAATTTTCATAATAAATCAGGTTATGCGTTATTTCCGGGAAGTATTTCATTGATTGTGGATGCCAACTCTGCCAGTTTGACCGGTTTTTTCAGGAATTTGCAGATGCCGTAATGGCTGAGAGGAGTTGTCTGCTCAAGATCTTTTCCATAACCGGTCATCAGGATTACTGGCAGTTGAGGTCTGGTCTTGTGTAGTTTTTCAGCAAGCTCAATGCCTGTCATTTCAGGCATGGTCAGGTCGGTGATGATGATATCAAAGCGTTCAGGATTCTGCCGGAACAGTTCAAGAGCTTGCAGGGGCGAGCTCATTGCCTCTATTCTGAAGCCAAGTTTTGTGATCATCATCGTCATTATTTTGAGAACACTCGATTCATCGTCAACAAAGAGAATACTTCCATTTCCTTTTGCTGGAACGTCCTTGATGTCAACTTTCCCGGTTTCTTCTTTGATTACCGGAAGATATGCTGTGAACGTTGTTCCCTTTTCCTTATTGCTGTCAACGATAATCTCACCACCAAAGCTTGTGATGATACCATGGACAACGGAAAGGCCAAGGCCTGTGCCTTTATTGACTGATTTTGTGGTAAAGAACGGCTCAAATATCCGTTCCATGGTGGTGTCATCCATCCCGGTTCCTGTATCGGAAATGCTGAGCCTGAGATAGCTTTCTGCTTGAAGTCTCGGAAGCATTTTCTGCATACCAATGTCGGGAACTATCTCGGTGAGTTCAATTGTCAGTAATCCTCCAGATTCTTCCATTGCATGGAATGCGTTGGTGCAAAGGTTTACTATAACTTGATGAATTTGGGATGGATCGGCAAGAATATTGCGGCAGTACTGGTCCAGATGTTGTTCAATGGCGATCGTCGAGGGTATCAAGGGACGGAGTAGTTTCAGTGCTTCGGCGACAATTTTTTGAACACTGACAATATCGGGTGTGTTTTCCTGGGCTTTACTGAAGGTCAGGATTTGTGCGACAAGATTTTTGGCATGTTCAGCAGCTTGTGAGATTTCAATGAAGTAGTCGTAAAGGGGATCTTCTTTGCTGAGGCCGAGTACGCCCATTTCAGCATATCCAAGAATAGGGGTAAGAATATTGTTGAAATCATGAGCAATACCTCCCGCAAGTGTTCCAATCGTTTCAAGGCGCTGGGTTTTGCGAAGATTTGATTCAAGCTGGTGTTTTTCCTCCTGCGCCATGATGCGTTCAGTGATGTCAAACAGAATGCCATCGATCCCTGTGAAGAGACCGTTCGTTGAAAAAGCTGAAGTTTTTCGGTCTTCAAGCCATCTGATGGACCCGTTTTTCATGACGATACGGAAGCAAAGGGCCAACGATGTTTTTTCTGATCTCAGAGTCTGGTTTGCGGCAACAATGGCACTCCGGTCTTCCGGATGGATCATTGCGCTGGTTTCAAAGAGTTGATTTTCGAACTCTTCTCTGGTATAATCCTGCAGAAAATCACTGATCATTGAGAGCATTATCGTTTTTTCTTCGTCATTGGTACGATAGACAGCTCCCGGAATATTGTTGATCAGGGTTTTGAACTCCTTGACCATTCGTTTGTGCAGTGCATTGGTTCTTAGGGTTTTTTCCGCTTTTTTCAGCTCTGTGAGATCAACCACCAGTGATCGTGCTCCATTGACCAGACCCCTCTGGATGATCGGCAGACTGTAGATCTGAGCCGGGAACAGGCTGCCGTCTTTTCTGATGGCCATAACTTCTTTGGAAACATGGTTGCCCTGTTTTACAGCCTCAAAAATGACCAATGCTTTTCCTCTCTCCTGTGGAATACAGAAACTGAATCCGGAAATGCCCAGATGTTGATCTTCAGGAGCGTGTCTGAAAATATCAAAGCATTCCTTGTTGGCGTATGTTATGATCCCTTTTAAATCGGTTTCAAACAGTGCGAGAGGCAAGAGCTCGGTCAGTTCTCGGAACCGTTTTTCACTCTCTCTCAAGGTCTGTTCTGAGAGTACTCGCTCCGAAAAATCACGACTGATACCAAACAAAACGGGTTTGTTGTTCCAGATTCCCCTGGTAATTTTGGTTTCGACGGGTATCAGTGTTCCTGAATTTGTTATTAATGGTACAAGGCAGGAGGTATTTTCTCCGGCAATCATCCCTTCAATATTGGCTTTTACGATCTCCCATTGTTCTTTTGGGTGAAAATACAGCACATGTTTACCGCAGATAGCTTCGGTGGAATAGCCCAGTTTTTTTCTGACGGCGGCATTGGTGTGAATAACATTTCCCCCCATGTCGACGATGAAGAGTAAATCGTCAATAGTGTCGAACAGTGATTCAAGGTTGCTTTTTGTCTCGGCGATCTCTTGTTCCTGGCGCGCCTGCATGATGGCGGCACCGATATGTGACGTAATGGTTTTGAGCCCTTGTCGGGCAAGTTCTGGTACCTGGGCAAGTGTGTGTGATGCGACATTGAGGCAGGCGATCACCTCCCCCCTGTAGCTTATCGGGATGATAGCGATGGCTTTCAGTTGTTCGGCCAGTAGTGCCTCATGGTGTTCAATCAACAGTTCGTTGAACTTATGGTATATGGGTTTTCCTTTCAGAATGATCCGGGCATTTTCGGAATCGAAGTTGTATGATGACGAATGATCGATAAACGATTGTGGCAAACCTTCATGAATGGTAAGGGTGATTTTCGCTTCTTTCTTGTTGACCAGGTAAATGCCTCCGCAATCCAGGCCCGAAGCTAACAAGGCCGCCTGAAGGCAGGTGTGCAGGGTTTCCTCGACAGATGATGAACTGTTGAGTTTAATGGCAAGATCAAGCTTGGCCTGGATAAAGTGTTCCACCTGCTTGCGCTGCAGTGCATTGGCAATGATGCCGCCCGCAAGCTTCAGCACGGAAACAGTTTCAGGTCGCCAGTACTGTTCTTGTTCTACGGCATCAATCCCGATATAGCCGAAGGGGGATGATCCTGCAACAAGGGGGATGACAATCAGCGACTTGATGTTCTGGGATTCCAGGATCTTTCTTTCAGCCAACGCCTCATCGGGTATATCGGCGATTCGGTCAAGGTGAATAATCTTGTTATTTCTGATCTGTTCCATCCGCCAGGGAAAGATACTGGTGGGAACTTCTTTAAGCTGCTCAATTTCCGGCTCAATGCCTTTTGCGCACCATTCATGAGTGTTGTCCATCAGGCGAAGATCATCGCGCAACTGGAAAATATAGCTGCGGTCAGCCTCAACAAATTCCCCGATAAGTTGTAATGTGCTGTTGATCATCTTGTCAATATGCTCAAAAGGCGGGTTGATAAACTGATTTGAGAGCGCAGTTACCAGACGTTCGAATACGATGCATTGAGCGATGGCGTGATCAGAATTTTTTCGTGCAGTAATATTCTCATGGGATCCAACCATGCGGAGCGGATTGCCTTGAGTATCTCGTTCAAATACCTTGCCCCGGTCAAGCAACCAGACCCAGTGACCATGTTTGTGGCGCATCCTGACTTCCATACTATACGAACTGGTTTTCCCACCAAAATGCTCCTCAAGCAGCCGATTGGATTCTGCAATGTCGTCGGGATGGTACCGTTCTATCCATGTGTTGATCGTTAATGGTTCAAGCTCATCAGGGGTATAGCCGATCAAAGAGGCCCATTCGTCATTGACAGTCAGTTTACCTGTACTGATATTCCAGTCCCAGTATCCGACCCGTGTGGCCTCCACAACCATATTGAACGTTTTGTGTGACGCTTCAAGAGTGGCGACTTTTTTTTCAACTTCGTGAAGTTTTTTTCTGAGAGCGGCATTTTCCGTTCGAAGTTCTTCCTGTTCGAGGTGTAATACTGGCATCTCTCTTTGCATAATGCGTTGGAATTTTAGACTTTTCAGAATTATTTGTCAGAGACGCGGTCTGCCGGGGTGATTGATTTGATGACGATATCTGTGATGAAGACAATGACGATGTTGATCATGACGGATACAGAGATATACCATGTCCAGGCAAGTCCGAAATGTTTCAGCACAAAAACAATAGCCATGCTGGCGACAAGACCAGTGGCCAAACTTGCCGTATGAAAGTGGCGTTTGCTTTTTGATAGCAGAAAAAGTCCCAGAAGGCCACCATAAGTGAAAGAGGCGATTTCAAGGCCAACCATGACAATTGCCTTGCTGCCTGCGTCAAACATGAGTGCAATAATAATAAGCACGACCGCCCAGATGAAACTGATAATCCTTGAAAATCCGAGAGAGGCCGTTCCACCAAGAATGTCGTTGACGGTTGAAGAGGCCAGAGCGTTGATGGCTGAGCTGTGGGTTGACATGGCTGCTGACAAGACTCCTGCGATCAGTAATCCTTTCAGTCCGGCAGGAAGATAGTGAACAATAAAAAAGGCAAACTCACGATCTTTTTCCATGGGGGCTCCTTGCATGAACACCGAAATCAGGGAACCTGCAAGAAGAAAGACAGAAAACTGAAAAAAGACAAAAAAACCGCTGCCAATCATTGCTTTTTTTGCTGAGCGGAGATTCTTGCAGCCGAGTACCCGCTGGACCATCATGTAGTCGACCCCATGTGATGAAAGAGAGAGCAGGATACCCCCGATAAATGCGCTGAAAAAGGTGAGCGGGTTGGTTAAAAAATGAGGATCGGTATTAATAATGTTCAGTTTTCCGGAGTTGGAAAGCGAGGTCAGTATTTCCGGCAGGCCCTTGTCTATGCTGTGAAGAAGAAAAACAATGGAGAGAACTCCGCCCAAAAGATAAAGACTGAATTGAAAACTTTCGAGCCAGACAACCGCCTTGATGCCGCCTGACAGGGTATAGACAAGGGTGACTATACCGATAATCATGACCGAAAGCGGGAGTGACCAGCCCGTGACCACCTGTACAACCACGCCAGCGGCCAGAAACCTGATGGCGTCGCCAAGTGTTCTGGTAACAAGAAAAACCAGGGCGGCCACTTTTTGCATGCCTGTACCAAAACGTATCCCGATGATTTCATAAATAGAACTCACGCCGTGTTTGAAATACATAGGCAGGAGAATGGCACTGACCAGAATTCGTCCAATAATGTAGCCCATAGCCAGTTGCAGGAAACTCCAGTCACCCCGGTATGCAAGACCTGGTACACTGACAAAGGTTAGTACAGAGGTTTCTGAGGCGACAATAGAGAGCATTGAGACAATCCATGGCAAGTTGTGGTTACCGAGGAAATAGTCGTTGCTGTTTTTGTTGCTTTTTCCATGCCAGAGCCCGAAGAGCGTATTTCCGACCAGAAATAGAATAATGATGGCAAGATCAATCGGCTGCATGGAGTACAATGGTTTGGTGGCTGTTTGAAGGTTGCTTCAGTACTTTTCCCCGTGAAGGAGAACTAAGGATTATGGTTCGTAAAGATGAAAGCCTGATTTGATGCCACTGAATTCAGATTCTTCATGCCGCCATGAAGCAAGAATGTCGCAAGTTTTGCAACCATTTTCGATGGCGGTGCGGATGCTGCTGTTTCCTGCAAGAAGATCGTAGGCCGGAATGGTATCGTTGAATTCATACACACCACGCAAGAACTGCAGTTGCCCGGGATAGAGCTCGTGGAGGGCCGCAGTCATGGCGACCCCGGTTGCGAATGATCTGAAGCGGGCGTGATCGGTGACCTGCAGCCAGATGCCGCCAATAACCTCCCCACAGAACTTGTGAAATGTCGGTTTGAACCATACCGGACGAAAGAGAACCCCTTCCAGACGGTATGAGGCGCACTGTTTCGCAAGGTCATAGGGTTTAATGAAAGAAGCGCCGGAAAGCTGAAACGGGGTCGTTGTGCCTCTTCCTTCAGAGACATTAAGCCCCTCAAACAGGCACATTCCAGGATACACTTCGGCCGTGGCAACGGTGGGCATGTTCGGTGATGGAGGAATCCAGGGAAGCCCTGTTTCATGGAACAGCATGGAGCGCCGCCACCCTTTCATGGAGGTGACGCTGAGGTTGACATCAAGTTTTTTGAAGTCATGGTAGAAAAGAGCCAACTCTCCGGCAGTCATGCCGTGCCGGACCGGTACCGGTAAAACGCCAACAAATGAGCCGAATGCCGGGTCGAGAAGTGGTCCCTCAACAATGGCGCCTCCCAGAGGATTCGGGCGGTCGAGCACCATGATCTCGATGTCCCTGCCCGAAACAGCGTCCATAAAAAGTGCCAGTGTGTTGATGTAGGTGTAATAGCGGGAACCGACATCCTGAATATCGAAGAGGATAAGGTCAAGATTGTCCAGTACGGCTTTGTCAGGAATGAGTGTTTTTGCAGAATCACCGTAAAGACTGACCACTTCACAACCAGGTTCGGGCTGATACCCGACGGCGATCTGATCCTGTTCGGTACCGAATAGTCCGTGTTCGGGAGAAAAAATCTTTTGTATATGAAGACCTTTCTCTTTCAGCACGTCCCATGAGTATTTAAGGTCAGGGGTTACGGATGTTTGATTGACAATCAGTCCGATATTGCGGTGCCGAAGAGTGTCCGTGTTCCTGAGCAGTATATCGAGACCTGTTGATACCATCAGTTATTCTTTCCTTGTTTCGGTTCTTCGATGACTGTTGTACTGTAGGGATCAACAATGGCATTGATAATGGTGCTTCCGGCTTTGACCTCTACACCTGGCAAAAGCACTGAATTCTTGATGGTGCAATGTTCTGCGATATGGCAACCTCTTCCTATGACGGATTTCGAAATTTCAACATTGGGGCTGATAAAGGCTTCCGGAGAGATCGCATGGGGATGCATCCCTATGGCAAGGGTCATTTCTGTGGCAAGCCCGTTAATGATGGATGCTGTGTTGATATTTGCCTGCCAGTAGCTTTGCATGGTGCCGATATCCATCCATAACCCTTTATGCTGGTAGAAGCCGAGGCCGCCGTTATCGATAAGTCCTGTAAATCCAGTTTCAACGATTCCTGAAAACTCGGCTTTCATAAAACGAAAGATCTCCGGACTGAGAACTGCTGTGCCCGTATAAATGAAGGAAGAGACCAGGTTGGTTTGTCGTCGGTTATTGAAATCTTTGACCAAGCCCTCTTCAACTCCGACGTAACCGATAGATCTGGCTTCTGGTGTTGCATACAGTGTCAGGGTTCCGGGGCGACCTGATTCCTGGTGATGCCGTAGAAGTACGCTGAAGTCAATATCGGTAATAATATCGCTGTTGACCAGAAGAAACTCATCCGAACCGAGGAGTTTTTCGCATTTTTTCAGCCCACCCCCGGTTCCAAGAATTATTGGCTCCTCCGAAAAAGAGATATCAAGTCCAGAAAGATCACTTGCGTAAATAAAGTTTTTGATTGCATCGGCATGAGCGTGGATGTTGCAAATAATCTCCCGGATTCCTGCCTGCTTCAACAAAAATAAGGTGTAGAAAAGAGAGGGAATATTGAGAATCGGAATCAGTGGTTTCGGGATATGATCGGTCAAGGGGCGCAGGCGGGTGCCGAGGCCTGCGGCAAGTACAAATGCTTTCATGATGCAGCTCCCTCAAGAAGTGGACGCAGGATTTTTCCCGCAGCTCTCAGTTCGGTTCTTGCTTCGATATAATCAGGAATATAGGCGAGTGTTGGCGCAATTGAGTGTTCGAAGGTGCTATTTTTTTTTACTCTGGTCTGGTAACAGAAGGTTCCAATGGCCTTGATATTTCGTTGAAAGGCCATAAGATCGAAATAATAAAGGTATTCGTCAAAACTCATGGTGCTCAGATCGTGAAGACGAAGAGCGTTAAAGTGATATGCCTTCAACTCTTCGGCCAGCACAGGGTTGAGCTTGATATAAGAATCCTTTATCAGGGAAACCGCATCATATTGCGGCAGGCCCATACGAGCGTCCTGAAAGTCTATAATCACCGGTTTGCCGTTGTAAACAAGTATGTTACGGCTGTGAAAATCCCGATGGTTCAGCACAAAGTGTCGGGGCTTGACAAGAAGCTCTGCAATGGCTTCAAACTCATGGCGTAATGTGCCGAGTGACTGCTGGTCGAGTGCTGGTGCAAAGAAGTCTAACAGGCCGTGCTCGATAAAAAAATCAAACTCGAACATGAGTTTTTCCTTGTCAAAACTTCTGTTGAACGGGATATTTGTTTTTTTCCCGCCTATAGTCTGAAGTTGTACAAGGATATCAATGATCTCGCGGTACAAGAGAGGAATGGTCTCTTCTTTCTGTGACCCGAAGAGGTTTTGCAGCAGCAGATCTCCGCAATCCTCAAGAAGCAAGAGCCCTTTTTCGGCATCAATGGCCTTGACTGCCGGAATCGGAATATCATGGAGGGACAAGAGGTTGTGCAAGACAAGAAACGGGTAGGTAACCTCCGTTGATGCTTCAAATGCCGGGTCATAACAGCCCACAAAGGTGTCAGTCGTACCGATAATCCTGAAATACTGTCGGCTTGAAGCATCACCCTGTATTTTTGAAATAGAAAGGGGTTGGCCGCAACAGGTATTGAAAAGAGCAGTGATATTTTCCTTGATGGTCATACGGCAACATCCCTTCGGCCTCGTTTCAAGAGAAGACATAAGCTTAAAGGCATATAATAGCGAAAAAAAAGCACCCTATACTTTACGTATAAGGTGCTTTTTGGTAAAATAAGCCTCGCTTACTTCTTGGGTGCAATAGCAGAAGAGATGTTCTGCAAGATCTGGTTAAGAGCGGAGATGATATTTCCTACAAGATCTGTGGCAGTTTTGCCAAGAGGCTCAGCACACTGGGCTGCGTTCTGGATTCCGCTGCTCAAAAGCGCAACCTGCTGCTGGGCGACTTTTCCCAAAGTATCAATAAGATTGCCGATGGCACCTGATAGGTCGTTGCTTGTTCCGTTTGACATAGTTGTTATTGTTTTCAGGGTTATAAAAAAAGAGTGTTCTTAAAATGTTGAGATCACCTTTTACGTCTTTTACCACAAGCTAAGACATTTTCAACTGCAGAGCAAATAGAAAAATAAGGGTTTTCCGTCCCCGACTTGATTAAGGCTCGGATGGTGCAAGATTGTCCAAAAAGTGATGCCAGACAAACCGAAAAGAGCCTGAGCGATGAAGGGGTTGGGCGGTTTGCTGTTTTGTGCAGGATTGGAGGTTGAATTTTTATCAATCGATACGATATTCGTCAATATATCCAAGGACGCATCTATTTTTCAGACATGTTACGGCTAAAAAATTGATGGTCAAATTTAAATCTGCGGCTATAATATAAAGCCGACTTAGGGTATTGTAATGGTGACCATCATCATAGGGTGCAAATATTTTTCTGACCGAACAAACCTCTTTTTTTAGGAGCGAATTCAATAAGTGCCGTCTTTTCTGTACCATAGAAACTCTGGAGAGGGCTGCAAATATATACCGTTATCGATTCTCTTTGCATGAAACGGAAGAAAAGAGGGGGAGCGGGTTATGCTGTTTTCTGCCAATATGCCACGCCTGCGGCATTGAAGAAATAAGGGGAGCGGCGTCGTCATGTTGTGAATTCAACCCCGGCGGGGTGGCATGTTGGTAGCAAAAAAAGACTTATATTCCCGTCGTGTCGAGATTTGCTTGTTACAGAGCACAATGTGTTTTTCAGGTAGTTTATAACTTAAACGGCATGATGGACTTTACGTATTGCATGGAATTGGCTTTTCGGGAAGCGATCAAGGCTTTTGAACGAAAGGAGGTTCCTGTGGGGGCTGTCGTGCTCGATAGTAGTGGCCATGTTATCGGCAGGGGGTATAACCAGGTGGAAGCGCTTTGTGATGCTACAGCGCATGCCGAGATGATTGCGTTGACCTCGGCCATGGCAACGATCGGCAGCAAGTATCTTAAAGATTGTACTCTTGCCGTTACTCTTGAGCCTTGTCCGATGTGTGCCGGAGCTATCGTTAATGCAAAGGTCGGGAGGGTTATCTTCGGCGCTTACGATCCCAAAATGGGTGCATCAGGTACGGTTATGAATGTGACCGGGTGTCAGCAGCTCAACCATCAGCCGGAAGTCTTCGGCGGCATCATGGAAAACAAATGCCAGAACCTGCTCAAGGATTTTTTTCGGGAACTGCGCCAGAAGAATTGAGAATAAAAATTTTCAATTATCCATTCTCTTTAAGGATATGTTTTAGCGAGCTCGCTAAATGTGAAACAATATCCTGGGCCATGCCACTCCCCGTCGAAGGAGCTTGTATGGTGTCGAGGCTTTCGATGCCAGCTTTTTTCACAGCTTTGCTGATGGTGACCGACAAAATCGGGTTACACTCCCTGATAATCTCTTTCAGCATGAATGAAGCCTCAAACTTGCTTTGCTGCATGACCTCTCTCTTTTCCTCTTCAGTGGAGATCTGGCAGTGGCGTGTTGCGATAATACCGACAAGACAGGTGAGGTAGGTGTTTGTTGATCCTGCCAGAAAGAGGTTGAGAAAAAAAGGAGTCAGCAGGTTTCCGCCTGGCAGCAGTGATGAGAGTGTATTGCTGAACGAAGACTGTATAATGGGCTTGATATGCTCTGGAATGTCCTCTTTCTTAAAGTCTGAAAGCGGCAGGCAGTCGTAGACAGAACGAACAAGGTTTATGAATTCCCTGAGATGCTGCACGCGGTTGTGTATGCAGTAAACATTCCATAACACCTTGAAGTTGTTGAGCAGCGATGTGGTTGTTCCGTAAGAGGTGTTCTGGGCAAAAGCCCCCACAAAAAAGTTTTTCAAGGCAATCTGCCGGGTCATGTTGAGCGAGTCAGCATCGAGAAGCTTAAGGTTGGTTCGCAGCCACCGCTGGTCTTTTTGACTTTTCGATTGATTCGGGTGCATGGGGTGAACCGGCAATCGCCTGGTCAGATAGCTCACATAGGCTGCCATAAGCTTTGAATTTTCATCTTCAGGCAGCGCCGGGGCTTTAGAAACAGAAAAAAGATTGAACCCGGTATAAAGGGCGGAGAGTATGATGACTGTACTGAACAGAAGAAAAACTGTACCTGCATAAGGGTGCAGAGAACGGAGAAGTTCAGCGGCCACACTTAACTGGTTAACGACAAAAACAACCACAAGAAGAGTTGCCGCTGCAAGTGTGGTATAAAGAAACAAGGTTGCTTTTTGTTGCATATTCTTCAGTGTCTTGTCATGTAACTTCCGGTTCCGGGAGCCTGATGGTGTGGTCGCTGCTGAATTGATAGTCACGGAAAATATCCTCGGCCTTTGGAAGCTGCCATTGTCCGTTTGCAAGGCGGTTTGTCGTCTCCTTGAGGCGATAGGTTGTATGACCGCATGTCCAGCAATCGTAATTAGCCATGCCTGTACAAAGACAGGTTTTCTCTTTTACTGCAAGTGGCTCCCCCGGTTTTCGCTCAGCAAGTGCCGCGTAATAAGCATCAATATAGGTACACTTGCCGCCGTTTTCAAGCAGGTAACCAAGTCCCTCACAGTTTGGTTTTATAGCATAACGCAGAGTGGGCGATTCGGTGAGCATCCGCATGGGATAGCCTGTAGTAGAGGCCATATTGACGACGATATCTTCCTCTCTTGCGTTGATATAATGCTGTTTGACGTTGGCTGGCAGACCAGCCTCCTTGCTGATGGTAAAGCGGGTTGCAACCTGTACGGCTCCAGCTCCCATACGAAGATAGTCGACCGCATCAGTTCCCGTAAAAATACCTCCCGCCGGGATGACAGGAATGTTCAGTGCCTCTTTTTTCAGAAAAGCGAGTACTTCGGTAAAAATTGTTTTGAGATCGAAAGTGTGCCAGTCTTCTGGTCCAAAACCGAGATGTCCTCCGGCAAGTGGTCCCTCAACAATAATGTAGTCCGGCAATCTGTTCAGTCGTATCGCTCGTTTCAGGAAGATGGAAAGTGCTCTGACCGAGGAGATGATAATGCCTATTTTAACATCCCGGAACCGTGGGTGATCCTGAATAAGATCAAGCGTCCGCAGATTGAGGCCTGCAGCAAGAGTCAATCCGTCAATGCCGGCGTCCATGGCTGAGGTAAGCCTGACCTTCAGTGTCGGGTTGCTGTTGTTCATGGCCAATTTTTCCATGCAATTCAGAAAAATAGCCCCGTTCCCCGTTTTCTGGGAGATGGTGTACTCGATATACTTTTTTTGTGCTTCAGCAAGCTCTTCAAGATCAAACAGTACAGCGGATTTGTCGGGATTGTTGCTGTATTGGAGGTATTTTTTCCTTTTCCGGCTTACAAACGTCGTTTTCAATAACCTGTCGCAGACATAGGTGACCAATGCATCGGAAATGTGACCTATTCCTCCGAGTTTTTCCGCCGCCAAAGCGAGTTCGGTTGTTGAAATATTGACACCCATGCCGCCAATAATGATGGGGACGTATTCTTTTGCACCCAACTGTAACCTGAAATTGTCTGCGTTCATTGTTGTTTTTATCAGTATAAGAGCATTTACAGATCATCATTACCCCTGAGAACAGGGGGGAAGGGTACACTCCTGGCTGCCCGCATCCTGCGCCAAAAATTATCTAAGATATCATATTTCGATTTATAAATCTACAGACAATTCTTGGAAAAACCCCTCCTTTTCAACTATTCGCTTACTTCTGAAGTAAACTTTTGTGCTCTTGAGTGGATGAAGTTTGAGAAAAGGTGCAGAGAATATTAAATTGCGGGCCAAACAACGGGGATGGAAAAATCCCTGAATAATAAATTTCCTCAAAATTTCCTGAAAATGGGGATGGCACTATGATAAAACTTGTCTTATTGCGGCATGGAGAGAGTCAGTGGAACCGTGAAAACCGCTTTACCGGATGGTACGATATTGATCTGACTGAGCAGGGCAGAAAAGAGGCCGCAAGCGCAGGTCAATTACTCAGAGAGGGAGGATTTGTTTTCGATCTGGCCTATACCTCTGTTTTGAAACGAGCTATCAGGACGCTCTGGAGTGTTCTTGATGAAATGGATCTGATGTGGATTCCTGTGTTCAAGAGTTGGCGATTGAACGAACGCCATTATGGTGCACTGCAGGGGCTCAACAAGTCAGAGACCTCGCAGAAATATGGTGAGGAGCAGGTACTGGTCTGGCGGAGAAGTTATGATACACCACCTCCTGCATTGGAGAAAGGTGATGAGCGCTATCCTGGCTCTGATCCCCGTTATGCCTCTCTTGCTGACTCAGAGGTGCCTTTGAGTGAATTTCTCAAGGATACCGTGGAGCGTTTTTTACCAATATGGCATGAGACGATAGCGCCTGAGCTTCGTAAAGGAAAGAAGGTTATCATTGCCGCTCATGGAAACTCCCTGCGCGCGCTGGTAAAGTATCTTGACAACATATCAGAGGAGGATATTGTCGGTGTTAATATTCCTACCGGTATTCCGTTGGTCTATGAGCTTGATGATGACCTCAAGGCGTTGAAAAGCTATTATCTCGGTGATCAGGATGCCTTGAAAAAGGCTGTTGATGCGGTTGCCAGCCAAGGGAAAGCATAGTTTGTCGGGTATTTTTGATTCAGGGTATATTGCTGAAAAACATTTATACTCTGCGTCAGTATCCGTCGGTTGCTTTTTTTTTGAAACTGTTTGAAAAGTTGTGCCTGAAAATATGAACGTTATGTTAAAAACGGGACTCTATGATCCTCAGTTTGAGCATGATGCTTGCGGTGTAGGGTTTGTTGCCCATATCAAAGGCGTCAAGTCCCATGAAATTGTAGAGCAGGGTTTACGAATCAATGAAAACCTGAAACATCGCGGAGCGAGCGGATGTGAAAAAAATACCGGTGACGGAGCAGGAATTCTTCTTCAGGTACCACACAAGTTCCTGCGCAGTGTCTGTTCTGAAATTAATATTGACCTTCCCCTTGACAACCAGTACGGTGTGGGGATGCTCTTTCTGCCGCCCGATATATCCCAGAGGCGTGCTATTGAGGATATTTGTCGTCAGATGATCCAGGCTGAGGGCCAGAAGTTTCTCGGGTTCAGAAAAGTGGAGACTTGCAATGATTCCCTTGGCGACACAGCCCTTTCACAGGAGCCGATAGTCAAACAACTCTTTGTCGGATGGGGCAAGGATACTGTTTCGGAACTTGAATTTGAACGAAAGCTCTATATCATCCGCCGTCGCATCACCAAAAGAGTGAAGTATACCGCAGGCCTTCTTGGCAGCAGCTATTTTTATATTTCAAGTCTTTCTGGCAGAACTATTGTCTATAAAGGCATGCTCCTTCCGGAGCAGGTAGGACTTTTTTATCCAGAACTGCACGATCCTGAGATGGAGAGCGCCATTGCCATGGTGCACTCCCGTTTCAGCACCAATACTTTTCCGAGTTGGGACAGGGCGCATCCCTACCGCTTTTTGAGTCATAATGGAGAGATCAATACGCTCAAGGGCAACGTCAACTGGATGAAAGCGAGGGAGAAAAATATTGAGTCGAAGGTGTTTGGCAATGCCCTTGAAAATATCAAACCGGTGATTCTGGAGGATGGCAGCGATTCGGCTATTCTCGACAATGCCTTTGAGTTTCTTGTGCTTTCAGGCCGCTCGATGGCTCATGCAGCCATGATGATTATTCCGGAACCTTGGTCAGGCAATGATGCGATTTCTCCGGAGAAAAAAGCGTTCTACGAGTATCACAGTTGCCTTATGGAGCCTTGGGACGGCCCGGCATCTGTAACTTTTACGGATGGCGTTCAGATCGGCGCTGTTCTTGACCGTAATGGACTTCGCCCATCGCGGTATTACATTACCAAAGATGACCTTGTTATCATGGCTTCAGAGGTAGGTGTGCTTGATATTGCACCAGAACGGATTCTCAAAAAAGACCGTCTGCAGCCGGGTCGCATGTTTCTGGTCGATACTGCCCAGGGGCGCATTATTTCCGATGAAGAGATCAAGCAAACCATTGCCAGTGAAAAACCTTATGGCGAATGGATTGAGCGAAATATTATTGATCTGGAGGCGTTGGCCGATCATCCGCAGATGAAAAATCCTGATGAAGACAAGTACAGTCTGACCGCTCGTCAGAAGGTGTTTGGCTATACCCAGGAAGATATCAGCCTTCAGATAAAAATTATGAGCGAAAAAGGGGTAGAGCTGGTCGGCTCTATGGGCAATGACACTCCTCTTGCGGCCTTCTCCAACAAACCGAAGCTGCTCTACGATTATTTCAAGCAGCTTTTTGCACAGGTAACCAATCCACCGATTGATTCGCTCCGCGAGGAGCTGATAACCTCCACCACAGTTATGCTTGGTACAGAGGGAGAGTTGCTGGAGCCCTCAGAGGTAAATTGTCGCCGCATTCGCTTACCGCATCCGATCTTGACGAATCAGGCTCTTGAAAAGATTCGCGGAATTGACAAGCCCGGTTTCAGAGCGGTAACACTTCCTATATTTTACGCAGTGGCTCAAGGGGGCAAGGGCATTGAAGTTGCCATGCAGGATCTTTATCGCCAGTCAGAACAGGCGGCGAGCAAAGGAGTCAATATCATTATTCTTTCCGACAAGGGAGAGCTTGAGAGTGATCGAGCCCCTATTCCTGCCCTGCTTGCTGTTTCCGGACTGCACAATTTTCTCATCAATGCCGGTATCAGAACAAAGGTTGGTCTGGTGCTTGAATCAGCCGAGCCGCGAACGGTACACCATTTTGCCATGCTCATCAGTTATGGTGTTGGCGCAGTGAATCCCTATATGGCGTTTGAAACTATCCGTTCGCTTGTTTCTTCTGGCCGTATAAAACTGGAGGAAAAGATTGCCGTCAAGAACTATGTCAAGGCCGCTGTTAAAGGTGTGGTGAAGACTATGGCAAAAATGGGGATTTCAACCATTCAAAGCTACCGTGGAGCCCAGATTTTTGAGGCGGTTGGTCTTAATACCCAGCTTGTTGATGCCTATTTTACCCGTACTCCGACCCGTATTGAAGGTATTGGCCTTGATATTGTTGCTGAAGAGGTACACCGACGTCATGAAACGGTTTTCCCGCCTACAGGAAACAAGGTTGATCGTGGCCTTGACGCTGGCGGTGAACGCAAATGGCGCCATAACGGCGAATATCATCTTTTCAGCCCTGAAGCGATCCATTTTCTGCAGCACTCCTGCAGAACGGCGAATTATGATCTGTATAAAAAATACGAAAACCTCATTGACGACCAGAGCGAACATCTTTGCACTATCCGTGGTTTGATGGATATCAAATTCAGCGATCAGGCGGTGCCGATAGAGGAGGTTGAGCCGGTTGAGGCAATCCTGAAACGGTTCAAGACCGGTGCCATGTCCTACGGATCTATCAGTCAGGAGGCCCATGAAACTCTTGCCATTGCCATGAACAGGCTTGGGGGAAGGAGTAATACCGGTGAAGGCGGCGAAGATCCGGCGCGCTTTATCAAGGATGCCAATGGTGATTCAAGAATGTCGGCAATTAAACAGGTTGCATCAGGAAGGTTCGGAGTTACCAGCGAATATCTGGCCAGTGCCAATGAGATACAGATCAAGATGGCGCAGGGCGCAAAACCTGGAGAAGGTGGACAGCTTCCCGGCTCAAAGGTCTATCCCTGGGTTGCAAAAGTGCGCCATTCAACGCCCGGTGTCGGCCTTATTTCGCCGCCGCCCCATCATGACATCTATTCTATTGAAGATCTGGCGCAGCTTATCCATGATCTGAAAAATGCTAATTCCAGCGCACGTATCAACGTCAAGCTGGTTTCTACGGTTGGTGTGGGAACGATCGCTGCCGGTGTGGCCAAAGCTCATGCGGATGTCGTGCTTATCAGTGGCCATGATGGCGGAACGGGCGCATCGCCCGTTTCAAGCATCATGCATGCGGGTATGCCGTGGGAGCTTGGCCTGGCAGAAGTGCACCAGACACTCATGCTGAACAACCTGCGCAGCCGTATCGTTGTCGAGGCAGATGGCCAGATGAAAACAGCGAGAGATATCGTTATTGCCGCCATGCTTGGCGCTGAGGAGTTCGGTTTTGCCACGACAACCCTTGTGGTGATGGGATGCATCATGATGCGCTGCTGTCAGGACGATTCCTGTCCGGTTGGTGTCGCAACCCAGAACCCTGAACTGCGCAAGAATTTCAGGGGCAAGCCGGAACATGTAGAAAACTTCATGCGCTTTCTTGCAGAGGGCGTTCGTGAGTATATGTCGCGTCTTGGTGTTCGCAACCTCAACGAGCTTGTCGGACGGACCGAACTGCTCAGTATGAAGAAATCTGTCCATCACTGGAAAGCACAGGGAATCGATCTTTCCAAGATTCTCCACCAGGCAGAGGTTGGAGAGAATGAAACACGCTATTGCACCATCAAGCAGGAGCACGGTCTTGACGAGAGTCTTGACCGTACGACATTGCTCTCTCTCTGCAAGCCGGCGATTCAGAACAAGGAAAAAATTTTCACCACTCTTCCCATCAGAAATACCAACAGGGTCGTTGGTACCATTGTTGGTTATGAAGTTACCAAAGCATACGGTTCCAAAGGATTGCCTGACGATACGATACACCTGAAATTTATCGGTTCTGCCGGTCAAAGCTTCGGAGCATTTATTCCTCAGGGTATGACTCTGGAACTTGAAGGTGATGCTAATGACTATGTCGGCAAGGGACTTTCCGGAGGACGGATTATTGTTTATCAGTCCAAAGGCTCCTCTTTTGTGCCGGAAGAGAACATCATCATCGGCAATGTTGGCTTTTATGGAGCAACCTCCGGAGAGGCCTTTATAAGGGGGATGGCTGGAGAGCGCTTTTGTGTGCGCAACAGCGGTATGCGGGCTGTGGTTGAGGCTATTGGCGATCATGGATGCGAATACATGACTGGTGGAATCGTTGTCATTCTCGGTAAAACAGGCAGAAACTTTGCTGCTGGTATGTCGGGCGGTGTGGCTTATGTGTACGATGCAGAGGGCGCCCTGGCCAGTAATTGCAACCATGATATGGTGGCTCTCTCTTCAATTGATGATCCGATAGAGCGAGCAGAACTTCAGACTCTGATTGAACGGCATATCGACTATACCGGAAGCGACCTTGGGCAATCAATTCTTGATGACAGGGATGCTTTTCTCAAGCGATTTGTTAAAGTCATGCCGCATGATTACCGCCGTGCTCTTGAGGCCATGAAAGAGGTCGAGGCTGCAGGGCTCAGCGGAGACGAAGCGGTTATGGCGGCATTTCATAAAAATATTCACGACCCGGCAAGAGTTTCAGGGAATTGATACCGGAAAAGATTAAACTATTGATATGGGCAAAGTTAAAGGTTTCATGGAGTATCAGAGAGCATTGCCTGCTGACAGAGAGCCTCTGGAGAGAATAAAAGACTGGCAGGAGTTTCACAAGGAAATGGCTCCTGCGGAGTTACAAAAGCAGGGAGCCCGTTGTATGGATTGCGGGACACCGTACTGTCATACCGGCTTCATGCTTAGCGGTATGACGAGTGGTTGCCCAATCCACAATCTTATTCCCGAGTGGAACGATTATATCTATAACGGATTTTGGCGCGAGGCCTACGATCGGCTTATAAAAACCAACAATTTTCCGGAATTTACAGGAAGGGTTTGTCCCGCTCCGTGCGAAGGTTCCTGTGTGCTCGGCATTATTGAACTGCCGGTTACTATCAAGAACATCGAGTGTTCGATTATCGAGCATGCGTTTGCTGAAGGGTGGGTTGAACCGAAAAAAATTCTCCACAGAACAGGAAAACGGGTGGCAGTTGTGGGGTCAGGCCCTGCGGGGCTTGCCTGTGCAGACCAGCTTAATAAAGCAGGTCACAGCGTGACCGTGTTTGAGCGGGATAATCGCTTCGGAGGCCTTATGATGTATGGTATTCCGAACATGAAGCTCGACAAAAAGCTTGTGGTAGAGCGCCGTATTGATCTGATGAAGCAAGAGGGAATCAATTTCGTGGAGAGCACGGAGGTTGGCAGAGACTATCCGGCAGACAAGCTCCTTGAAGAGTTTGATGCTGTTGTGCTTTGTACAGGCGCCACAAAACCTCGTAACCTTGCAGAAGAGGGTCGTGAATTACAGGGCATCCATTTTGCCATGGACTTTCTCCGTTCCAGTACGAAAGCCATGCTTGACGAAAGTGCCCCGGTTTTATCAGCTTTCGACAAAAATGTTGTTGTTATTGGCGGCGGCGACACCGGTACAGACTGTGTCGCGACGTCACTGCGCCAGGGGTGCAAAAGTGTTCTACAGCTTGAAATTATGCCGAAACCGCATCTCGATCGCCAGCTTGATAATCCCTGGCCCGAATGGCCAAAAACCTTCAAGGTGGACTATGGGCAGGAAGAAGCTGCGTTTATGCAAGGAGATGATCCCAGAAAATACTCCATGATGACCAAAAAGTTTCTTGCTGACGAAAAAGGTGCACTGCAAGCGGTCGAGGTCTCAAGAGTGGAATGGGTAAGAGACAATGGTCATTTTGCGCCGCAACCTGTTGCTGGCACGGAGCAGATTATTCCGGCAGAGCTTGTGTTGCTTGCCATGGGGTTTATCGGCCCGGAGGAGCATCTGCTGCAGCAGCTTCAGGTGCTCCAGGACGAGCGATCAAACATTAAGGCGACAGACAAAACATATCACACCAATCGGGAAAGAATTTTTGCTGCAGGTGATGCCCGCCGAGGTCAGAGCCTCGTAGTCTGGGCAATTCTTGAGGGCAGATCTGCTGCGCGTGAGTGCGACCGCTTTCTGATGGGCTACACCAGTCTTCCGTAAACAATTACTTAACCAGGGCGGAGTTATGGAACAGCAAAAACTCAGGGAACTCCTTGATACGCTTCACCAGGAGCTTGAACAGGTAGAATCCATTGACGAAACCACTGAAGTTGTTCTGTCGAATCTCAGGGCGGATATGCAGAGATTACTGGACGAAAAAGCTGGCAGCACTATCCACGAGGACGAGTCGCTTGTGGAGCGCATGAACGATGCCCTCGACCACTTTGAGACCGATCATCCCAAACTGAGCCTGACCATTCAGCATATCCTGGACAGCCTGGCAAAGATGGGATTTTAGGTATAATCTTATTAATCTGACGAAAAGCATGTTTGTTTCATGACGAGAGAACGAGAACCGGTAAGAGGAAAAACAAGAGGCGGCACCGGCACCGCAGATCAGGTCTACTGTTCATTTTGCGGAAGAAGCGCACAAGAGGTCAACAGCATGATTGCTGGTCCGAAAGCATTTATATGCGATCGCTGTATTAAAACATCTTACGAGATCCTGCGTAAAGAGGTCAATTCGGTGGAGCAAGCAGAACGGGTCAAGGAACAGCCGTTTCAGCCCCGCCTTGCAAGTCCCAAAGCTATCATGGATTCACTTGACCAGTATGTTGTTGGGCAGGAAATAGCCAAAAAGTCACTTTCGGTGGCGGTCTACAACCATTACAAGAGGATTGATTCGCAGGAATTGAAGGATGCAGATGATGATGTTGTTATTGAAAAAAGCAATATTCTGCTCATCGGGCCGACCGGTACAGGAAAAACCCTTCTTGCACAGACGCTTGCCAATCTGCTTGAGGTACCTTTTTCAATCGTTGATGCCACCTCGCTGACCGAAGCGGGATATGTTGGTGATGACGTTGAAACCATTCTTGCCCGATTGCTCCATGCTTCCGATTTCAATCTGGAACGGGCGGAGCGGGGCATTATCTATGTTGATGAGATCGATAAAATTGCCAGAAAATCGGCTAACGTTTCCATTACCCGCGACGTTTCAGGAGAAGGAGTCCAGCAGGCTCTGCTGAAGATTCTTGAAGGAGCGGTAGTCGGTGTTCCGCCAAAAGGGGGACGCAAACATCCTGAACAGCAACTGATTAACATTAACACAAAGAACATACTCTTTATATGCGGAGGAGCGTTCGAGGGTCTCGACAAGCTTATTGCAAAAAGAGTCTCTAAATCCTCGATGGGCTTTGGTGCAAAGGTCAAAACAACCCATACCGGTTATGACCCCGAGATACTCAAGCTTGTCATCCAGGATGATCTGCACGACTACGGTCTTATTCCTGAATTTATCGGTCGACTTCCCGTGATCTCAACTCTTGAAATGCTCGACGAAAAGGCTTTGCGCAACATTCTTGTTGAGCCTAAAAATGCCATTACCAAGCAGTACAAAAAGCTGTTTGAAATGGACGGTGTAGAGCTTGAATTTACCGAAGAGGCGCTTGACAAGGTGGTCAAAATTGCCATTGAACGAGGAACAGGAGCCAGAGCCCTGCGTTCAGTGCTTGAAAACGTGATTATTGATATCATGTTTGATATCCCGTCGATGAAAAACACTCACAAATGTCGCATTACGGCTGATACCATAGAGAACAAAGCTCTGCCGGAATATTCTTCCGGTGATGGGAAAAAGAAAAAAATTGCATAAAGTGCTGAATCAGCGCTCATGCGTTTTGTGTTTTATTACTGAAAGCCTATATTAAAGGCCTTTTAACGCAAGGGCGATTAGCTCAGTTGGTTAGAGCGCTACATTGACACTGTAGAGGTCAGAAGTTCGAATCTTCTATCGCCCACCACATCGATAAAAAGCACGGGGTTTCTGTGCTTTTTGTATTTCATAGAGAGGGGGATGCGTCGGCAACATTCGATAAAAACCATGTATTTTATTATTCCGCAGCTCTTTACGGTGATATGATGAATACTGAAAAGGTCTGTGGCGCAGAAAACGTAAAATAATAAGTAAACTATCCTCCAAGTACACTATAATTGAGTTACTGTAAAATATTTTTTTTGTAATGCGTTGTGATAATATATTGTGTGCTTGCAGAGAGGTAACGCACATCGAACAATAAAACATTTAATGGAGTAAAAGTATGCAGACTATTTATGCTGACGGAATTGCCAACATTACGCTGATTGATGGTGTTATTCGCTTGGATCTTGTCAATATCACACAGATTGAAAAAGAGAAAGCCAATATTCGTCCTGTTGGCGCGCTGGCGATGTCAGTCCCCGCAATGCTTCGTACACACGAGCAACTTTCACAGGCGATCAATAAAATGGTTGAGGATGGCATTCTAAAAAAGAATGAGACCCCCCAGACCATTACTGATGGTTCGATTGCTGAGTAATATATCCCGTTCCTGTGTTCACCACTCTTGATTTGGCAGAGTGGTGAGCGCTATTATTGATTCCTGGCTCTTTTGCCAACTTGGCGCTTACCGACAGCTTTCCCTGAAGATGAGAAGCAAACGGCATACAGGCAGCAGAAGCCATACTGCCGCCAGATGCAGGGAACAGTTATTTTTTTCCGTGAATGCAGCCGAAATAGTCGCTGCGACCTCCGCTTGTCACTTCCCTGTGTACATTATATCTTTGTGTTTACACTGGCACCTTACGCATTATTTATATATTTTGCGGCGTGGGGAGATGCCTCAATTTTTGTGATATAGTTTGGCCAGCAAGCTCCCTTCTGCGGAATTTGTTTTCCGACCAGCGCGGAAGTCCCGCCTTTTGTGGGAAAGCAGCTCTCGTGCTCCGGCGGGAGCCGCGCTGAAATTGGCGTGGCATAAATAGTTCCAATACGCTGTAGATGATACTAATAAGGAGCGGTTTGGTTAATGCGGTAATCGTATTCTTTTCATTTACTCTATTAATCAACTATGAGGTTGCATTTGCTGATTATGACTCAAGAGAAGATTTCTTGAATGCTGGTAGGTGGCGTATAGCTTTTGGTATGCAGTGGAATCAACACGTGCCCGCGTTGCATTATGAGTCGCTCACTGATCGTTCAAAACCAACTCTCGATATCAACCAGGACGATATAAGTGAAATTGTAGAACCCTTTTCTTATGTTGATGTTGAAAGGAGGTTAACGAAATATTCTGGCTTAGATTTAACCTATACAAAGGACAGGACTTCTTCTGTGCTTTTGGGCCGGAAAAATGTTCGCTTTTTGTTTTTTTTATTGCGTCCCACGGTTATGGCGCCTGTTGATATTGATGTTGAAACCATGCGATTGCGCTATTTTCATGCAATTGTGCGGTCAGGTAATTTCGAGTTTGGAGGTTCAGGTGGTTTACAGGCACTTTATTATAATGCTCATGCATCAATTCCTGTCATTGGCTATAGTGAAGAAAACTATTTTATTGTATTGCCCTGTCTTGGCACTTATGCTACCTATCAACAGAATAAATGTATTCGGTATTCTGTTCATGCAGATTATTTGCCAATAGAATTAAAAAAATTTTCAGGGCGTATCGCGGAAGTTGATTGTAGTGTGGAGTATAACATTAATTCAAATTTATTTGCCGGTGCAGGTTGTCGATACTCAGTAAAGTCTCTTGACCTGGAACAGAAGAAATATCGGATGAATGCGTCTTATAGTATATTCGGCGGTTTGGCTTTTTTCGGAATTTCATTGTAACTCTTATAACAAAACTATATTAAGAGATGAAAGTTAATGATATTTACCTGGCTTTTCTGTCAGCATTTGACTCGACAGATAAAGATTTTGGCTCATTCTTTTCTGATTTCCAGACATATTCTGCTTCATTACAGTCAGATATTGAAAGATCCTTGACAGAGATGGTTAATCTTACGGGTTTGGTTTTGCCGACCTATGAGGTTATTTCTCTAGCACAATACTATGCAGAGTATGGTTCTCATCAAGTACAGCTCAGAATTAATGGAAGTGGAATCGACAAGCTTTTTGGAGGTGATATTACAACAGGAATTGTTTCTGTTTCAAGCATAACTGTCGATTATCCTTCAGAAGCTGTTCATTTGGCAGTTTCAGGTTCCGGTCTCTTTACTAACCTTGATACCGGCGCAATCAGTGGAAGTTTTAATTCATTTCAGTTTACGACACCCTGGATTAATGTCAGTGCTTCGGGATCTATTGCTGTTGCAGGTTCCTCTGTTACTTCACCACTCGATATAGTTGGTTCTCTTCAACAACTCACAATAACCTACCCTGAAGATAGCGTTTTGCTCTCACTTGTCGGGGAAATTAATTATTACCAGGATGCTTTAGGCAAGATAAATTATAGTGGTGATGTGACTGAAATCTCTCTTAGTAAAGATGGTGCTGATTTAACTATTAATGGTGATTTATCGTGTACTTTTGATGAGCAAAATGGTCTTAATTTGTCAGGAAGTAATTGGTCGACTGGCATTATTTCCGTATCAAGTATAGCTGTTAATTATCCTTCACAATCGATTCATCTGGCATTTTCAGGTTCAGGTTCAGGTCTCTCTGCGGACCTTGATACCGGCGCAATCAGCGGGTCGTTTAACTCATTTCATTTTACGACACCTTTGCTTGATGTTACTGCTTCTGGCTCAATCTCTGTTGTTGGCTCTTCTGTGCTTTCATCTATTGATGTTGTGGGTGTTCTTGATGAGCTCTCAATAACTTATCCTAAAGACAATATTTTGCTGTCAATTCTTGGCGATATTGATTATACACAGGATGCTTCTGGACAGTTCCATTATAACGGCAGTGCAACGGAAATTCATTTTAATAAAGCTGGTGCAGATTTAGCTATTAAGGGTGAGGTGTTGTGTGCCTTTGATGATCAAAATGGCCTGAGCTTGTCAGGAAGTGTTCATGAGATTGATGTGCAGATTGGGGATACAATTATTGAATGTATTGGCGATATCCATTTTGGTAAAAATGGAATAGAGTCAGGCGACATTAATAATCTCAGCATTTCCGTTAATGGCAATTATTATGATGCATCAACGTTAAATCTCAAGGATTTAATTGCTGATTTTGGTGGTGATGGCGTGGTTTATCTTGACCAGAATGGTGACTGGTACATTAATGATGCAACGTTTCCCCAGTTTTCTGATACTATCGATTACCTGCTTGACAAAATTAATCCAACACCTCCAACAGTCACCACCTTCACCCCTTCGGATGCCGCTACCGGTGTTGCGGTTGGCAGCGATATTGTCCTGACCTTCAGCGAAGCGATTCAGGCAGGTACAGGTGCTATTGAAATCCACCGCGGCTCGGCTACCGGTGCGCTTGTTGAGCATTACGACGCAGCGACAAGCCACAATCTCATCATTGCGGGCAATACGCTCACCATCAACCCGACGGCTGATCTGTCTGGCGGCAAGCATTACTATGTCACCTTTGCCGATGGATCGATAAAGGACATTGCAGGAAACAATTTCGCTGGCACATCGATATACGATTTCACAACGGCCAATATGTCAACCATTGCGCTGATACCGACAAAGAATCCGCTTGATTTCTTCTACATATCGGCATCTCAGGGAGGTACGCTCTATGATACCGACAAAGATGGAGTGATCGACCATGTAAGGGTGTGGGGCCTGGGAACGAGCACCGGCTATTTCAGGATGGAGTGGAGTGATGCGACACATTGGACTGCAAAAGGTTTGGCCACATTAGTATTCGGCGGGCAATATGACAGTCAGGGGCGCCCGACAACCTGCATTATTAATGGGGCTGAGCTACCGGTCAATTGGGCAAGTCCCGGAAATGCCGATCATCTTCTTGCTACAGTCACCAGGGTGAATGGCACTCTGTCAGAAATGTGGAAGGTTTTTGACAGCAACAGTGATAATCAGCCGGATGAGGGAATCTACACGGCAACCACAGAAGGGGAAGCGACAACTACGATTACTTCCAATGTTGTTGCTTTGACGCAAGACAGCTATGGTCGCCCTACATCATTTATATCTGAGTTTCAAACATCGACGAATCCCCGGGATGTGTTCAGTGGCACCGTGACGGGCTCAAGCAGTGATGCTACTGCGATTCAGTTGCCTTTGGGAAGTTCTGGTGCCTATTCGCTCATAGCAGCAGGGACACTGGTTGACTCCTTTACAATCTATCCCTCGCTTATTGGCCGTCTTTATGATATGGATGGAAACAACGTGATTGACCAGATGGATCTGGTAAGCACAGCAGCCGGTCAGAACGGCCAGTCAACCACGAATATCTACAGTTTTGCGCTCAACTGGAGTGACCGTACTCACTGGACTGCCCATCTGGAGGCTCAGATGGCTTTCGGTACAACATTTGATGCTTATGGACGTCCAACGGCTTATGTGGGGGTGGAAGATGGTTTGGTTCATGATATTGTCTGGCAGAATAAAGGAGCTGACAATATTGTGGCCACAAGCAGTTATGCCGGGCAAAATTCTGGTGAATTGGTTGTTGTATCGTTTATCGATTCTCTGGGCGACAGCAATCCTGATGAGATAATCTATGTGAAAAGTAATGGTTCAACAGAAATAGAAAGAAGTCAGGCCAATATCTTCGGATGGACGAACAATTCCACGGCAGTAACCGTGGTGATACAGACGGCGACTAATCCGACTTTGGTGTTCACCGGCAGCGTGACCGGTTCAAACATGCATGCTCAGGATATACTGGTGCCGTTGTTCACTGGAAATTCTGGTGAAGGAAGCACTTTGATTTCAACAAAGCACCAGGTTGATGTTTTCAATATTTCGGCGACTGATATCGGGCGCCTGTACGATATGGACAGCAACGGCATCATCGACCGCATGGATGTTGCGAGCACAACGACCGGTCAGAGTGGTCAGACCAACACCAGTATCAAGAGTTATGCACTGAGCTGGAACGATACAGCACACTGGACAGCTCATGCCGCTTATGAGCTTCTTTTTGGTTTGCAGTATGATGGCCAGGGCCGTCCAACGACGATTTTCATGAATGGAGGGGAGCAAACAATCAATTGGGCGACTACGGTGACCAATGGTGTTCTTGCAACGGTGCCGTCAGTGTATGACGGTATTGCCGCGACGCTGACGCTCCTCGATACCAACGCTGACAGTAAGCCTGATGCGTTCGATTACACTGAAGGGTCAGGATCGACATTGCAAACAGGCCATGGCACCCTTGATTGGTGGGTGACCGACAGCAGCAACCATCCTGTAGCGGTGAGCCTTGTGGCGCAGACTTCCTCGAACCCTGCAGATTCCTTCAGTGGCAGTGTGACCGGTTCCAGCAGTAATCCGACGGCTATTGTGATGCCGGTTATGAATAGCGGAGAGACGACTGGCGACCGCGTTTCAAATAATATGTTGATCTTTGACTTGGGCGTGACATCGCCATTGCTTGATGCACAAAGCCATATTACAGTCAAGGATGGCAACTTTGGTGGCGGTATAACATCGGTTACTCTTGCAGCCAGTTCTCTGTCGGTGAATGGCTCGTTTATAACAATTCCCTTGTCCGGCACTGACGCGTCGGGAAATCCTTATTCACTCCCTTACGATGGAGGTACCAGGCTGCTGGTGGATCTGCCTGCTGGCATTGCGGGGCAACCGGATCCCATTGTCAAGGCATGGGTGGTGAACTCCATGAACAACGGCGGCTATTCGTTGTCTTCGATGAGGGTTGTGGGCACCACAGGCACCGTCGGCATGGACTGGGTGACAGGAACGAGCGGAAACGACTCAATTACTGCCGGAGCAGGCAATGATTTGATTGAATGGTCAGGTGGCAACGATACGGTGGATGCCGGTGATGGTTATGATAGTGTGAACTTGCCATTGAACAGCAAGAATGCTTTCCACTGGCTTGATGGAAATAAAGTGCTCCATATTGGATCGGCGACAAATACCTCGCTTGATGTTTACCATATTACAAAAAATTCAGATACCTCATTCCGGGTTGACAAGTTGAAGAATGATGGCACGACGGTCGAGTCAACCATGAACCTCAGCAATGCCGAGTCGATGGGATTTGGCAATCAGATTCATCAGTTTCAGGTCAATTATGCTGGAGGGCAGTATGTCACTGGCACGCCCTGGGACGATCAGATTTTTCTGAATGCGGCCAATATCGGCAATCTGATTCAGGTTCATGGTGATTTCGGTCACGATATCCTGCTCTTTAATGTCGGTTCCGGGTACAGTAAGCTCGAATTTGTCAATAATGGAACAGCTTATCTCCTGAAAGGTACTGCCATATCTGACGGAAGTGTCGTTGAGCTTGGCCATGCAGTGCCCTCTTTGAATGGTAACACGGTAACAATGACCATCGGCTCAGGAGTGAATGCTCATTCATTTACCATCACTGATATCGAAGCCTTCCGTTTTGTTTCTGACGCGGTGAAGGTTGATTTTGCTCCAGATAGCCTGTCGAGCAATGTGCTGAGCTTCGATCTCGGCGTTCAGTCGCCGGAACTTGCCGCATTGGGTCATCTTACGGTTGTGGCAGCAGACGTGTCTGGTTATCTGACGACGGTTACGCTCGATGTCAGCCGTCTTGTGGTGGTTGATTCGCATTTGAGCATTCCAATGTCAGGAACTGATGCAAATGGCAACTCGTATTGGCTCAATGCTCAATCTGGTAGCAAGTTGTTTGTCGAGTTACCGGCAGATCTGCTTGTTGGTCACGATGCCCAGTCCCACGCCTGGCAGGTTGGAAATATGAGTAATACGAGCATGTCGCTCACGCCGATCAATGCTGGCGCTGGAGACGATCCGACGGTCACCACTTTTAGCCCTGTCGATGGAGCTACTGGAGTATCCGTGGGCAGCAATATTGTCTTGACGTTCAGCGAACCAATTCTGAAAGGCACGGGTGCTATTGAAATCCGCAGCGGTACCTCAGATGGTGCACTTATTGCCCACTATGAGTTGGCGACAAGCTCCAATCTTACCATTGCAGGCAATACGCTTACCATCAACCCGACAGCTGACCTGGCTGGCGGAACGCATTATTTTGTCACCTTCGGCAATGGTAATTTTACGGATTTTTCCGGTAACCCCTCTACTGGTTCCAACACCTACGACTTTACGACGGAGGCCTTGCCTTTACACCAGAACTTGACAGGCTCAGCGACCTTCTGGAAAACCGGAACTCCCATTGCTGGTGTTACAAGCAGCCTGACCACAGCTATGGGGGTTGCAGGTGCTCACCCTGTCGAATTCAGAAATATACAGTTAGCCGACGATGGTACGAGAACGCTTGAGCTATGGGAAACCTCAGCAAGCCCCGTTGAAAGTGCCCAACTGGATTTTACTCTCTCTTCCGGTTTAGTAGCGACCTGGCAGGATTCTGCCAGCTTGTCGCCCGGCTGGATCTCGATGGCTAATACGGGCATATCGGGTCAGTTTATTCTCGGCAGTATAGGTACAACCCCCTTGTCAGCGGGCCCGGTCAAACTTGGTACTCTTACGCTTACTGCGCCGACCAATCCGCAGCATTTCGAACTCCTGTTGACTTCAGGTCAGTTGAATCACGACACCATTCCAACATTCGGCATTGCTTCGGACAGCTCGACTACTGGTGCTGATGGTCTTTATTCTCACGTCAATATGCCTGATGGCACCTACGCACTAACCAACGCAAAGGTGTCCGGGATTGCCGAAGCTAATGCTGTCAACGCCAACGATGCTCTTGCTGCTCTGAAGATGGCTGTAGCCATGAACCCAAATTCAGATAGCAGCCCGGTGTCGCCATACCAGTATCTTGCTGCAGATGTCAACAAGGATGGAGTTATCCGTGCAACAGATGCCCTCAATATTCTCAAGATGGCAGTCAAGCTCGACACAGCTCCAGCAAAAGAGTGGCTGTTTGTGCCTGAAAGTGTTGGCAGCGAGAGTATGTCAAGAACCCATGTTATCTGGCCGGATAATCCTGTACCGGTGACGCTGGATGTGGATCAAGAGATGCACTTGATTGGGATTGTCAGGGGTGATGTTGATGGGAGTTGGTTGGCTTGAGCCCAAAACTTTTGCAGAGGCAGTGCGAATCGGTGGGCGCAAAAGCCTCTGCATGGTGGTTGTTTGGTCATCGATGTATTTTTACTTGCCCCGGGTTCCTGAGAAACTCGTTTTGAAATGCGACTCCAGCCTGCTGTGACACAAAAAAAAAGACCTCCTTCCCCGTGATGATTTTCTTGAGTTAGTCATTTCATTATTGCTCCCTTGTACCTCTTTGCCTGACTTTTTCAAGAGCGTTCAGATCTTTTTTATACCAGATACTACTGAAGTTATATTGCAAATACAGTGTCAGTTGTGGTATACTGCGGCGCACGTGTTTTTTTGTGTTGTGTTCAACAAATTGATAACATTGCATCAAAAGCGAACAACCCGCCTTTTGTGGGCGAATGTGTATTGCCTTCTCGATTCGTCGAGCGGAGCCTCCATGTCGGTGCGCGAAATGTTGCGTCAACTTGCCGGAAATGGTTATGAGGTTGAGGTTATAGGCGCTACTATTTTTGATACTGAAAGCGGGATGTCAGCTCTTCCTCAAGAGTGGAAAAAACGCCTCGCAACGACCGATATTCTTGAACTGAACGATTCCCCTCTCCGCCATAAACTGTTGATGACAAACAGCCATCAGCGCGATGCCATGACTGCCCTTGAAGAGGCAAAATGGTACGAATTTTACCTCCACACACTCGATACGTTTAAACCCGATTTGGTCTGGTTTTATGGCGGAAGGCCGTTTGACTATCTCATTTCCGATGAAGCCAAACAGCGCGATATTCCTGTTGCCGCTTACCTTGTGAATGGAAACTACACGAAAACCCGCTGGTGCAGGGATGTTGATTGCATCATTACCGATACGCATGCAACGGCGGACTATTACCATCGACAAAACGGTTTGACGCTCACTCCGGTCGGCAAGTTCATTGATCCGGCGATGGTGGTGGCTACGGAGCATTTTCGCAAGAATCTTCTTTTTGTGAATCCCACACTTGAAAAAGGCGCTGCACTTGTGATTCAGATTGCGATGCAGCTTGAGCGTCAAAGGCCCGATATTCAGTTTGAGGTGGTTGAATCGAGGGGGAGCTGGCGGGGGCTGGTTGAGTATGTCACCGCTCGTTTGGGAACGCCACGCATGTCATTGAGCAATGTACAGGTTTCGCCACACTGCCGCGATATGCGTCCACTTTATTCGAGAGCGAGAATACTGCTGGCTCCCAGCCTGTGGTGGGAAAGTGGCTCGCGCGTGCTGGCCGAAGCGATGCTGAACGCCATTCCGGCAATTGTGACGGAGAGTGGCGGCAACCGTGAAATGGTTGGTGAGGGTGGTATTGCCATTGCGTTGCCTGCCAACTATCATGTTAAACCCTATACCGAGTTGTTGACTTCTGAGTTACTTGAGCGTTTTGTGATGGAGATTATCTGCTGTTATGACGATGAACAGTTTTATCAGACTCATGTGGCCAAGGCAAGGGGTGTCGGCAAGCAACGGCATACAATCGACAAGAGTCTTCACAATCTTGTTGACGTATTTCGTCGATTATTGTTACTCGACGGCGAAATGCTTTGCGAGTGATGGATCGGGCGATATTTTATCGTGACATTGAAATACTTAATTTTTAACCTTTAACACTTAAGGCAATGCCTATTGGAACTTTACCGATTACCAATACTACTATTAACGGGAACATACTGACACTGACTTTTAATGTTATTCTTGATCAAAATAATCTTCCCAATGACGATAGTGTTGTTATAACCGTTGGTAGGCAAACTGCCCTGGTAAGCAGCGGATTTGCAAGTTCTAACCAGCTTGTACTGACACTTGATACAGTTATGCAACCAGGCGCAGTCGTGACGTTTGCTTACGTTGATCCGACATCTGCCAATGATGCAAAAGCATTTCAGGATAGTGCCGGCAATGATATCGGCAGTTTTAACGTGGCGGCCTTTATTGCTTCATCACGCGATAGCGGCACCTTGTTCGACATTAATAATGATGGCTCATTCGACTGGATGCAGCTTGTTGAAACATGGACAGATCAGCAAGGCATCGTTCAACATGACTATGATAATGATGATTATCGAGTAGTTGCTGACAGTGGTGACAGCTATACCGCCCAACACTATATTCAGTTTACCTTTGGTAGTACCTATGATGCGGATGATCGCCCATTGAGCTATTTGGATGAAGGTAATGACTGCGCGATTACTTGGCAGGAACGCGATAGTGATGGTGTGGTAGCTACTGCGCCAATCAGCTTTTATATGGAGGGGAATGGTGTGGATACGGAGATTGATGGTACCTTCAAATTCATTGATGCGAATAACAACGGAAAGCCTGATCAGTTGGAGGTTGTTTATCCAAATTCAGCAAATCCCTCACAATATCTCTATTTTGCATCTGGAGACATCACCGATTATACGTATAGTTTGGCTGGCCGTCCGATCTCTTTTGGTGCTGTTACTACGGATGAAGCGGGTGCCAGCAGTGATCTTTTTAATTTTACCCTTACGGGTGGCGCAGCGGCTCCAACAGCAATCAGTTTACCGTCTGATGGATTTAAGGTTGATAATCAGCAGCCATATTTACTTTCCCAATACGCACGTGTTGATGGTAATCAACTCATATTGCCTTATAACGAGCTGCTTGATAGCGCTCATCGACCTGCGGATACAGCTTTTTCAGTGAGGGTGAATGGTACGGTTGTGGGAATCAACAACGTTGCTGTTGTCGAGAACAAGGTGGTGCTGACGCTCAATAGTGAGGTGGCTTCGGGTGCGTCAGTCACCTTCTCCTATACTGACCCAACATCGGGCAACGATCTCTATGCTCTTCAGGATATCAATGGTAACGATGCCTCGTCGCAGAGCGGTTCCGGCGGGGGCGGAGGATCGACCGATACGATGCCACCGGTGTTACAGAGTGCCGTCGTCAATGGCCAGTTACTGACAATGACCTTCAACGAGAATCTTGGTACTGTTCCTCAGTCCAGTGCATTCACTGTCAGGGTGAACGGTTCTCAGGTTACTGTTCCCGGTATCAGTGTTTATAACGGTATCATGACGTTGACCCTGGCGACTGCGGTGCAGGCAGGCCAGACAGTGACGGTTTCCTACACCGATCCGACGACCGGAAACGATGTTAGCGCTCTGCAAGATTATACTGGAAATGATGCCGCAAGTTTTACGGGTTATGGGGTAACAAATAACACCGGTAGCGGAAGCAATGTACCCTGGGTTACCAATGTTTACGCAGAAAATGAGAGCACGCCTGATAACCATGATAGTGCAGTCTTGAGGGTTGCTGACAGGATTGTTACGTATGTCGAAATGAGCAGTGCTGTTACGGTAACGGGGATACCCCGTCTGGTTCTCTTGACCGGCAGCACAACACATACCGTGTACGCCACTTACGATGCCTTGTCGAGTACCTCAACGCGACTTGCATTCCATTATGATTTACAAAATGGAGACCTTGGACAGCTTGCCGTCAGTGCTTTCGATTTCACCAATGGTAGTTCAATTGCCACTACTTCAGGTTCGGTTCAAACAGCTATCAACAGGGATCTGCAACCTGATAAGTGGGTTTATGGAGCTTCTGTTGCCAATGGAACAAGTGGAAATGATGTGGTGGCGATTTCAATTCAGGCTGCCAGTACTGTTGAGGCTATAGGTACCGCACTATCAGGTATTTCCGATGGCGGCGGCGATCGCGATGTTCTGGAACTGAATTTTGTTGCTTCTTCCGACAATGCGAAAATGTCGGGCACTGACTCTGCTGACAGGATTGATGGGACGATTGATGGTTATTCGGTAGCGGTTGTTAAAGAGAGTAACAATATCAACTTCTATAGAGCCGATCAATTGGTGAAAACCCTCTATTCCAGCGTTACTGGAGGATTCGAGCGACTGGTGATCAATTTGCTTAATGCACAAGGGAGTGTGCTCGAAAGCAGCGGTGATATACGGTTGAGTAGTGGATTTTTCAGTGGGTTGTTGGGCGGTAGCCATTACTACGGTTCGGATTTCTCAGATACGATAACGGTTCAGAATGATGCCGCCTCATGGCATTACATAGAAACATATACCGGCAATGATACGGTTATCGGATCTTCTGGTAACGATACCTGCAATATTTCCGGTGAGGGCAACAAGTCAATCAGTCTCGGTGACGGCAATGACAACATTAACTGGTGGAGCGCCGGTAACAGCACGATCGACGGTGGCGCGGGGAGTGATGCTCTCTATGTTTCTCTGGATACCTCGTCGGGTGTGCTCTCATGGACGCGGGAAGATGACGAAGAGGTACATGTCTATTCAGGAAGTGAAGAGATCGCAACAATTCAGAATGCGGGCACCTTTTACTTGTTTACGACAAGCTCGAATCATGGTGCTCAGGTTGGCGATATGGTTGCAAAAGTCAGCAATGTTGAGTACTGTACTCTTAGTGATGCAGACGAGCATACCGGGCAATTGAAACTTGTCGATCTGTTTGCTGGTGGAGGAACAACTGATACAACCTTACCCACCCTCATCTCAGCCACACCGTCCGATAATGCCGCCAGCGTCCCGGTTGGCAGCGATATTGTCCTGACCTTCAGCGAGGCAATACTGCGTGGCAGTGGAACCATTGAAATTCACACAGGCTCGGTGACAGGTTCGCTGGTGGATGCCAGCCTTACGGGTACGGGCAACACGCTTACCATCAATCCAAACAACGAATTAGCCAACGGGACACATTACTTTGTGACGTTGAGTGACGGGAGTATAAAGGATTTGGCAGGCAATCCCTATGTTGGCACAACTGCGTATGATTTTACGACGGTGGGCGCTGTCCCGCATAATTCTTCAACATTTCTTTCAGGCGGCGGTATAGTCGCCACTGACTTCGGCGGACGCGATTTCGGCAAGAGCATTGTTTTGCAGAGTGACGGCAAGATTGTTGTCGTTGGTGAATCCAGTGGTGGTGGAGATGGCGGGTTTGCCGTGGTACGCTATAACACTGATGGTAGTCTTGATGCCACCTTCGACGGTGATGGCAAGGTGACAACTGATTTTGGCGGGTTGGAATATGCCACAAGTGCCGCCTTGCAGAGTGACGGCAAAATCGTTGTTGCTGGCTATAACGGTATTTCATCAAGTGGCGGCGGTGATTTTGCTCTGGTCAGGTATAACACCGACGGAAGTCTCGACACCACCTTCGACGGTGATGGTAAAGTAGCCACAAACCTGGGTGGCTGGGATAAAGCCGAAAGTGTAACAGTCGAGTCAGATGGCAAAATTGTTGTTGCAGGGTATACCGGCATTTCATCAAGTGGCGGAGGAGATTTTGCCGTGGTGCGATATAACAGCAATGGCTCTCTGGATACTTCGTTTGGCGCTGATGGAAAAGTCATTACCAATGTTGGCGTTGAGGATTATGTGCATAGCCTCATTGTGCAGTCTGATCACAAGATTGTGGTGACAGGTGAAAGCGGAATCAGCTCCAGTGGGGGAAGTGATTTTGCGCTGGTGCGGTATAATGCTGATGGAACTCTTGACACGACTTTTGGCGTGGCAGGCAAGGTACTCACCGATTTCGATTTGGGTGATTATGTTGGTGGTGCTGCGGTGCAACCGGATGGCAAAATTGTTGTTGTTGGAGAGAGTTTTTCTTCAGCCGATATGGCCGTGAGTGGCGGTCAGGATTTTGTAATTGTCCGATACAACTCGAATGGTTCTCTGGATACAAGTTTTGACTCTGATGGCAAGATTGTCGCTGATTTTGGTGGCAGTGATAGTGCCCATAGTGTCACCTTGCAGTCTGACGGAAAAATTGTTGTCACCGGGAGCAGCTCTCCCGCTGGCGGCAGTGGTGGTGGCGATGCTATTGTTGTGCGTTACAATACCAATGGTACTTTAGATACTACGTTTTCGGGTGATGGTATCATTAAATCTGCTCTTGGCGATGAATCGGAAGGCAATAGTGTTGTGGTGCAATCAGACGGCAAAATTCTTGTTGCCGGTGCAAGCTCAACCAATGGAAATCCGGATTTTCTTTTGGTGCGCTATAATGCTGACGGCAGTATGGCACCAGGCATTGACTTCGATGGGACTCCGGTTGGTCCCACACCACCCAATACATCATTTCTTGATTATTATCCGGATCCATCAAAAATCGACGAATCCGGATATTATGCCTCATTTATTACTACTGATAGCAGTGTTCTTCATTTGTACGATACTAATGGGGACGGGTTGCCTGATTACGCCGATGAAAGTAATGATAGCCCAGCTACCTTTACGTGGAATAATGGAATGGTTACTGTTGTTGGTGTAGGTCATGTTAAGGTAAGAGCTGCAGGGTATATGGCTTATGATTTGGCAGGAGATGCAGTAGGGATGTACGTTATTGATGAGGATATAATGTATCAAGTTACTCTTGACACAAATCCGTCAGATGCTATAGCTGGTACGTTTACTTTAGCAGCCTTGAGTTCATCCGAGCCAGGAAAAACTGGAATGCTCTATGATTATGATGGTAATGATGGTGTGATTGACCAATTGGCGATTGTGGAGCAGTATTATAATGAACAACAGCAGCTCGAAAGTCACACCGATACCTATCAGGTCACATGGAGTGATGCTGCGCACTGGACAGCCCTTGAACTCAATAGAGATCTTGGCTTTGGTCCTATATTTGATCAGCAGGGTCGGCCAACGACAATACCTTTTTACACGCATACAGCAACAGTACCGGACGTGCTCCACGAGATACCCATTATCTGGCAGATAATGGGTGCTGATAATGTTGTCGCTACGTTTGATCTGCCAAATGCTCTGTCTGGCAAACTTCTTGACACCAATGGTGATAACCAGCCGGATCAGGCAATCTTTACTTCGTTAAGCCTGGCAAGCTCAATAGAAGGAGGACCGCTTTACACGACTATTGTCAATTTTACGGGTT
>CAJAAV010000129.1 GCA_903937835.1 uncultured Chlorobiaceae bacterium | reverse complement strand
TGTAAAAGTGTCTGTCGCATAATTTGTCCTCCTTTTTTGCGTTGAAATAGAATTTCAGTTTAATGGCAACCATGACCCTGACAGGCATGCAGGGTAGTGGCCTTGGTCAAAGATTTATTGTTGAATTGTAGTAAAGCCTCCTCCAGAGTCGGCGATTGTTCCGCCATGTAGACATCAATGCCCATCCTCTGCAATTTTGCAATGGCTCCAGCCCCGATCCCGTTACACAGCAGGACGTTGATTCCGAGTTGTGAAAAAAAATCTGCGGGGGTGCACTGACCATGGTCATGATGCATCGAAGCGTTGGGTATAAATTCAACTGAATTTGCTTCCGTATCTGCAACAGCAAAAAAGGGAGCGCTCCCGAAATGCTCACTCACTATTGAGTGCATACCAGCTTGTTCATGTAAAGGGACAATTATTTTCATTGTGATTTCTCGATTGGTTGTTTTGTGAACGTTTTCAACGTTTCTGATAACCCTTGATATTCTGTGACTAAAACGAAAGAAGCTTGATGCTGTTTTATGAGCAAAAAGGTACTACAGTCCAAATTATAAGCATACGTTCATATTAAACCTAACTTATTCTCCTGGAAAAAAGTTACCATTGAGGCGCTATCGCTTTTTACCTCGTTCAGGCAGATTTTGCCGATTCGGATGCGATGACCGACCCGGAAAGCGTGTCTCCAAACAGGCGATCGGTAAACTTTACGTACCATGCTGCGGCCTGCACTTGAACGATATAGGCCAATGCAATCAGCAGCGTAGCGTCTGCGCCCTTTTCGCCGAACACACCCAGGGCGATTGCAAGTGCAATAGAGAGATTCCGCATGAGCGTGCCGATAAGAAAATTGATCGTATAAATCAGCATCAGTGGCAGGAGCAGATTCGGGAGCAGGTACGGTTGCGCAAAGATAGTTTTTGCCTTGAGAGCTATGGATAAAAAACAATGCCCAGCACGCCCAACGTTGAAAACGGAGGAAACTTTGATTTGATTTGTTTTGTTATTAGCATGTGCTTATAATTGTCTTTGTGTTTACAGAAACCATTAGAAGGGTACTGATCGTATGAAAAGCGAAATGATCATCACGATAGGGGAGGGGAAGAGGGTCGATGCGGAAATCAATGGTTTTACCATCCATACTGATCAGTCAGTTCATTCTGGTGGTGAAGGTTCTGCACCTGAGCCTTTCACCCTTTTTCTTGCTTCAATTGGCACCTGTGCAGGAATTTTTGTCTCCACATTCTGTCAGCGCAGGGGAATCCCTACAGAGGGTATGCGTCTCGTTCAGTCCCATTTCTTCAACGAGTCGGGTCATGGTGTCGAGAAAATAGAGCTTGCCATTGAACTCCCTCCAGATTTCCCGGAAAAATACAAGGATGCTGTTATCAGTGCAGCCAATCTCTGTGCCGTTAAAAAACACATTCTCAATCCGCCAGAATTTGTTGTTACAGCGCGATGATAAATAATCGGGTCGGCAGGCCAACACTATGCCGCTGCGTACAGAATTTACCAAAGATCACCTGTTTCAGGCCGGATGGCATACCTCACAATGAGCTAACGACAGTTCTTTTGACGATTGATGAACTGGAGGCTATCCGGCTTGCGGATAAGGAGGGTTTATACCAGGCAGTTGCTGCCCTGCAGATGAATGTTTCCCGTCCTACCTTTGGTCGTATTCTTGATTCTGCTCACAAGAAGGTAGCCGAAGCTATTGTTGATGGCAAGCAGCTTTGCATCCAGGGGGGAGTTATCCGTTCTCTTTGTGACTCTCTTCCAACTGACCGTCCGGATATTTGTGTCTGTTCTGAATGTGGATTTGAGTTTCCGCACATCAAGGGAGAGCCTTGCAGGGAGACGCGCTGCTCGCAGTGTGGTGCCTCATTGAAACGCAAGGGTGGCTGCATGTCGGAGCTGTAACCCTGATTGCTGCTTATGGTATTGAAGAACGTTTTACTTTTTTTACTATGGCTGATACATGGAACAGTGCGAATAAATTCAATCGAGAGGCTTCGCAATGGGATGAAAATCCGCAACGCAGAGCGGTTGCGCTCGGTGTTGCGCAGGCAATCATTGCGGCTGTAATGCCAAAGAAAACCATGCTTGCTCTGGAGTTTGGATGCGGCACGGGTCTGGTCAGCATGGAAATTGCGCCACTTGTGCAAAGGCTTTCAGCAGTTGATACCTCCCCGGAGATGCTTGCTGTGCTCCAGGCGAAAATCAGCCGATCCGGTATAACGAATATCGAAACGAGCTGTACTAATCTTTTAGCATCCACCCAAAGCGCATTCAATGAACAACAGTTTGAGCTGATTTACAGCAGCATGACGCTTCACCATATTGATGATACCGCAGCTTTTTTAAACAGCATCTCTGCCCTTCTCTCTCCCGGAGGTATTGTCGCCCTTGCGGATCTTGATTTGGAAGATGGCTTCTTTCATGACGACCCGCATGAAAAGGTGCATTACGGATTTGACCGCAGAGAGCTTGCCGCCTTGCTGAATGGTGCAGGGTTACAGGTATCGTCGTTTGAGACTATTTACACGTTTAACAAAACAAACCGGGCTGGTATCATCGCACCATATCCACTATTTCTGGTGACTGCGACAAAAACCCAACCAATAATTCAAAAATGATGTATAGAGGAAATCGGCTCCTGATAACTGGAGTACTGGCCCTCATGTTTTTGTCAGCAGCGGGGTGCAGCGGTCGACCAGAAAAGGTTGTTGATCATGACGGCAACCGTTACACGACCATTCAGATTGGATCGATGATCTGGACAGGAAAAAATCTTGATGTTGCACACTACCGGAATGGTGATTCAATTCCTGAAGTCACGGATCCTGAAAAATGGGCAAACCTTACAACGGGCGCCTGGTGTTATAACGAGAACAAGCAGGAAAACGGCACAACCTATGGAAAGCTCTATAACTGGTATGCAGTCAACGACCCGAGGAATCTTGCTCCGAAAGGCTGGCATGTCGCCACCGATACTGAATGGAGCGCTCTTGGAGATGTGCTTGGCGGACCGGAAAATGCCGGTGGCGCACTCAAGGCATCAAGACTCTGGAAAGAGCAGAAAAGTGAGGGTGACAACAAAAACGGTTTTGAAGCCCTCCCGGCAGGAGCACGGCGGGATAGTGACGGGAAGTTCATGCAACCGGGCGAATACAGCCGCTTATGGTCTGCGACAGAATCTACTGCAAAAAGCGCGTGGAGTCGATCCCTTGGTTATTTTGATGCAGCATTGCGAAGAGGCAAGGCTAATAAGCATACCGGATTTTCAGTTCGATGCGTCAAGGATTAACCCATACCTGTAAACAGAAATCATGAGAGAGGCCCATAATCCAGACTTCACCCATTGATCGTGCTCTCTTTGCTCTTGCAGGTTTTTTTGTGCTTTCAAGCGTTTTACTGCTTGAATCCCTTGATGCAATCATCTGGCAATATATCCAGACCATAAAGTAGTTCACATGCCGTCCTTGTTCTCTGAAAAAGAAATCGACCATATCGTCGAGCAGACGACTGACTGGTCGAAAAACAGGGAATAATTCAGCGATCGGATTATCAGAAATAATCCTTAAAAGGCCATATATTTACTCGTTACGGATATCAGCCAATTTGTGGCGCGGTAATTGATGTATGATAGATAGCGGAGCAGATACCTCAAAATATGACTGCTGTCTGCAGACTCAAATAACTAATGCATAGGGAGAATGTCCATCATGAAAAAATTTATTGGAATAGCGATGATCGCTGGCTCAATCGTTAGCCTTTCACTATCAAATCCTGTTTATGCAAGGGTACCTCAGGGGGGCGGCGGGGGTAGTATGGGCGGAAATGGCGGTGGCAGCAACAACAGCAGCAGCAAGACGGGCTTTGTTGATGCCGATAATAACGGGATCAATGACCGTGCAAGGGATGCAAACAGTGACGGGGTTCCTAACGGCCAGGATCCAACTTATGTTCGTCCTCAGGACGGATCCGGTACAGGGAGAGGTGCGGTTTTGGGTACGGGCACAGGAACACCTGTTCTTGATGGTACGGGACCACATGGAGCGGGCAAGGCTGCCCGTTAAGGGTTAACATATAAAGTAGTTTCAGGTTCGGGATGTTGTCAGCAACATCCCTGCTTGACACTTTTCAAAATAAGGATATATATAGATTATAAATCTGGCTGAATCAAAGCTGCGATCTTTACCGGTATTTTACCGGAGCATCAATTCTGATACTGTCGAGGTTAAAAAGGGATGTATATATACCGGTCTCATGAAAAGCAAGAAAAAACCACTATGGCGTCCACTGCCAATCCCGCCGAAATATCTTGCCGGGATGTTTTTCGTTTTGGTCATTGCATTTGCAGCCACAGCTTTTCTGCATTATAAATCTCGAATGGAAGAGATTGAGAATCTGATGCACGAGGAGTCTTCATTGCTTGTTCATTTTCTTACCGAAGGTGCCGAAACAGCACTGATCGGGTATAATGAGATCAATGCTCTTGTCACCGGTGGCCTGGCGGACCAGTTGCGGCTTATCGAGCGCATGGACTCTCAGAAAGCTTTGACATCCGATGATCTTTCTGAAATTGCCGGTAAAAGCGGCATGTATCGGATAACCATTATTGACCGTAACGGCAGGCAAATTGCATGGAACTCACCTCCGGATCATACTCCTCGTTTTCAAAATTGCGAACCATCCAGTCAGCTCGTGCCGATCCTTTCCGGAAAAACAGAGGTACTCAACCTTGGGATCAGGGAGAGTGCTGCTGGCAAAGGAGCCCGGTTGGTGGTTGCTGTGGCCAGAAGGCGAGGCGGCGCCATTGTCGGCAATGTTGACGCATCAAGGCTTCTTGCCATGCAGCGCGAGATTGGACCCGGAAGGCTCATCCAGCGCACGGGTCGCGATGCTGCGGGGATCGATTATATCATCTGGCAGGATACGTCAGCCATCATTGCCGCAACTCCCAATGTGACTGAAACCGAAACCATACAGTCCGACCCGGCGCTTTCGAGGGCACTTCAACAGAACAAGTCAATCACCAGGTTTACGAAATTCAGAGGCAGAGATGTCTTCGAAGTAATCAAGCCGTTTATCTATCAAGGCAATAAAGTAGGCCTGCTTCGTATCGGACTGAAAATCGATCATTTTATGGAAGCATCAGAGAAAATTCAAACTCGACTCCTGTTGCTTCTCGCCCTTGCATGCATAGGAGGGCTGGCGGTCTTCAACCTTATCATCACACGACGGAATGAATTGATGGTCAAGGATGCTTACCTTCGTGAAAAGCTGTTTTCCTCCTCCATCCTCGAAAATATGGCAGATGCGGTTATAGCAGTGAACACTGAGGGGCGCATCACACTGGTTAACAGTGCAGCAGAAGAGCTTTTCAGTTTAACAGGCGCCGATGTGATTGACAAGCCAGTCAGGGAGATTCTGCCTGAGTGTGGAGCGTTGCTCATGGCGCTGATTGACAGCCCGACGACTTCAAACACAAAGGAGTTCGAATGTATCACCAAAAACCGTCGAATCATCCTGGCCGGACACTTCAGCCTTGTCACTGGCACGGAGAACTTTTCGGACGGGGCTTTTGTCGTCTTGAGGGATATGACTGAGCAACGGTCAATGCAGAAAGTGATCGAGCGTCAAGAAAAACTTACAGCAATGGGCGAACTTGCTTCCGGGGTGGCTCATGAAATCCGCAATCCTCTTAATGCAATCGGCGTATTGGGGCAGCGGCTCGACATGGAGTTTTCGCCAACTGAAGACGAGCAGGAGTATCATCATCTTGTTCGTGCTATCGTCTCTGAGGTGTACAGAGTTAATGCCATCATTCAGCGATTTCTGAAATTTGCACGCCCTCCGCAGCTCATGCTGATGCCTTCTGACCTTGACGAGTTGATAGAACAATATCGGCCTGTTCTGGAGGGTGAAGCCAAAGCCAAAGGATTGGAATTTAGCGTGCAAGCCTGTTCGGAATGCAAGGTTTCTATCGACAGGGAGCAGATGCAGCAGGTATTGCTCAATCTTGTCCGGAATGCGGTAGAAGCCACCCAGGAAAACGGAACCGTGACCGTCACTGCTGGCAAGGGCACAGGAAATGCCTTCATCGAGGTTGCCGATACCGGGAAAGGTATTCCTCTGGAAATACAGTCTCAGATATTCAATCTCTATTTTACCTCAAAAGATAATGGTACCGGGATGGGCCTGAGCATAGCCAACCAGATCATTCAGGCTCACGGAGGAATTCTGGAAGTCGAAAGCCGTGAAGGAGAGGGCAGCGTTTTCAGAATTGTGCTGCCCTTGTTGTGAAGGGTCATCGTCAGCAACAAAAAAAGGAATGGGACAATGGATTATACGATTCTGGTAGTCGAAGACGAGCCAGTACAACTGGAGAGCCTTGCCGGTTTTTTGACAAAACAGGGTTATCGGGTTCTGAAGGCGGCAAACCCTGAAAACGCACTTGTGACTGTCAGGGAAAATGCGGTCGATATTGTTCTCTCCGATTTCAAGATGCCCCGTATGAGCGGCGTCGAACTTCTTGAAGCCATAAAGGAGATCAATCCTTCTGTCCAGGTGATTATCATGACCGCTTATGGCACGGTAGAATCAGCAATAGAGGCCATGAAGCTGGGGGCTGCCGACTACATTACCAAGCCGATTGATCTTTACCGGCTTCAGGTACTGATACGCAACATTGTTGAACGAAAACAACTCGTCAGCGAAAACCGCCTGCTTCGTCAGCAGCTTTCGGAGCGTTTCAGTGTTGAAGGCATAATATCGGAATCTTCCGGGATGAGCCGTGTCCTGAATGTTGCCGGCAGGGTCGCCGACAGCAATGCATCAGTGCTGATTACCGGCGAGACTGGCACAGGGAAGGAACTCATTGCAAAAAGTGTTCATTTTTCCGGTTCCCGCCATGACAAGCCCTTTGTCGCGGTCAATTGTGCTGCACTACCGGATAATCTGCTTGAAAGTGAACTGTTTGGTCATGAAAAGGGTGCGTATACCGGCGCCGACCGACAGCGGAAAGGTCGATTTGAGACGGCAGATGGAGGCACACTGTTCATTGACGAAGTGGGCGAAATTCCTCTTTCCCTCCAGGTCAAGTTACTGCGGGTATTACAGGAGAAAACCTTTGAGCGTATCGGCAGCAGCACTCCCCTCAAGGCAAATGCCCGCATTGTCGCTGCAACAAACCGTGACCTCGAAGCAATGGTCAGAGAGGGTACGTTTCGTCAGGATCTGTTCTATCGGCTGAATGTCGTTTCAATAAGGATTCCACCCCTGAGAGACCGACGCGAAGATATTCCTCCACTTGCCGAACTCTTTGTCCGTCGTTTTGCATCAGAAAACAACAAGCGGATTGCCGGAATTTCAAGAGAGGCCATGGATACCTTGATGAAATACTCTTACCCAGGAAATGTTCGCGAGCTGGAAAACATCATTCAACAATCAGTCGTGCTTTCCCGTGGTGAAACGATTATGGTAAACGATCTTCCCGTCAGGGTTAATGAGGGTATACAGCATTCAGGCTCATGGCAATCAGCGACAGCCTCCTTTACTGAAAAGGTCGAAGCATTTGAACGGTCATTGATCCTTGATGCACTCAGAGAGGCTGGTCAAGTGCAGACGAGAGCAGCAGAACTGCTCGGTATCAGTGAACGGCACCTGCGTTACAAGCTGAAAAAGTATGGCATGAAATAGCTCTTTGGCATCGCCATCATCGACCATTTGGTCGAAACGGCGACCAGGTGGGCGGCATTATCGAGAGATCAGTAACCGAAAAAGAACTGCGCTTTTCGTTTAAAGTTTTATTATATAATTACTTAAAATATTTATCCGACGAGTGGCACGCTAATTGCGGTATTAATTGTAAGGGTAAGAACCCTGGGGGAAAAAGCCCTTTCGATCAATCAACCAAAACATATCGTTATTTTAAGGAGAAAGCCATGAAACAGTTTATTCGTTTAGTTGCAGTCGCAGGCATGATCTTCAGCTTTGCACCATCAGCACAGGTATTTGCCGCAGGAAACCCCCTTGCCAACATGTTCGGAATCGGGTTTGTCGATGTGAATGGAGACGGCATCAACGATAACGCACCGGATGCTGACGGAGATGGTATTCCAAACGGTAAGGATCCTGATTACGTTCGAGCCCAGGACGGGAGCGGAAGCCGTAGAGGGGCAACAGCAGGTGCGTCATTGACCACCGGAACGGGAACAGGTGTCTGTACTGGCACTGGTACTAATGGAAGCGCAAGAAGAGGTCGCTGAGAGACTTCTGCGGTTGCTGCGTGTTCAGTCGGATGAGGGAGCGCTCCGGCGCTCTTTTGTCTTGTTCAGGTAATCGAGAAATGATAAACCATGATTTTAAAACGAATCGTTTTCACCATCGCCCTTGTTTCCGGATTCTGTCAACCGGTACTGGCCGTAGAATCAGCATCCAGTAACCCGACATCCGGCATCAGCCCGGCAGTTGAATCCGGGCATCCGAAACTGAAGAAGCTTCATTTTATTGATGAAGATGGCGATGGCATCAATGACGCGGTTCAGGGACGGGCAGGGTTCTCAAACACAAAAAGAAAAATCTTTGATGGTTCATGCTTTGGTGAGCAGTCAGAGAGCAGGTTGTTTACGGATGGCCCTGTTGGCAAAGGAGGCGGCAAAGGCTCAGGATCACCCCGGGGTGGTTCGCGGAGGTAACAACTAAAAAAAATGAGCACTATGAAGCATCTTGCGGGTCTATTTTTGTTTTTTGCACTATGGCCGATGGTTGCGGCAGCAGAATGGCAGACCAATGCCTCAGTTTCTGGCAGTATGGAAGACAACGTCTTTCGAAACAGCAATCAGGAAAAAGATGTGATTACTGAGGTGGATTTGCATGTGGGGTATGCGTGGGAGTGGGAGAAATGGGGTGCGCTGGCATCATACGAAGGCAAGTATATCAATTTCGCTGATCATGCTGACCGGAACTATCTATCACCTCAAATCACTCTTGCTGCTCAGCGCAATCTTGAAAAGAAAGGTTGGGTTCGCAGCGGATTACGAGCAAGAACAAGGATTGACCGTGATACCTATGCGCTCTATGACTACCATGAATATGTTGGATTTGTCGATGCAAAATTGCCAGGGAGCGACCATTTGACGCTTTTTGCCGGTTACAGCCTGAGTAACAAGCGCTATAATGAACTTGAAGAACTTGACAATCTGGAACACCAGTTGTACGGGGGATTGCAAATGCCTCTTGAAAACGGGACAAATATTGCCGTTTACTCTGAACTCGGATACAAGCAGTACCTGTCACCCCTCGACAAGGGAACGACAATCGTGAGGCAGGGATATCGAGGAAGAAATATCGTTACAACAGAAACAAAGAAAGAGTATACCAACGTTGGACAATGGGTCAATTCCCTCAGCCTTTCGACTCCGGTGATCGATGACAAGACGGGAATCAGGGGGTATTTAAAGTACCGCTTCAATTTTGGAGATAACAATCTCCTTGTCAGTGGATTGTCAGCCGATCATTATTCAGAGAATGACCTCTTCGACGACCGATACGGCTATGAAAGCAGGGAGTTTGGCGTTATGGTATCACGCACACTTCTTTATGCAGTCACGGCACGAGTGGGATATGATCATGCGATTAAGGATTACACTGAAACGGCGCATGATATCTCTGGCAATCCGGTTTTGGGGAGTCCTGAAAGAAGTGATAATTACCAACGAATGTGGGCGCGAATCGAAAAAACTGTTTTACTTTCCGGCAAGGGAACGCAGTTACGGTTGTACGGAGAATACCAGAAGATTTGGAACGATTCAAATGATGCGTTTAACAATTACAATGCGGCCTCAACAACTGCCGGAGTGGAACTGGTTTTTTGACGCATCCGGTGTAAGGGCTCATTGCAATGGATGTCGGCATGGGCAGTTGAAAATTATAATGTGTAGAGATGAGCGCCGCTTCAACTTGATCAGGGCGAGCACTTGTATAATATTTGTATATTATCGAAAATAATTAACAGCAGAATAACATTAACAGGAGAATAATCATGAAAAGAGTTATGTCCGTGTGTATTATATCCGGTTTGATGTCAGGGTTTTCGCCAGCCCTCATGTCAGCTAAAACATTGAGCGGTCAAGAGGTCTTTACCAGAAATTGCAGTGTCTGCCATTCCGTTGCGCCGCCGCCAAAAAACGCACCACCGATAACTCCTCTTGCGTCTCGATACCATCAAAGATTCAAAACAAAAAAAGAGGGGGTCAATCACCTTGTTGCATACCTGAAATCACCGAACAAGGACAACGCGGTTGATCCTCAAGCCATTACCAGATTCGGCCTTATGCCAGCCCTGGTTCTGCCTGATGCGGAATTGAGAACAGTAGCTGAATGGGTATGGGATCAGTACAACCCGAATATGGGTATGGGTCGGGGGATGGGCACGGGCCGAGGCCGGGGAATGAATCAGTAAGTACAAGATTAATTGCCGTGTTGATGCCATGAACAGATTATTGTTTATCACTATAGCCGTGCTGTTCAGTCCTGTAACAAACGCAGCGACAACCATTGAACAGCACGCAAACTTTGACCATAGCAGGCTGAGTCCTTCAGCACAATGTATCAGATGCCATAAACGTGACCAGCCGGATGATAATCTGCACCGCGAGTCCAAGGCAAACTGCTCATCATGCCACACGACCAGGCAATGGAAACCAACAATAACAAAGCCATGAAAAAATCATTCAGTTGGAGGGTTTTTATAAGCTTCGGGCTTTTTATAGCGTTAGTTATGATGCTGGTTTCGGGGGTGATCCTTTATCTCTCGCCTCCAGGAAGAGTTGCCAACTGGACTGACTGGCGAATGATCGGTCTTACAAAAAGGGGATGGCAGAACCAGCATGTCATCTTCGGCTTTTCCTTTTTAATCCTCTCGGTGTTCCATTTGTTTTTTATCAACTGGAAAGCTTTTCTCTCCTACCTGAAATCAAAGACCAGCGAAGGTCTTAAAAACCCCGGCGAGCTGCTCACTATAGTAATTCTCTCCTCCTTATTTGGAACAGGGACATACTTTGACATCGAACCATTCTCGGCAGTCATCAAGTTTGGTGATACAATATCAAACTCCTGGGAACAGCAGGAAAAGCAAGCTCCTGTGCCGCATGCAGAACTCTTGACACTCCAACAACTTGCAGAGCAACCAGGGCTTGGTGGTGACTTGGAAGCGTTAATAAAAAAGCTGGAAAAGGCGGGTTTAAAGGGTGTTTCCCGGAATAAAACTTTGGCTGAAATAGCAACCTTGAATGGAAAGACAGCCGAACAAGTCTATGAAGTTATTGCTCCAGAGAAAACCGAAAGGAATAAAATACAGGGGCAGGGTTTCGGAAAAAAAACGTTGCAGGAAATAGCCGACGAGGCTGGGGTTTCATCGACGTCACTGCAGCTTGCACTTCGGCAGAAAGGTATTGAAGCCAATACCAATTCCCCGCTAAAATCTATAGCAGAAAACAACAAGATTGAAATGAACGAGCTGCGAAAAATACTGGAGACAATGATCAGCCGGTAAGTTTTGATTGAGCATCATTTCGGATAAGATATTAATGTCGATGGCTGCAGTGCCGGGGTGTTCCAAAAATCTGAAACCGGTTGACCTTTGCCCGGAAACAACAAACCTCACCCGGTATCAGTGCCGAAAATGTAAAATATTTTGTTTCAGAGTTTGAAAATATGCGAACAAGTTGTTAATTACATAACTGTATAACCTGTTTATTGTATACTTGGCAGGTTTTCGGCATTAATGCTGCAAAAGTTGGATATTCAGTACTTTCTGTATTGGAAGCCAGTCACGAATTAAATTTCTTTTTTTTATAGAGTTAAAGGACTTACCTCATATAATTTTTGATAGTAATTTAAAGGAGCAAATTATGGCAATTGAAGTCAATGGTGTCCGTGCTGAAACTGATGAGAATGGATATCTTGTTAATCTTGAAGACTGGACAGAGGATATTGCGAAGGTGTTGGCAGAGGGAGAGGAGATCGAAATGACTCAGGCGCATTGGGATATGATCAATTTTCTCAGAGGATATTATGATGAATATCAGATTGCTCCAGCCGTAAAGGTACTTACCAAGGCCATTGCCACTGAGAAAGGCATGGATAAAAAAAATGCATCTGAATTTCTCTACGGGCTTTTTCCAAAAGGCCCAGGATTGCAGGCTTGCAAAATTGCCGGGCTTCCGAAACCTACGGGTTGCGTTTAATCGACAGAAGAGAGGTTTGCTGATCCCAATTTTACTGTGAATCAAAGGAGGTCATAATGGAAGGCGCTCAAAAGGCAGCTTCAGACGAAGTAATACAGGGCAAAGATGGTGGAAACGGGAAGTTCCTGAATCCCACCCCTATGCTCGATGAACTGGAAAAAGGCCCATGGCCAAGTTTTATTTCCGGGTTCAAGGAACTTGCCGAAAGAACGGAAAAGCCCATGTTGCGTGGGGTTATGGATCAGCTTGAGTACTCCTACAATACCAAAATGGGGTACTGGAAAGGCGGTCTGGTAACGGTAGACGGTTATGGCGCCGGTGTTATCACGCGCTATTCAATGATAAAAGACAAGTTTCCGGAAGCGACTGAATTTCATACGATGAGAATTCAGCCAGCGCCAGGGCTTCACTACAATACAGAGATGCTTCGCGGTCTTTGTGATACCTGGGAAAAGTACGGTAGCGGCATCATTACCCTTCATGGACAGACCGGTGACATCATGCTGCAAGGCATTGAACAGGATAAAGTTCAGGAGTGTTTTGATGAACTCAACCAGGCGGGTTGGGATCTCGGCGGCGCTGGCGCAGGGATGCGTACAGCGGTCTCCTGTATTGGACCCGGCCGTTGCGAGAATGCCTGCTACGATGATCTTAAAGCCCATCTCAAGTTGCTCAAACATTTTGTGGGGCCGCTTCATCGTCCGGAGTGGAACTACAAAATCAAACTGAAATTTTCAGGATGTCCAAATGATTGCACCAATGCCATCATGCGTTCCGATCTGGCTGTTATAGGAACATGGAAAGATGCAATCCAGATTGAACCCGAAGAGGTAACGGCATGGGTGGAAAAAAATGGTATTGATGCCGTTGTGAACCAGGTCATCAATCTTTGCCCGACAAAGGCCATATCCCTCAAAGATGGTGAGATGGTTATTGACAGCAGGGATTGCGTGCGCTGCATGCACTGCCTGAACGTTATGCCCAAGGCACTTTCTCCCGGCAATGAGCGCGGAATTTCCCTTCTGATGGGCGGCAAGAACACTCTGAAGGTTGGTGTCAACATGGGATCGCTGATTGTACCCTTCATGAAGATGGAGAGTGACGAGGATATGGACGAGTTTATCGAACTGGTTGAGGGAATTATCGACTGGTGGGATGACAACGGTCTCGATCACGAGCGTATAGGTGAAACCATTGAGCGTGTTGGTTTGAAGCTCTTCCTTGAGGGAGTCGGTCTTGAAGTAAACATCAATATGGTGACAAGGCCTCGTGACAATCCTTATTTCAAGGCAAAGTACTGAGCCGTTGATCGGCAGATTCTCTTGATCGAATTCAACTCTCTCCATGAGGTGGTCATACACCTTGTTGAGAAAGGCAAAATTTAAGGAATAAACAATATGAGCAGTCCTGAAAAAAAGTGGAAAACCGTTGAGTCGGGGCCTCACAGCTACGAGGAGGCCTTGCATCCGGTTGTAAGAAAAAACTACGGGAAGTGGAAATATCACGAAATTCCCAAGCCGGGAGTTTTGAAGCATGTTGCACACAGTGGCGATGCTATCTATACTGTCCGGGCAGGAACCCCCCGTCAGGATACGGTTGATATGCTGAGACGCCTTTGTGATGTTGCCGACAAGTACAGTGATGGCTATCTTCGCTTTACGGTGCGCAACAACGTTGAGTTTCTGACACCCAACGAGGCGAATGTAGAGCCGATGATCCTCGAACTCGAAGCGATGGGCTTTCCTGTCGGTGGAACAGGGATGTGTGTCTCCTCCGTGTCACATACCCAGGGGTGGCTTCATTGTGATATTCCGGCGACTGATGCTTCCGGCGTTGTCAAGTCAATGATGGACACGTTGTACCATGAATTCAGGGGGATGGAGATGCCGAACAAGGTCAGGCTCTCAACCTCCTGTTGTGCCATCAACTGTGGCGGCCAGGCCGATATCGCTGTCGTTGTCAAACACACTCGTCCTCCAAGAATCAATCACGATCACCTCGCAACCATCTGTGAATTACCGAAAGCGGTTGCCCGTTGCCCTGTTGCTGCCATTCGGCCGACAGTGATCAATGGCAAGAAATCGCTCATGGTCGATGAGGAAAAATGTATCTGCTGCGGTGCCTGTTTCGGCGCTTGCCCGGCAATGGAAATCAACCATCCTGAGCACTCGAAATTTGCGATCTGGGTTGGCGGCAAGAACAGCAACGCCCGTTCAAAACCATCAACAATGAGTATCGTTGCCCACAATCTGCCAAATAATCCACCCAGATGGCCTGAGGTCACCGATGTTATCGGCAAGATCCTGACCGCATACAAAGAGGGTGGACGTCCCTGGGAACGAGTCGGAGAGTGGATTAACCGTATTGGATGGAAACGCTTTTTTGAAGAAACAGGACTTACTTTTGATGATGACATGATTGACAGCTACCGTCATGCAAGAACCACATTCAATCAGTCTGCTCATGTCCGCTTTTAGACTTACAGGAGATAATTCATGAAAGTAGAATCAAATCCAGTCCTTGATTTTGCGACATCTTACGAGTTCCCCCCATACAGTGAAATGAAGGGAACCGATAAAATTGTCGCCTTTGGAGATCATAGTCACAAGTGTCCGGTCTATGTCAGCCAGCTTCCGCCATGTTCGGCGGAATGTCCGGCAGGGGAGAATATTCGGGGCTATCAACGGTTGTTGAACGGTATCGACAAGTCCGACAATGCGTGGAAAGCAGCATGGGAGACGATTGTCGACGCAAATCCATTTCCTGCCGTTATGGGCCGGATCTGTCCTCATCCCTGCCAGAGCGCTTGCAATCGCCAGCACCACGACGAAAGTGTGGCAATAAATGCCGTTGAGCAGGCGATTGGCAATTACGGCATTGATGCAGGTCTGCAACTGCCCGGCGCAGGGCCTGACAGCGGCAAGAGAGTTGCTGTTATCGGAGGTGGCCCGGCAGGACTTTCGGCAGCATACCAGCTCCGCCGAAAAGGTCATGCTGTAACGATTTACGACGCCAATGCAAAATTGGGCGGCATGGTGCTCTATGGTATCATGGGCTACAGGGTCGACCGTAAAATTCTTGACACTGAAATTCAGCGCATTATCAACCTTGGGGTTGAAACCAAAATGGGAGTCCGTGTCGGAACTGATATCACTCTCGAACAACTGGATCAAGAGTACGACGCGATTTTTATTGCTCCCGGGGCACAGGTTGGTCGTTCGCTTCCTGTACCGGGTTCCGCAGGTACTCCCGGTGTGACCAACGCCATTGATTTCCTGAGAAACTACGAAGTCCAGGGTGACGATATTGCCATAGGGAAAAAAGTATTGGTTATCGGCGACGGAAACGTCGCAATGGATGTTGCGCGTCTTGCGCTTCGGCTTGGTTCCCGGGCATCAGTTGTCGCTGGAGTTCCAAAAGAGGAGATGGCTTGCTTCCAGACAGAGTTTGATGATGCGGCAAGGGAAGGGACAACCATGCATTATATGGCCGGGGCGCTGGAAGTCATCAAAGGAAAAGATGGTGTTCAGGCTCTGCGCTGTGCCCGCATGGTGAAAAAGGTGAAGGGAGAAGAGGGCTGGAATTCACCAATTCCCTTTTTCAGGTATAAAAACACTGAAGAAACTTTTGACATTGAGGCTGATATGATTGTTGCTGCCATCGGGCAGACAGCCGACATGCGCGGTTTTGAAAGCGTTACTGCTGCCAGCCCATGGTTAAAGGTTGACCGATATTATCGTCTGCAAGGCAAAGAAAAAATGTTCGGAGGTGGAGACGCCATAAAAGTCGATCTTATCACCACGGCAGTTGGCCACGGACGCAAGGCCGCCAATTCCATCGATGCTTTTCTTAAAGGGGAGTCTCTTCCTGAGCAGGGTTATCGGGAGATAACAAAAGTTCATAAGCAGGACGTGCTCTACTTTACCCACTCGGAACAGGCGAAGCGCGAGACTATTGAGCTGGAAGAGGTGGTTGGTAACCACGACGAACTCCTTGTTGCGCTGACAGAGAGTGAAGCAAAGGCGGAGTCAGAACGTTGCATGAGCTGCGGGCTCTGCTTCGACTGCAAACAGTGCGTCTCTTTCTGTCCGCAGGAAGCTGTTACCCGGTTCAGGGACAATCCGCCAGGTGAAGTGGTCTATACCAATTACTCGAAGTGCATCGGATGCCATCTTTGTTCACTGGTTTGCCCTTCAGGGTATATCCAGATGGGGATGGGTGAAGGCCTTTAGGCCCCGGGAAAAGAAACCATGAAAACAAGGAGATAACGATCTATGTCAGAAGATGTCATACATCAGGTTCAGGAGGCCATTGCATGCTCCAGAAAGTGGTCTGAAACAGGCTGGCCGGTTACTTTTGGTTCCCGAAATGTAGAGGTGTCGTCGCTCAAACAGGCCGAGTCACTGCCGAAAAATTTTGTTTTTCGGATGGAGGCTATCAACTATTGGAATCAGGCAAAGCTTACAGGAAATGATGCTGCGGATTCAGGCCAGAAGGCGCTGGATGCCCTGAAAAACAGCAACGTTTCTGCCGCCGATAATGCGCTTTACTTTTGCCAGTTTATCGAAAAGCCATTTGCTGAAAAAGCAAAAACATGGTTGCCGCTTTATGAGGCATTTAAAAGAAAAACGTGCAGGGGTTTGACCGCGCGGCAGTGTCTGTTTTTTTCATAAACTCTTAACGGATCGGTAGTGAAAATAGGAATTTTACTCAAGGAGGGACCATATAACCACCAGGCCTCTGATACGGCCTTCAAGTTTGCTGAAGCCGCCATCAAAAAAGGACATACGGTTGACGCAGTCTTTCTGTACAATGATGGTGTCACCAATGTGACAAAGCTCATGGATCCACCACAGGACGATCGCAATATCGCTGCTCGCTGGAGTGAACTGAGCCAGAAACACGGTGTTGAGATCCTTGCCTGTATAGCAGCCTCCAAACGTCGGGGAATCAGTGATGACGTTCTGGTCGAGGGAAGCGCTATCACCGGCCTTGGAACCCTTACTGACATTGCCATCCGTAACGACCGACTGGTAACCTTTGGAGATTGAAGCATCTATGGAAAACGAAAATGTAAAGAAGATCATGCATGTGCTGCGCCATGCGCCGCACGGCACCATCTATACTTATGAGGGGCTGGAGATGATTCTGATCATGGCCGCCTACGAGCAGGATCTTTCGGTTGTCTTTATCGGCGACGGGGTCTATGCCCTTAAAAAAGGTCAGGATACCAGCGGCATCGGTATCAAGGGTTTTTCAAAGACCTTCATGGCACTGGATGGCTATGATGTAGAAAAACTCTATGTTGACAGAGTTTCACTTGAAGAACGGGGCTTGACCGAAGATGATCTGGTTGTCGATGTCGAAGTGCTTGATGCCGAAGAGACAGGCCGACTGATGAAGGAGCAGGATGTCATTATTCACCATTGACCGTAAGAACCATGTTACATACTATCAATAAGTCTCCTTTTGAAACCACTACATTCGAGACCTGTATCAGGTTTCTTGTGCCGGGAGATCCCGTTCTTTTTATTGAAGACGGCGTTTATGCGGTTCAGTCAGGCAACAAATTTTCACCCACGATTGAGCGGGTTCTGAAAACCAATCCTGTTTTTGCCCTGAGGCCCGATCTGGATGCGCGGGGAATTGGTGATATTGCTGACGGTGTTGAAAGCGTTGATTACGAAGGATTTGTTGGCCTTGTCGAAGAACACCAGGTGAACAGTTGGTTTTGAATTGCAGACTGATGACAGCATTTTGAAATGGTTACTCAGTACTCTATGAAGAGAGGATGGACAGAATTTCTGGAGGCCAACAAGAAAGCAATTCTTGAGCGATGGCTGGATTGTGCGCTTGCGTTGTTTCCCGAAAAAATGGGTTACAGTACTCCGATTGGCACGGTGTTTTCCGGAGCGCTGGAAAAGATTCTCTCCTCACTAGGAAAGAGAGAAAACGATTGTAAGGAGGCGCTTGACGATGTGACAAGGATTTTAGCCGTACAGAACTTTCCGCCGTCAAAAGCATTGTCAATTTTTTTGGAACCGAAACTCATTCTGCATGACATCATGATGAAAACCACAGTGGCAGACACCTTGATGCAGGAGGCATTCAATTCGCGTCTTGACGCACTCACTCTTGAGGCATTCGACAGTTACATGCGACATCGTGAAAAAATATATCAGCTTAAAGTTGAAGAGGGCAGTCGCCGTATGTATATGGCGTTGAGGAGGGCGGAGGCATGAAAAAAGTGCTTATGCCGCTTGTCATGGTGGCACTGCTTGCGCTTGTCCCTTTTGTGGGCGTGCAATATGCAGGTTTATCCTATCTGTTCGGTGTTATCATTCCCTATACGGCAATGGTTGTCTTGCTGGCTGGCTTTTTCCTGCGTCTGGCCGACTGGTTCAGAAGACCTGTTCCATTCCGTATTCCAACCACCTGCGGACAGGAAAAATCTCTGGATTGGATCAAGTATGACCGGCTGGAAAGTCCAGCTCATTTCTGGGAAGCCGCAGCCAGGGTTTTGTCTGAAGTGTTTTTCTTTCGCTCTCTTTTCCGCAATACCAAAGCCGAGCTTCATAAAGATGCCAATCTGGCCTACGGATCACACAAATGGCTCTGGCTTGGAGGACTGGCGTTTCATTGGTCACTGCTTGTCATTGTGCTTCGCCACTCCCGTTTCTTTTTTGTCATGGTTCCGGGATTCACCGATTTTCTTGATCATGCCGACGGTTTTCTTGATGTCACCCTTCCGACCTTTTATATCACCGACGCGGTGGTTCTTGCGGCTATCAGCTTTCTGGTTTTTCGCCGGTTAAAGGATGCAAAAATGCGTCTCATTTCATTGCAGACGGATTATTTCCCGCTTTTTCTCATAGCGGCTATCTTGGTCGTTGGAGTTCTCATGCGCTACGTGGCAAGGCTGGATATCATGCCGGTCAAAGACCAGATGCTGAGGCTTGTCAACTTCAGTGTTGATGCTCCTGGAGAAATAGGCATACTCTTTTATGTTCATCTCTTCCTGGTGTCAGTTCTTGCGATCTACTTCCCCTTCAGCAAGCTTATGCACGCCGGAGCGATTTTTTTAAGTCCGACCCGCAATCTGACCAATAACAGTCGTCAAAAACGGCATATCAATCCCTGGAATGCGGCTATCAAGTTCAGAACATACTCCGAGTACGAGGATGATTACCGCGAGAAGATGAAAAAGGCCAAGCTGCCGATTGAAAAGCAATAATTATGTCGAAATACGCTCCCAAACTATCCGAGCTTAAAAAAGAGTTCGACGAAAAGCCCAGTGTTCTGAAAGGGGACTATTCTGCCCAGGAGTGGTGGGACAGACCCGTAGAGTTCCGTGATGGCAACTGGTGTTTTCCCGGCAAACAGGAGGTGCTTGCAGATCTTGGGTTTGCCAATCCAAGGAAATGGGCGGCAACCGACGAGGACTGGCAACTGCCTGCAGACTGGCAGAAAACAATCAGTGAGGGGTTACAAAGCCGCCTGAAGAAGTACCGTTCACTGAAACTGTTTCTTGATTCCTGCGTTCGTTGCGGAGCCTGTGCCGACAAGTGCCATTTTTTTCTTGGTACCGGTGATCCCAAGAATATGCCGGTGCTTCGTGCAGAGCTGCTTCGCTCGGTCTATCGCAACGATTTTCCTCTTGTCGAGAAGATTCTGAAAGGATTTTCGGGCTCACGGAAGCTGACGAAAGCGGTGATCAAAGAGTGGCACATGTATTTTAACCAGTGTACCGAATGTCGCCGCTGCTCTGTTTTCTGCCCCTTCGGGATCGATACGGCGGAGATAACCATGCTGGTCAGAGAGCTGCTGAACCTTATCGGCGTGAACAACAACTGGATTCTTGCGCCGGTTTCAAATTGCAACCGCACCGGGAACCATCTTGGTATTGAGCCGCACACCTTTGTGCAGAATATAAATTCCCTGGTTGAGGATATCGGAGATCTTACCGGAGTTGAAGTGGAGCCGACCTTCAACCGCAAGGGTGCGGAGGTACTCTTCATTACCCCTTCCGGCGATGTGTTCGGTGATCCCGGCGTCTATACGATGATGGGCTACCTGTTACTTTTCCATCATATTGGTCTTGATTATACCATCAGCACCTACGCCTCTGAAGGAGGGAACTTCGGCATGTTTACCTCGAACGATATGATGAAGAAGCTGAACGCCAAGATGTATCACGAAGCAAAACGGCTTGGAGTGAAGTGGCTGCTTGGTGGTGAGTGCGGGCACATGTGGCGTGTGGTACATCAATATATGAACACCATGAACGGCCCGGCGGATTTTCTTGAAGTGCCGGTTTCTCCGATCACAGGCACCCGGTTCAGCAATGCAGCCGCGACCAAAATGGTACACATTGCAGAATTTACGGCTGACTTGATTCATCATAAAAAACTGAAACTGGATCCGAAACGGAACGATCATCTGCGGACAACCTTTCATGACTCCTGCAACGTCGCCAGAGGAATGGGCATGTTCGAGGAACCGCGCTCGATTCTCCGGAACGTCTGCAACAGTTTTCATGAAATGGCGGAGGATACGATCCGTGAGAAGACCTTCTGCTGTGGCTCCGGAAGTGGGCTGAATGCTGAAGAGTATATGGATATTCGCATGAGGGGCGGATTCCCTAGAGCCAATGCCGTCAAGCAGGTCAAAGATCGCCACAAGGTCAACTCCCTTGTGACCATCTGCGCCATCGATCGGGCCAGCCTTCCTCCTCTGATGAATTACTGGAATCCGGGAGTATCTGTTTATGGTCTTCATGAACTTGTCGGCAATGCGCTTGTCATGCAGGGAGAGAAAAAGAGAACCACAGACTTGAGGGAGAACACCATGGCAGGTTTCGAGGATGGAGGTGATGATGATGAGTAAAAAACTGATTTGGATTTTTGCCGTTACAGCCATTATGCTCTTTGCCGTGCTGAATGTTTTCCGCAAAGGGGAGGCTGAAACTCCACCGCCACTATCTGTACATAAGTCCGTGGCGATTGACAGTACCAAATGTATCGCACCGGCATCGTTCATGCGTGCCAATCACATGCAGGTGTTGTATGAGTGGCGGAATTCATCGGTGCGAACCGGGAATCGAGTCTACATCGCTTCAAATGGCAGTAAGTATGAGAAGAGCCTGAATACCTGTCTTGGTTGTCACTCCAATAACAGAATGTTCTGCTTCAACTGCCATAGCTATGCCAATGTAAAACCAAAGTGCTGGAATTGTCATCTGTCGCCGATGGAAACACCATGATGAATGAACAAAGAAGAGAATTTATCAAGAAAACCGCATTAGGGGTTCTTGTCGGGCTCGGCGCTGCATCCGGGCTTGTTCCCGCCTTTTCGCTGGAAAAAACGGTTCTTCCTGTCTGGGATGAGAAACCTGTTCCGGGAAAAATTCGATGGGGAATGCTGATTGATATGCGCAAATGCAAGGAGGGCTGTCAGCAATGCGCGACTGCGTGCCATCACGCCCATAACGTCCCTGATTTCAGGAACAAAAAAGACGAGATCAAGTGGCTATGGCAAAACTCATACCAGAAGGTCTTTCCAACAGCGAGTCAGCAATTTGTCAGCAAAGAGATTCAGGATCGCTCCTACCTTGCCCTGTGCAACCATTGCGCCGATTCGCCGTGCACAAAAGCCTGCCCGACCGAGGCGACCTTTAAACGGTGGGACGGTATTGTGGCGATGGATTATCACCGCTGTATCGGATGCCGCTTCTGTATGGCGGCTTGTCCTTATGGTTCCCGGAGCTTTAACTGGCAGGACCCGCGCACGGCCATACACGAGCCGGTCACGACCTACCCCACAAGGGAGCAAGGCGTTGTTGAAAAATGCAATTTCTGTTCCGACCGTCTGGTTAAAGGTCAGCAGCCGGCATGCACAGAGGCCTGTCCCGAGCAGGTACTGACCTTCGGTGATCTGAACGATCCCCGCTCCGATATCCGTCGGCTTCTTGAAACTAATGAGACTATGCAGCGGAAGCCTGAGTTGGGAACCAAACCTTCAGTTTTTTACATTATTTAACGATTTCCCATGATTGAGAAAGCTCTGAAAGGAAACCGCAGTTACTGGATCTGGATAGCCCTCCTTATCTCTGTTATAGGTATCGGCCTCTCTGCCTACGACCAGCAGAGATGGTTCGGGCTTACGGTCACAGGAATGGGGCGGGATATAAGTTGGGGCCTCTATATTGCGCAATTCACCTTTCTTGTTGGTGTCGCAGCCTCTGCTGTTATGGTGGTTCTCCCTTACTACTTGCATCATCAGAAGGAATTTGCAAAAACAGTGATCATTGGTGAGTTCATGGCGGTATCGGCCACTCTCATGAGTATGTTGTTTATTCTGGCTGATATGGGCAGGCCTGATCGTCTCCTGAATATCATGTTATACCCCAGCCCCCACTCAATGGTTTTCTGGGACTTGCTTGTGCTCTCCGGCTATCTCGTCATGAACCTGGTCAGCAGTTGGGCGATGCTTGGTGCGGAGAGGAAGGGAGTGCCGCCTAAAGCCTGGGTCAAGCCTCTGATCTACCTCTCTATTCCCTGGGCATTCAGTGTTCATACCGTTACCGCATTTCTCTATGCAGGGATGCCGGGCCGCCACCTCTGGTTGACGGCTGTACTGGCCCCGCGCTTTCTCGCCTCCGCTTTTGCAGCAGGAACGTCGCTGCTTATTCTTGTCTCCCTTATCCTGAAACGAACAACAGGGTTCGACACCGGCAGAGAGGCAAGAGCGAAACTCACGGTCTTGGCAGCTTATGCCGGTGTGGCCAACATCTTCTTTCTCGGCACCGAGTTCTTTACTGCGTTTTACAGCAACGTGCCAGCCCATAAAGAGAGTCTGCAATACCTCTTTTTTGGTCTTGAAGGGAAATGCCAGTTCGTCCCCTTGATGTGGTTTTCCCTCATTTCCGGGGTGGCTTCCATCATCGTTCTTCTTGTCCCTGCCTTAAGGAAATCAACACCATGGCTTGTCGGCGCCTGTTCAGCTCTTGTCCTCTCCATCTGGATTGACAAGGGTGTCGGCCTGATTTTGGGAGGATTTGTTCCTTCGCCACTGCAGGATATTGTTCAGTACACTCCCACCGCAACGGAAATTTTCGTCACCCTCGGCATCTGGGGTATCGGTATTCTACTGCTTACACTCTTGCTCAAGG
>CAJAAV010000128.1 GCA_903937835.1 uncultured Chlorobiaceae bacterium | reverse complement strand
GCGACAGGTGCCAACGGCTTTGCGCTTAATGGTGGTGTAGCTGCCAATACGCTTATTGGTAGTGCCAATGCTGACACAATCACTGGCGGTGCAGGAGCTGACATGATCACCGGCGGTGCAGGTGCTGACGTTATTAATGGTAGTGCAGGTATAGATACTTACTTGCTGGGAGTTCGTGACTCTACTATCACTGGTTTCGACATCGTCACGGTGACCACAGGTGATATTATCAGTGGAGGTGGTCTGAATTCCGGGAATGCTGTTGTAGCGGCCACTGGTGCTCAACTCCTGACAGACTTGGTTACCAATAACGATTTGGCCACTGCTCTAAAAGAAACTATAGGTGCACCTTTGGCACACCATACCTTCTTGGTGCATATTGCAGACTCCCAAGTAACTGCTGGTACCAACTACACTGGTGACTACTTGGTAAGCGAGTTTGCTGGTAGTGCAACAGCGGTGGACACCGATGACATCGTGGTGAAGTTGATTGGTGTTAATATTGGCATTTCCAACATTGCCTTCAGCGGTCATGATATTGCGGTCACTGTCTAATCTCCCCCCCGGAGAGACACCCCTCGCCTCGGTGAGGGGGACAGGTGAAAACTTTACAAACCCCGCTTCTCACAAGGAGGCGGGGTTTTTTGTAGCAAAAATGTTTATGGCAGAAATGAAGTTGATTGGGGCATAAAACACAAAACGCCCACCGTACTTCAGTGTACGGTGAGCGTGTTTTTACGTCTCAACGTTGTGCGCCTTTTGCTACATCAGCGCAGCAAGTTCGGTGATGTAGTTGCCAACAACTGCCTTTTTATCCGTAATTATGCCTCTGAGAAATTTCCCCGGGGTGACATCAAACGCATAATTAAGCACCGGTGTGTTCGGCATGGCCACCTGTGTGCCGAAAATGGTTCTCAACTCATCGGCATTGCGCTCTTCAATCGGGATATAAGAGCCGTCAGGAATGGTAATATCAATGGTTGATATCGGCGCGGCGATGTAGAATGGCAGATTGTGGTGGAACGCGCTGATGGCGTGGGCACAGGTGCCGATCTTGTTGGCGGTGTCGCCATTGGCGGCAATCCTGTCGGCGCCGACAATACCGAAATCAATCATGCCGCGCTGCATCAGGAATGCTGAGGATGAGTCGGAAATCGAGACAAATGGTATACCGTCCTGCTGAAGTTCCCATGCTGTCAAGCGAAGCCCCTGCAGGAGCGGGCGGCTTTCGGAGGTGATGACGCGCTCAATCAGCCCCTCCTGCCAGGCAAGCCTGATGACGCCAAGCGCTGAACCTGTACCGCAGCAGGCAAGGGTGCCGGTGTTGCAGTGGGTCAGCACGTTGAGCTTGCGTGTTTTCAGGATGTGGGCAAGGTCAATCTTGATCTGTTCCACTCCATGGCGCGACATGGAGTCGCAGTTGGCGATTTCATCGTCATGAATTTTGTGGGCGGCGGCATTCATTTTTGCAAAGAGCGCCTCAAGGGTATCGGCCTCAAAATTTTCAGTATAGACCGTCTTCATCCGGGCGGCGGCAAAAAAGAGGTTGACTGCGGTTGGCCGTGATGCTTCGACCTCAGCCACAAGCGACTTAAAAAAAGCAGGAAACTCCTCTTTGGTGCCCTTGAAGCTGTTGATACCGAGGATAATAGTGTAGGCCGCTGCCACACCAATCAGAGGGGCGCCGCGCACGGCAAGCGTCTTGATTGCCTCTATGGCCTCCAGATAATTTTTGGTCGCAACGTAATTCTCCTTGAGCGGCAGATAACGCTGGTCGAGGTAGTGAAGCGTGTTGTCGTTAAACGATATGGCGTTTATCATTCTTTGTCAGAAAGATTAAAGGTTGGCAACAATGGATTTGAAAATAGAGGTCATTTTTGGTTCGGCATGGTTGGATACCTCGATGATCTCTTCAATGCTGACCGATTTGAGGCAGTCAGGGAAGCACTCGTCGGTGATGATAGACATACCAAAGACCTCGGTTCCCTGGTGTACGGCGGCGATCACCTCCGGTACGGTCGACATGCCGACAACATCAGCGCCAAGGATGCGCAACATGCGGTACTCTGCACGGGTCTCAAGGCATGGGCCGGAGAGGGCAACATAGACGCCGCGCTGCAGCTTGATGCCCTGGTTAAGCGCAACCTCTTCGGCAAGAGCAAGAATCCGGGGAGAGTAGGGAGCGCAAAGATCAGGAAAGCGTGAGCCGATTTCAGGATCGTTTGGTCCGATCAGCGGATTTCCGCCAAGCAGGTTAATATGGTCATCAATCAGCATGATATCGCCTTTTCTGTAGCCAGGGTTCAGACCTCCGCAGGCGTTGGTGATGCCGAGTGTTTTGACGCCGAGCTGTTTCATGACCCGTATCGGAAAAACAATCTGTTCCATGGAGTAGCCTTCGTAGAAGTGGAATCGCCCCTGCATGGCAACAACATTTTTCCCCGAAAGTGTTCCGAAAATCAGTTTTCCGTGGTGTGTCTCAACGGTTGAAACCGGAAAGTTCGGGATATCGCTGTAGTCGAGAGAAAACTCTATATCAATCTCCTTGACAAGAGCCCCGAGGCCTGTTCCCAGGACGATACCGACGGGATAATCGGCGCCTGTTTTTCTTTTGATAAAGGCTACTGCTTCCTGGAGTTGTGCCTGCTGTGAGATCATGATTAAGATTGTTTTACAGGTTAATTGAAGTAAAGAATGTTTGGTGAACAGTAACCATCTTACCGCCACCCAAAGATAGCCGACCCGACACGGATCATGGTCGCTCCTTCGTAAATGGCCTCCTCAAAATCACCGCTCATGCCCATTGAGAGTTCGGTAAGCTTTGAGGGATCCGGCGCAATGTTTTGAAGCGATTCAAGCAGCATGCGGAGTTGGTGGAACTCTCCCCGTGCAGCCACCCGGTCATAAGTCGCTATGGTCATCAGGCCGCGAAGGGTAATGTTCGGGAGATGAAAGAGCGATGCTGCCTCCGAAAGAACCTCTTCGGGCGACATGCCATATTTTGAAGTTTCACCTGAAGTATTGACCTCCAGAAGATAATCTGCCTGCAGGTTGTGCTGGACAGCCCGCTTTGAGAGCTCTTCGGCTGTCGAAAGTTTATCAATGCCGTGAATGAGGCTCACCTTGCCGATAATCGAGCGAATCTTGTTTGACTGCAGGTGACCGATGAAATGCCAGTCGACAGAAATACCCTCAAGCAGGGGATCATCGTATTTTTCGAGAAACTCCTGGACGTAGCTCTCCCCAAACTCAACTTGCCCGGCATCGAAGGCCTCACGGACAAGCTCAGCCGGTTTGGTTTTGGAGACAGCAATCAGGCGAACAGTGGCGGGATCCCGTCCCGCCTCGATGCATGCACTGTTTATCTGTTCACGTATTGCCTCAAGATTGGATGCAATGCTCTCCATGGTGAGTTATCAGGACTTTGCAGGTGGCACAATGGTCTCGATAATGACCGGTACAAGCGGATTGTCGTTGGGGTCGGTCTTGACTGCTGCGATTTTTTCAACCACATCCATGCCTGACTCCACGACACCGAAAACGGTGTACTGGCCGTCAAGAAAAGCGTTGTCGTTATGATTGATATAGAACTGGCTGCCCGATGAGGCTCTCTGTGGATTATTGTCTCTTGCAGCGGCAAGCGTTCCTTTTTTGTTTGGATGTTTGATTTCTGCCGGAATGCGGGTTGACGGGCCTCCGGTGCCATGCAGCGAGCGTTTGTCCTCATGGCGAGACAACGGGTCTCCGGTCTGGATCATGAAGCCGTCGATCACCCGGTGAAAGCGGATGCCATCATAGTAGTTTTCGCCAGTGAGCTTGATGAAGTTATCGCGGTGCAGCGGGGTGTCGTCGTAGAGGCTGATGGTAATGTCACCAAGGCTTGTCTTGATAATAAACTGTTCGGGCATGTAAAAAATATTTAAGGTAACGGTTGTTGTTATTAAAGGTTTCCGGAAATCTGCCAGAGCGACCTTTGAGCTACGGCGGCACCGGTTGTGCCGGGATAGTCAGCGATGATTTTCGTATAGAGCTCCGCCGCTTTTTTAAACTGGTTTGACTGCTGGAAGCTGTTGGCCGCATGGGTAAGGTACAGTGCTTTGAGGACACTGTTGTCAGCCTTTTTTGAGGCATCCTGATAGCTTTCTGCGGCAGGGGCAAACTGATTTTTATTAAAGTAGCAGTCACCTGCGCCTGCCAGAGCGGCAGCAGCAAGGTCGTTGTTTGCTGTCGATACGTTTTTGAACACGTTAAGCGCACTGTCAAACTCTCCAAGAGAGTACCAAGCATTGGCAAGCAGTAAATTAGCCATATTGCCGCTTGGGGTTCCGGTAAATTTGCCAGCGTACTCGGCAGCAATTTTTTTCAGTCCAGGAACCTTGCTTTGACCGTAGATGGCGGTCTGAAAATCGCCCTGGTCAAGAAGCGGTGAAATCCGGGAGAGTTTGAGTGCGGCCTCCTGTTCACTTGTTTTCTGGTGTTGCATCCAGAAGAACGATCCAACTCCTATGGCGATAACCAACACAAGGGCGCTGATAATCGCAGCTTTATATCTAATGGCAACGTAGAGAAAATTCTCCCCCGTTGACGGTTTTATACTTTGTTCCATAAGCTCTGTTTCAGGTTGTTGCTTCTGTTTCGGTTTGGCCCTCAACCTAAGCAAGTTTGCATGAATTTCAAAATAATTGCAGCGCCGCCGTCAGCAGAAGGCAGATGCTTTTTATAATATCGGTAATCTAAACAATGCAATGGCCGTACAGGTAATGGCTTCTGCCGCTTCTTCCAGAGGAATTCCCCTGATATGGGCGATACTCTCCGTGACAATACGGACCCAGGCAGGTTCGTTCCGTTTCCCCCTCCATGGCACAGGGCTGAGGTAAGGCGCATCGGTTTCGGTGAGCAGGTCATCAAGGGTAACACTTCGTATAACGTCGGGCAACAGCGATCGCTTGTACGTTACCGTGCCGGGAATGGAGAGCTTGAAGCCTTTGCGGATACAAGCTTCAGCAATAACGGTATCACCCGAAAAGCAGTGCATCACGCCGCGCATGGCAGAATGGTTCTCTTCGGAAAGGATATGCAGCATATCTTCCCAAGCATCGCGGCAATGGATAACGACCGGCATATCAAGGGATTTGGCAAGCCGCAGCATCTCCCGGAATGCTTCATGCTGTAGAGAGCGGTTATACTCAGGATAGTGGTAATCAAGTCCGATCTCTCCTATTGCCACAACTTTCGGCGACCGTGCAAGAGCAGCAAGCTCCTCGTAAACATTTTTGTGAACAGGCTGCTCTGCTTCGTGAGGGTGAAGTCCGACGTTGGCGTAGATAAAATCGAAGTCACTGGCCAGCTCGATTGATTTTTTGCTTGACTCAACGTTAACGCCGGGATCAATGAGCACGCTTACATTACCTTCGGTCAGACGTGCTATAACCTCGTTACGATCCTGGTCAAACTCCGGAAAAGAGAGGTGGCAGTGGGTATCAACGAACATGGCTTTTTACCGCTTGGCTTGCGTCAGGAAAGATTTTGTTGTGAAAGATAATCAAGATGCAGGCGCCAATGGAGATGGCTGAGTCTGCGATATTGAAAATAGGCCAAAGGGAGAGGCTGGAGCCGAAAACGTAGCCATTGTAAAGATCAAAATAGATGAAGTCAACAACCCGTCCAAGAGTGAGCCGGTCAATCATATTGCCGATGCCTCCGCCAGTAATGAGGGCAAACGGCACAAGAAAAAGGGCGGTACGATTGTTTGACTTGAAGACATAGATCAGCACGGCTGCCGTAATAAGAGCTGTCAGAAGGAGGAGCACTGTCGGTGGCGCAAATTCCAGGCCAAAGGCGACTCCCTTGTTTTCTGCGTAGGTGAAGGAGAAGAGGCCGGGAATGATGACAATGCTTTGAGCAGCCTCCCTGAGGAATGCGATAGCCATTTTTTTTGTCAACTGATCAGCGGTAATGACCAGAAGAACAAGGGAGAAAAACCATTTCATGAGTCAGTCAGATATGCGGGATTGTTGTTGTTGAATTTCTTGCAGAAGCGCCTCTCTAACAGTTGCAAGCGGCATTTTCATGTTGGTCCACAGGGTAAATGAACGTTCAGCTTGGCCAATCAGCATCTCAATTCCAGATATGGTTGTGGCACCCGCATGCTGTGCCGCCTGCAGCAGTGGAGTATTGAGGGGGTTGTAGACCATGTCGTAAACAATCTGGTCAGCGTTGAGCAATTCCCGGTCAAGGGGAATAATGGACTCCTCACCGTTACCTCCTCTGGTGCCGACAGGTGAGGCATTGACGATAAGCCGGCACTCCCTGATTTTCTCAGCTTTGTCCTGCGGGATAATGGTGACCGACGTTCTGTTGTCATAACCAGTTTCTTTGAGCAGGGAGCGTGCTTTTTCAGGGTCACGAACAAAAAGCAGAATCTCTGCAGGGGTAAAAAAACGGTTAAACGCTAGGATGGCTGCCAGCGCGGCTCCACCGGCGCCGAAAATAGAGACCATTCTGCCCGTTATGCTCTCTCTGTATGGCAAAAGGGGAGCCGCAAAACCGGCAATATCGGTGTTGTGACCAGTGAGTTTTCCACCCTCATTGACAATGGTGTTGACCGCTTGAATGGAGGCCGCCTCTTCAGAGAGTTCATCAAGAAAGGGTACAACAGTTTTCTTGTAGGGGATGGTGACATTGAACCCTGCAATTCCGAGTGCCCTTGCGCCGCGAAGGGCGACTTGCACCAGATCAGGCTCGGCAATGTTGAAAACCGTGTAGTGACAGGGAAGTCCCAGTTCACGGAAGGCACAATTATGAATGAGCGGAGAGTATGAATAATCAACTCCCCGCCCCAACAGGGCAAAAATTTTTGTTGCTTTTGTCATGAAATACCGAGCATCCGCCTGACGGAATCCTGCTGATAGAGTTCCGGAAAAGTGCTCTGAAACAGCTCCTTTTTGTCAGGATCAATCTTGAATGCCTTGCTCAGTGCTTTCAGGGTGCTGAGTTTGTCGCCCATGGCAAAATAGGCGGCGGCAATTTCAAAGTGGGCATCAGCCGAGAGCGGTTGAAGCTTCAGTGACTGGTGCAGCGCGTCGATGGATGCATTGACCAGACCCTCTTCCCTGAGCACTATGGCAAAGTCAACCCAGATCTGAGGATTATCCGGCTCAAGTGTAATGATCTCTTGATACGTCGAGATGGACTTTTCAAGAAAGTTAAGGTTGTACTCGATCTCCGCTTTCAGCAGCAAAAATTCAACGCTGTCGGATGTTGTTTTCAACGCCTCCAGTGTTGCTTTGTAAGCTTCCTCGTACTCTTCAAGAGCTTCATGGCAGCATGCAAGAGCAAACCAGGCTTCGGCAAACTCGGGGCTTATACCGATGCATCGGCGGTAGCAGGGTATGGCCTCACCGTACTCCTCCAGCTCCTCATAGGCAATTCCAAGATTATAGAGGGCATTGATATCATCAGGCTCAAACTCGAGGGTTTTCAGATAGCTTTCTGCCGCTTCCTCAATGCATCCTGTTATGGCAAGAACATTTGCCCGGTTGTACCATGCCGAACTGAAATCATCTGAAATTGCAAGCGCCATGTCGTAACAATCAAGCGCCTCATCGTAGCGCTTCATCTTGCTCAGAACAAGGCCATTGTTGTACCATGCATTAATATTGTAGGGATCCTGATCCACAGCTTTCCGGTAGCATGAGGTGCACTCCTCAAGTTTGCCAAGAATGTCCTTGCAGTAGGCAAGTTCATACCAGGCATCGGCAAACTCTGCATCAAGATCAAGAGAGCGTTCAAAGTCCGATTCAGCCTCCTCATATCGTTCCAGGCGCTGCAGGACAATGCCCCGGTAATAATGGTACTCCTTTTCAAGGGAGAGGTCGATCATGGTGTCGTCGAGCTCTTCAAGTGCCTCCTCAAAATTGCCGGTGTTGAAGTAGCCGAGCGCAAGGTTGAGACGCATTTCACTGTCCGATGGACTGAAGACGACTGCTTTCTGAAATGCATCAAGTGCTTCATCGAAAGAGCCGTTCAGTGTCAGGCAGTTGCCAAGGAAAAACCAGGTTTCCGTATTATAGGGTGCAATCGCTTCAAGACGACGGGCAACAGCCAGCGCCTCAATCACAAATCCATCTTCGTTATATTGGCTGATCCGGTCAAAGAGTTCTTCCGAATCAAACAAACCATCAAGCCCATCAAGGTTGGGTGTCTCTTTTCCTGATGCTCCCGTTGGGTTACGACGATTATCATCAAAAAAATCAGGGATATTCATAGGGGCATCGTAAAGAGTTTCTTTATCGTCGGTCGTACCATAATGGATAAATATAACAGAATTTTATTAAGAAAAACATTTTGAAATGCCATGCCCGCTTGCGGAGCCTCAAGAAAAAGAGGGGGGAGAGCTCTTTTTTTTGCCACCAACATGCCTCACCCACGGAGCTTGAATTCAGGATATGACGCAGTCTCAAATCTTATTTCTTAAATCCGGTAGGGATGACATGTCGGTAGAAACCAGCATAACCCGCCCCCCCCCCTCTTTTCATTCTTTGAAGCACGGAGAATCGATAACGGAATATTTGCAGTTCCCTCCAGAGTTTCTATGTTACAGCAAAGCAGGGCCTTCCTGAATTGTTCCTAAGAAACTCATGCTGCCGAAATAGTTTGTTCGTTCTTCATCAGGGTATATCCAAATGATTCTGCCGTTCGTTTCAAGTTCTTGAAAACTTTTTTCTGGTATTGCTCTTCATAGTAATCCGCCCCCTGATCCACATACT
>CAJAAV010000127.1 GCA_903937835.1 uncultured Chlorobiaceae bacterium | reverse complement strand
GGTGATCACCCCGGACATACTCAAGCGCCCTTTTTATTTGAAAAGTCAGAAAAAGTCAAGTTCATTCTAATTTGTCTTATTATAAGACTGTACTTATAACTTAATCAACATTTTATAGCAACTTTTGTCATTTGTTATACCATGAAAAGCGAAATGATCGTAACGTTCGGCGGCGGCAAGAAGGTGAATGCCGATTTTAATGGCTTTACTATTCAGACCGATCAGTCATCCTATGCCGGGGGTGATGATTCTGCTCCAGAGCCATTTTCTCTCTTTCTTGCCTCAATCGGTACCTGTGCTGGTGTCTTCGTATTATCTTTTTGCCAGAGCAGGGGTATCCCGACCGATGAAATCCGGATTGTTCAGACTCATTACGGCAAGGAATCAGGTCGAGGTGTAGCAAAAATTGAGATAGCTATCGAACTGCCTCCAAGCTTTCCTGAAAAATATAAAGATGCGGTTATCAGTGCTGCCAATCTCTGTGCGGTTAAAAAGCATATCCAGGAACCGCCCGAATTTGTTGTGAAAACGGTCACTCGGTAAACTGCCCGTCCCGATATTTTGGTTCCATCCAGAAAGTGAGGACGCGAGTGCGGAATGGTTAAACCGTTGTTAATTGACACTTTTATCTGCGATTCAGACAAGGTTGGCAATCCTCAGAAAGTTCTCCATGAGTATTCTGCCTGTTGCGGTGTAATCTTCCTGGAGCGTGTCAAACTGGGCAAAAAGGCTCTGGTGATCCATCCGCCTCAGGTCGTGGTCAATGGTTAGCCACTCGGCAAACATCGAGCGAGTCATCTCAAAATGGCACTGCAGGCCATAGGCGTTTTTGCCAACCTTCACCGCCTGGTTTTTACAATGATGGCCTGTTGCAAGCAGCTCTATGCCTGATGCAGCAAGCTCTACGGTTTCGCTGTGCAGTTGAAATACCCGGATGGTGTCGTTCAGTCCAGCAAAAAGCGGATCGGTTTTGCCAGCGTTAGTTAGCTTAATGTCGTTTGGAGCGCCATCATCTTCAAAAAAGCCAGTCTCTTTTTGTGTACAGGGGAGCACCGTTCCACCTGCGGCTTTTACCAGCAATTGCATTCCAAGGCAGATGCCGAGGTAGGGGATTCCCTCCACCACAATTTGCTCAATTTGCTTGAGCTGGTGCTGCATGGAGGTTGTGGCATCATTGGCGCTTTGGGGGCCGCCAAGCACCACAACCGCCCGATAGTTTTGCGGATCGGGGAAGTTACCGCCTTGCGATAAATCTACAACGTCGGCTGAAATGCCATAGGTGTGGAGCAGTGGTTCAAGCAATCCAGAGCCTTCGTGGGTGATGTTTTTTATGATGAGAAGTTTGTTGGGCATGGATAACAAGATGTTAGGATTGCGGCAGTTCGCTCAAAATGTTTCGGACGATTGACAGGTAGCGTTGGAATTCAACATAGCCGTGTGCGCTTTCGGTCAGCTCCGCCCACAAGGTTTCAGCTTGCTGGAAATAGTTGCGGGCAGTAACAACGCCGGAATGGTGATTGTTATAAAATGCACTAAGCTTAAAGCAGAAAATTGCAAATCCATTTTTGAAGGAAACGTTATTGGGAGCTGCTTCATAGAGTTCTTCGGATAATGTGAAAGATTTCTCATAATAAGTGAGAGCTTTGTCAAGATGACTTAATGCAGTGTAGATTTGTCCGAGATTTGAATAAGAGATAGCAATCCCATTTTTGAAGGAAACGTTGTTGGGAGCTGCTTCATAGAGTTTTTCGAATAATAGGGTTGCATTATTGTAACAAGCGAGGGCGTCATCAAAACTGTTAAGAGCACTATGCATTTGCCCTAAGGTCCCATAAGCATTAGCAAGTCTATTATTGAAAAAAACATTATTGGGATCTACTTCATAGAGTTCTTTAAACAAACGGGTTTCATCGGCAAAAAAAGTAAGAGACTTGTCGAGATTACCGAGAGCCATGTGGGTATGTCCGAGTTTTGAATAAGAAATAGCAAGCCCATTTTTGAAGGAAATGTTGTTCGAATAGGCTTTGTATAGCTCTTTGCTTAACTGAAAATATTGCACATAAAAGGAGAGTGCCTTATCAAGATTACCAAGTGCTGTGTGGGTATTGCCAAGCTTACAGTATGAAATAGATAGCAGACGTTTAATTATAAGGCAGTCAGGAGTAATTTCGTAGATTTTTTCTACTAATGCAGATACTTTTTCAAAATAGGAAAGAGCTTTATCGAGATTACCAATTGCTGTGTGGTATGAGCCAATGTGTTCGGCAAGAATGGCAAGTTGATGCTCAACTTGTGTGCAGTAGCGGAGGATGCTTTCACCATAACGGACATAGAGTGAAGCAGTTTCGTATGAAACTACAGTTACGTGTCCTGTTCCCAAGTCATAAATCAGTTTATTACTAAGTGTGCTTATAAGTGGTTTAACATCAGTAAATAAATGTTCGCCGTTTTGCTGACGGGTTACCTCCTGCACAACGGGACTGCATTTGTAGGTTTTGCTTGTGTCGTTATGCTCTATCCATCCTTTTGTGCGGGCGAGCAGCACAAACAGGTCAGCCTTTTCCTTAATCAGGTTGTTGTACTCATCCTGTGAACGAGTGGGCGACATTTTTGCCGAAAGGTCTTCCCATATTTCAAGATGCAGAAATATGCCCTTATCAAACCACGCCTTGCATTTGCGATAAATTTTACGCTCAAACGCATCCCGTTGATCTTTCAGCTCATTTGACGAAGCGAGGAAAATGGTGATTTTTTTCATGACTGTTGAGTGGATTGATGTGGTTCAGCGACCAATAGTCAGTAAAATCAAGCTCAAGCGATCGAAACGACCAAAAGTCATTCATAAAGCGAGGGAACTTGTGAAGATTAGCTGGTTGCATACAGCAGATAATTTTGATATTCCGCGCAGCTAAAAAATCGCACTTTAATGTTTATTGCAGTAGCAATTTCATCATTGTCTTGCTTGAACATTTTAGCCATTACGCTTTGCTGGACTGACAGGCTTGGAACCGGTAAATATATTTCTCTTGAGAGGAAGTAATTAAATGCTATTTTGCTATCACAACGGTATTGACTATCTTTCTTACGACCCAGGCAGCGGAGTTGCTGGTAACTTATTACCTTGCTGCAATGAATAAAGCATTTTTGAAACCTCTTCCATAATAACGATGACTGTTGTTGAAATTAAACAGGCTATTCAGCACTTGTCAAGTGAAGATTTTGGTAGTCTCATGCTGTGGATTGCTGAATATAACAACAATAAGTGGGACAAGCAGATAGAGCAAGATTATAACGCAGGAAAATTAAATCATTTAATTAATGCAGCGCTTGCTGATATTGCCAATGGTGATGTCAAGGAACTCTGATGTATCATACAACAAAAGAGTTCTGGAAGTTATACTATCAATTACCTGAACAAATTCAGGACATTGCGGATAAAAACTTTCAGTTATTGAAGAGCGATCGAAGGCATCCTTCCCTGCAATTTAAAAAAGTTGGTGGCTTGTATTCGGTGAGAATCGGGTTGAACTATCGAGCTCTGGCGCTTGAAAAAGATGCACTAATGTATTGGTTTTGATAGGTTCTCATGATGAGTATATGAGGATTCTCACTACCTGATTCAGTTTCCTCTACAACGAAAGGCTACTCGCATGGAGCCCTTTGCGGCTTTTTTGCGTTTTAATTCTAAAAGATTGTAATCAATTACTATCTTCCGTCATACAAACCAAACCACTATGAAAACAACAAACACAACCATAAAAAATCTGCCGGCAGAGCAGAGGCGGGCGGTGACGGTGGAGGCGGTGATTGAGCTTGCTGCCGAGAAAAATCCTGCATCCATTACGACGGCGGAGATTGCCGAGCGGATGCAGTTGACACAGGGAGCACTCTTCCGCCATTTCCCGAATAAAGATGCGCTCTGGCAATCGGTGATGGAGTGGGTTACTGCTCAACTGCTCGGCAGGATTGACAAGGTGATTGCCACAACCGAGTCGCCGCTGGAGGCGCTTGAGCTGATGTTTGCAGCGCATATTGATTTTGTGGCAAAGCATCCCGGAGCGCCGCGCATTATGTTTGCTGAACTTCAGCGCCCCGATCCCACAGCGGCCAAAGCAATTGCTCAAACCATGCTTCGCCATTACAGTGACCGTGTTGGCAAACTCCTCGCAAAAGGGATGGGTGAGGGCATAATCGATCCCGATCTTGATGTGGCAGCCGCTTCGGTGATGTTTATCGGAATGGTGCAGGGGCTGGTGATGCAGTCCCTGATAGCCGGTGATATTACTGTGATGCTTGGCAATGCCAAACCGCTCTTTGCGCTTTACGCCAGGAGCATAAAACAGAGAACCCATGAACGTTAAAGCCATTAATAAAAAAATGGTCCGGTTACTGGCGGTGTTGCTTCCCCTGGCGCTGCTCTTCTTCTACGTGGCACTGCGTTCAGGACCGCTCGCTTCAGTGCCAGTAACGGTTGTGGAGGTTGAAAAGAGAGCGATTACTCCCGTGCTCTCTGGCATTGGTACCCTTGAGGCGCGATATACCCACAGGATTGGATCGGTTGCAGCGGGTCGGGTCAAGAGTCTCACGGTTGATGTGGGTGATATGGTCAAGGCTGGTCAGGTTGTTGGTGAGATTGATCCGGTCGATCTGGATGAGCATCTGAGCGCTCAACGTTCCGCCATCATACGGGCGGAGGCCGGGGTGCTTTCGGCAGAAGCGCAGTTGCGTGATGCCAAAGCAAAAGAGACGTTTACCGCTTCGCAGGAAAAACGGTACGGGTTGCTGCTGCAAGCTCATGCCGCGAGTGCTGAACTGGTGGACGCGAAGCATCAGGAGGCGGAGGCCGCCAGCGCTGCTGCATCCGGAGCACAGGCTGGTGTCAATGCGGCGCGTCAGGGGCTGGTGTCCGTCAAGGCCGAGTATCAGGGTATGGTAAAGCTGCGGCACAATCTGTTGCTCGTAGCGCCAACTGATGGATTGGTGACAAGCCGTGATGCTGAACCGGGCAACACGGTGCTGGCGGGCCAGAGCATCATTGAGATGATTGATCCCGGGAGTCTCTGGGTTGCTGTGCGGTTCGACCAGTTGCAAAGTGCCGGACTGAAAGCGGCGCTTCCGGCGGAGGTGAGGCTCCGTTCGCAATCAGGGAGGAGTTTTGCTGCCTCTGTGCTGCGCATTGAACCGCTCGCTGATCGCGTTACCGAGGAGATTCTCGCCAAAGTTGTTTTCACGGTTCTGCCTCAGCCTTTGCCGCCGGTTGGCGAATTGTGTGAGGTGAGCGTCCTGCTTTCGCCTCTGCAAGCAGTTCCCGTTGTGCCCAACGCCTGCGTGCACCGAATCGACGGGCAGCTCGGCATCTGGGTGGTTGATGGCTCAACCCTTCGTTTTGCGCCGGTTCGCATCGGTGCAACTGACCAGGCAGGAAACATTCAGGTGCTTGCGGGTCTGCAACCCGGCGAGCGCGTTGTTGTGTACAGCAAAAGCGCGTTACATGCCGGAAGCCGTATCACGATTATCAGGAATAACAGTAAAGGAAGCCTCCTATGATCAGCCTTGCTGGACGGGATATACTGCATGGGTGGGTGCGCTTTCTCATGACCGGTTTCGGCCTCGGTCTTTTGATCGGGGTTACCTTGAGCATGGCCGGGATCTATCGTGGCATGGTTGATGATGCCAATGTGCTGATCGACAATAGCGGAGCCGATCTCTGGGTGGTGCAGCAGGGAACCCTCGGCCCTTATGCCGAACCATCGAGCCTCTACGAGGATACCTACCGCAGTATTATCGGGATTGCGGGTGTGGCGCGTGCGGCCAATGTCACCTATCTCACCATGCAGGTGCGTCATGGAGGGGGCGATGTGCGGGCAATGGTGGTGGGCGTGGTACCGGGCGGGCCGGGTGAGCCTGGGCAGCCGGGCTTTCTCGTCGCTGGTCGCCACCTGACTGGAGGCCACTATGAGGTTGTGACGGATGTCAAAGCAGGATGTGCGCTGGGCGATACCGTGATTATCCGCCGCAACCGATTCCGGGTTGTCGGGTTGACGCGGCGCATGGTCTCCTCTGGTGGCGATCCGATGCTGTTTATTCCGCTGAAAGAGGCCCAGGAGGCGCAGTTTCTCAAGGATAATGATATGCTGCTTCAGCAGCGGCGGCGCACAGCGCAAAATCCCGGCTTTAACCGTCCAAATGTGCCGGGATTGCTCGATGCCATTATTGCATCACAAACCACCAGCGTCTACGTTAATGCCGTGCTCGTGCAACTGAAACCAGGATACGCTCCTGAAACCGTCGCAAAGGATATTCAACGCTGGCAGCGGCTTCAGGTCTATACGCGCTCACAGATGCGGACGATTTTGGTCGACAAGCTCATTGCAACATCGGCCAAACAGATCGGCATGTTTCTCGTCATTCTCTCCATTGTCAGTGCGGCAATTGTCGCTTTCATCATCTACACCATGACGATGGCAAAAATCCGGGAGATTGCGGTGCTGAAGCTGATTGGAACCAGAAACCGTGTCATCGCCAGCATGATTCTTCAGCAGGCGATCGGGCTTGGAGCCATTGGCTTTGTGGTTGGAAAGATTGCCGCAACGCTCTGGTCGCCATTTTTTCCAAGATATGTGCTGCTTGAACCCGGCGATGCAATTCGTGGCTTCATCATCGTCATGGTGATTTCGGTTCTTGCCAGTATTCTTGCCATTACAGCAGCGCTCAAGGTTGATCCTGCTGAAGCAATAGGAGGTTGAGATGTCGGGCAATGGCATTGTGATTGAGGGGTTACAGAAGCGCTATGGAAGTGGAGACACCCTTGTGGATGCTCTGAAGGGGGTTGACATGCAGGTTGCTCCGGCAGAGGTTGTCGGGCTTGTCGGCCCCTCAGGCTCCGGGAAAAGCACGCTGCTGAAATGCCTTGGTGCCGTTATCGAACCATCCGCAGGACGAATGCGACTGGGGGAGGAGATGATCTATGACAACGGCTGGAAAATCAGGGATCTTCGGGCGCTCCGGCGCGATAAAATCGGGTTCGTGTTTCAGGCGCCCTACCTGATTCCCTTTCTCGATGTGGTGGATAATGTGGCGCTGCTGCCGATGCTGGCCGGTGAGCGGAATGGTGTGGCCCGCAAACGGGCGATGGAGCTGCTGGAGGCGCTTGATGTCGGCCATAGGGCAAAGGCGATGCCTGCGCAGCTCTCCGGCGGCGAGCAGCAGCGGGTGGCTATTGCCAGAGCGCTCGTCAACCATCCGCCGGTCATCCTTGCCGATGAACCGACCGCTCCGCTCGACAGCCAGCGTGCGCTTGCGGTGATTGCCATCCTCAACGACATGGCGCGTCAGTATGAGACGGCCATTATCATTGTCACCCACGACGAAAAAATCATCCCCACCTTCAGGCGGATCTACCATATTCGGGATGGCCGCACCCATGAAGAGGCAGGGGAGGGGAAATCACCCCACGAACTGATTAAAACCGACAAGGCATGAGAAGAGACTATCGACTATCACTCTCGCTCGCGCTGTTGCTGGCGGGATGCAGCGCCGGGCATGAGCTGGCGCGCCACCGGAGAGACTAATAGTTCAAACATTAAATATTCAGTATTTCTATATTGCCGGTAAAAAAGTATCATGAAAACAATGCGGAGTGAAATTATTATTGATGCTTCAGCAGAAGAGGTGTGGGTTGTTTTGGTGGCTTTTTCCCTCTATCCAGAGTGGAATCTCTTTCTCCGCACGATTATCGGTAATGCCTCGGAAGGTGAGCAATTAAGGATAAAGGCAAAGGTTTATGGTTTGCCAGAGTTTTCCTTTCGAGCCACCATCAGTACTTGCGCATCTCCAGTCAAACTGGGATGGAATGCCATATTCCTGAAGGGCGTTTTTGAGGCTTATCATTACTTTGAGATTCAGGAGCTTGGTCCCAGTAAATGCCGTTTTATCCACACCGAAGAGTTTCGTGGAATTCTCTGTAAACCGGTGCTTTTTATCCTGGAATCAACGTTCAGGAATGGATATCGGATGATGAATGAGGCATTAAAAGAGCGGGTTGGGGGAAATTCGATAGAGTGAGATTATTAAAAAATAACAGGTTGAAAAATGATTATGCTGAATACGGTGTTGACTGGTAAAACAGTTGCCGACTATAAGCCATTGGTAGAGCAAATTGTGGAGGGATGGGCTGCAGGAAAGCCGCCGCTGGAAACTACTGGAAAACCAGGCGGTTATTATCGGTTAACCAATTATCTTCTTGAATATCTCGTCGCCAACGGGACTTTGCCTACAGGAGTTCATGCCATGCCGGAAGGGCGGGATAGCCATAACAACATTGAACCATCATTTCCGGTGGATTTTGACAGTATATGATGAATTATTTTTATTCCTGGCATTGGTCTAATTCCTCGCCGTTTGTGTCTTTTCTGCTCATGGTCTTGTTATGGGTGGCGTATTTTATTCCATCCGGTGTGGCGTTCTTGCGAGCACATCACAGCAAAGTGGCGATCCTTACCCTGAATATTCTTCTCGGATGGAGCGGTATTGGTTGGATCGTTGCACTGGTATGGGCGCTTGCTTACCCCGGTCACGATTGAATTATATGGTCAAGGTGATCCGCAAGAAGCGCGGAAATCAAAATCTGACACTGAACGTATTTTTTTAGGCAGCGACACGATTTGAAAGCCTCCATCATGTTCCCGCCTGTAAAAAGATCTTGAAAAGCGGGATGTGCTGTTTTTGCCAGATGGTGGGATGCTTTTGTGCATTCTGATATCCACAGGAGCATTCAGGACGTTGGAGCTGACGGCTTCACCAGAAGTTTATTTCTTTCTTACATAATCAAAGAGGGCATGAAGATGAAAACTGAGATCAAAATAGCGCTTATTGGCGGCGGAGTGACCATTCTTGCAGCCGTTTTGCCGATTATTCTTGGCTGGTATGGGCCATCAAGTGCAGTGAAGCAAAAGGTTATCACTATGCCAACTGAGCAAAGTTCGCCTTCTGTGCAGGACAGCAGAGGTCAGGAAAAAGCCGTGATTAGCGAGAAAGACAAATCATCCTCTCTCGCTGTCCAGCGTGACAGAGCTTCTGCCACTTCAAAATTTGCGGCTCTTGCTGAAATCATCCGTAACCGCGACCTCCAGGCGGCAAAAGCCTCACCTCTCGTGAAGAAATTTGCTCAAGAGCGGTATGGTAAGGGAATTGAGCAATTGGATCGTCGGCAAATGCTCCGATTGTGGCCTGAACTGGCAAAATATCTCGCAGAACAACAGCGGTTAGAGAAGAGGTGACAGGTTGACCTCAAAGAGTGATCGGTACTGACGTTTCTGTCTGAAAACATCTGCCGTAGCATTTTCTGTCTGTTATTTTGCGATTGATCAAGAAGATGAACCTGAAGTTTTTTTATCACACGATGTTACGATGAGAGATGTTATTGAGTTCGATGGCGTTGCAGAACTTGCTCTCTTGATGTACAGTGTTGTCGTGAAATTCATGAAATATTACATTGACGTTTAAGTGTTTAAATAACAAAAGGATATTGAATAATGAAAGTTATAGCAATTAACGGAAGCCCGAGAAAAGAGGGGAATACCTGGCACGCACTGATGGGAGTTGGCCAGCAATTACAGGAGAGCGGTATCAACTTTGAAATTTTGCAGATAGGTAATCAGCCGATCAGGGGTTGCATGGCCTGCGGAGCGTGTGCCAAAAATCGGGATGAAAAATGCAGCATCACCACTGATTCGGTGAATGAATCGATTCAATTGATGAATCAGGCTGATGGTCTCATTCTTGCATCACCAGTCTATTTTGCAGGTATTGCGGGTACCATGAAATCTTTTCTCGACCGTGCCTTTATGGTATCAGGATGCAATGGCGGGCTTTTTCGTCAGAAGGTGGCTGCAGCGGTTGTGGCTGTTCGCCGTACCGGAGGCTCATCCACTTATGACAGCCTGAATCACTATCTGACCTATTCGGAGATGATTCTTGCAACCTCCAATTACTGGAATATAACGCACGGACGGGCGCCCGGCGAAGCGTTGCAGGATGCCGAAGGGGTGCAGATCATGGAGGTGCTCGGACGAAACATGGCGTGGCTGCTCAAGATGCGGGAGCAGACGAAGGCTTCGCTTCCGGGGCCAGAAGCGGTCAGCAAGATTTTTACCAGTTTTGTCAGGTAGAGACCTTTGCCTGCAATAGCAAAGGCGGGATTGTTATATGTGAGCGCTTTTCAGAACCGGTCTGTTATGGCAAGGTATCTGTCTGAAATTGCGAGGGAAACAGTGTGATGGGTTGCTGACTCACCGTCGCATCTCATTCATTTCAATGGCAAGCTTTTTTTGGGGCCTTATCATGAAATGTGAAATGGATAGGGAGAGAATGATGTTATTTCTTATCATGGTATCTCCAATTCCAAACAAGTTATTCTGAAATGCCCTCCTCACCTACAGCAGCTTCCGATAGTCACCATTATCCCGCTACCGTAGCGCCTGACGAGCCAGTCCTCAACATCAGTGAGCTGTCGAAATCCTACGTCATGGGAGAGGTGCAGGTTGATGCGCTGAAGAGTGTGTCGGTGAAGTTTTATGCGGGTGAGCTTGTGGTGCTGCTTGGGGCTTCAGGAAGCGGGAAGTCAACGCTGATCAATATTATCGGGGGGCTGGATGTGCCTTCGTCTGGCAAGCTTTTTTTTCATGGGCGAGAGATTACGGCGGCGACTGAGGCTGAGTTGACGGCTTACCGGCGGCGCTCAATCGGGTTTGTATTTCAGTTTTACAACCTGATATCGAGCCTGACGGCGCTTGAAAATGTGCAGCTTGTGACGGAGATTGCTGAACATCCGATGCCAGCGAAGGAGGCGCTTCTGCTGGTAGGGCTTGGCCATCGTCTCGACCATTTTCCGGCGCAGCTTTCGGGTGGTGAGCAGCAGCGGGTGGCCATTGCGCGGGCTATCGCCAAGCGGCCTGAGCTGCTGCTCTGTGATGAACCTACCGGGGCGCTTGATTTTCAGACCGGCAAGCTGGTGCTTGATGTGATTGAGAAGGTGAATCGTGAACTGGGGACAACAACGCTGGTGATTACTCACAACGCTTCGATTGCTGGTATGGCTGACCGGGTGGTTCGCCTGCGCAGCGGTGAAATTGTTGAAGATCGGAAGAATCTTGAGCGTCTCTCTCCTTCTGAACTTGTCTGGTAGGGGAGTGCGATGAAACCCCTGCAGAGAAAGTTGTGGCGCGAACTGCTTCACCTGAAGGGGCAGATGCTTGCTGTGGCGGCGGTGGTGGCCTGCGGAATCTCGGTCTTTGTCTCCATGAGCAGTGTGAAGTACTCGCTGGAGGCTTCGCGGGAGCGCTATTACAGCCGGTTCCGGTTTGCGGATATTTTTGTTGAGGTCAAGCGTGCGCCGGAGTTTTACCGTGAGATGGTGAGCCGAATTCCGGGGGTGGCCTCGGTCAGCACCCGCATTATTGCCGATGTGACGCTTGATGTTCCAGGTCTTGATGAGCCTGCTACGGCAAGGCTGGTATCGATCCCCGAGTACCGGACGCCGGTGCTGAACGATATCTTTCTGAAGAAGGGGCGCTACATCGAACCGGGCAAGCCGGAGGAGGTGATTGTCAGCAAACCGTTTCTTGAGGCCAACCACCTCGCTCCGGGCGACCATATCAGTGCGGTGATCAACGGACGAAAGAAGGAGCTGCTGATTGTCGGGATGGGTCTCTCTCCAGAGTACATCTATGAGGTGCAGCCGGGCTCCTTTTTCCCTGACAAGCGCCGGTTCGGAGTCTTCTGGATGAGCCGCAGGGCTCTCGAGTCGGCCATGAACATGAGCGGCGCGTTCAATAACATGTCGCTGACACTGGCGCATGGTGCCTCGGAAAAGGATGTGATCATGCAGCTCGACAACCTCTTCAGGCGCTATGGTTCGCTTGGGGCGTACGGGCGGAGTGAGCAGCTCTCTGATCGTTTTATTGTCGATGAAATCAAGCAGGTCGGTATCCAGATCACCTTTCTTCCTGTTGTTTTTCTTGCGGTTGCCGTCTTTCTGCTCAATGTGGTGCTTCGCCGTCTTGTGGCAACGCAGCGCGACCAGATTGCGGTGCTCAAGGCGATGGGTTACTCGAACGAGGATGTCGGGCTGCACTACCTCGGCTTTGCCCTGATTCCCACTGCAGTGGGCTCGGTTGCGGGGACGCTGCTTGGCGCCTGGCTCGGCAGAGGGCTGATGAATATCTACGGCGATTTTTACAATTTTGCGGAGCTGGTCTACTATTTCCGTTTTGAGGATGTCGCCCTGTCGGTGTTGTTGAGCTTCGGGGCGGCGGTCTTTGGTGCGCTTGGCGCTGTCCGCAAGGCTGTGCAGCTCCCTCCGGCGGAGGCGATGCGGCCCGAATCACCGGCAATCTATAAACCCGGCTTTTTTGATCGCGAGTCGTTGCGGAATAAAATACCGGTCTCGTTAAGGATTATTGTGCGCAACCTGGAGCGTCGTCGCTGGAAGGCGGCCATGACGGTGTTGATGATTTCGCTGGCGGTGGCTATTCTTGTTGCCGGACGCTTCACCTACGATTCAACGGAACGAATGGTGCAGGTTGAGTTTAATGGGAAGCATCGTGAGGATGTGACGGTGCTCTTCAACACCCCCATGCCCCCGTCGGTGGCTTATGCGATTGCTTCACTTGACGGGGTGCTGGAGCATGAATATTATCGGGAAGAGTCGGTAAAGATGAGTTTTGGCCACCGTGTCCGTCGTCAGTCGATCAGGGGGCTCCAGTCATCAGAGGGGTTGCAGCGGCTGGTTGACAAGAACAACCGGCGGCTGACTCTTCCCCAGGAGGGCATTGTGCTCACCAAAATGCTCGCGGATATTCTGGGTGTCAGGGTGGGCGACAGGATGCAGGTAGATTTTCTGCAGGGAAAACAGCTTCATCGGGAAGTGGTGGTCAGTGGCACCATTGATGAGATTCTGGGTCTGTCGGCCTATATGAATCTTGGAGCGCTCAACCGGCTTGCGGGTGACGGCGGGGCATTGAATGCGGCATATCTGCGCATTGATCAGGCAAAGGCCGCTTCTCTCTACACCACCTTCAAAAAGATGCCGGGTGTTGCCGGTATCATGATGCTGAAGGCGATGAAGGAGAGTTTCGATGAGCTGATTGCCCAAAGCATGACCACGTCGACGCTCATTCTCACCATTTTTGCCTGTGTGCTGGCCTTCGCTGTGGTCTACAACGGGGCGCGTATCTCGCTCTCGGAACGGGCACGTGAGCTCTCAAGCCTCAGGGTTCTTGGCATGACGGAAGCTGAAGTCTCGGTTATTCTGCTCGGCGAGCAGGCGCTGCTCACCATTCTGGCCATTCCGGTCGGCTTTCTGATAGGGATCGGGCTCTCCTGGTTGCTGGCCGAAGGGCTCAGCTCCGAACTCTACCGGTTGCCGCTTGTCTTCAGCGCCTATAACTTTTTTTTTGCTTTTATGGTTATCATTATTGTTTCAGCACTTTCCGGACTTCTGGTCAGACGACGGCTGGTAACACTTGATCTGGTTGAAGTTTTGAAAACAAGGGAATAGATTATTTCAAATCAAGCGCAGAAGATGGGAAGTTTCTGGATAATGAGTAGTTTAGCAGGGCTGGTTGAGGTGAACATGAAAACTGGTGCTTTTGCCTTGATTGTCATTGGGTTTAAAAGAACCTGGAACTATAAATTACGCTGGAGGTTAACCATGGGCCGAATGACGCGCGTTGTTTTACTCGTGATGATGCTTCTCTGTGCCGGTGTGGTTATGGCATTTGCTGCCGAGCCCTCCACGGAGCCCATCCTCCGGATTGATCCCGGTATGCATACGGCGATGATAAACCGCATCGCCACAGATGCCGCTGGTCGCTTCCTTGTGACTGCCTCCGATGACAAGAGCCTGCGTGTCTGGGAACTCTCCGCTGGCAGGCTGATCCGGACCATCCGCCCGCCAGCAGGCGAAGGTCACGAAGGGAAACTCTTTAGCGTTGCCCTCTCCCCGGACGGCAAGACCATTGCCACCGGGGGATGGACGCAGTTCAATAACGGAAAGAAAACGGCGGAATCAGATGGCCATGTTATCTACCTCTTCGATCGTACCACCGGCGAGATGACCGGGCGTATCAATGGAGTCACTGATACCATTTGCCACCTCGCCTACTCTCCTGACGGACGATGGCTTGCCGCAACCCTCGGAAGAAATGGCATCCGCATCTACCGTACCTCAGACTTCTCTCTCGCGGCAGAAGATCGGGAGTACGGTTCTGACAGCTACTCGGCCCACTTTTCCCGTAGCGGCCATCTGGTCACCACCTGTTATGATGGCTTTGTGCGGCTCTATGAGGCCGGGCCAAACGGCTGGGGAGCAAGCTCAGGGCAGGTCGCCACTCTCTCCCCGCGCTGCAAGGTCAAGGCCCCTGATGGAGAGGGTCCCTTTGCCGTCCGCTTTTCGCCTGACGGCTCGAAAATCGCGGTAGGGTATTTCGATACCGCACAAGTCACGATCTTTTCTGGACGGAATCTCTCCGCTCCAGTTACCCTTGCTGGCAGCCATGATAACGGTAATCAGGGTAGAATCGCATGGTCTCTTGACGGCAGGTTTCTCTATGCCGGAGGTCAGAACCAGAAACAGATCAATGGCGTCTGGACATACCTGATCCGCCGCTGGAATGACGGAGGGCGTGGTGCGTTCATTGACATCCCAGCCGGTCGCGGTAACATCATGGAGCTGGCTCCCCTGCCGGACGGGAGCGTGGTCTTCGGCAGTGTCGCGCCTGATTTCGGCGTGATCTCTCCCACGGGCAAGCGAACCCTCTTCGTGCCCCAGGCCAACGCCGACTTTCGAGACAATAATTATGAAGGATTTCTCCTTGCCCCTGACGCGAGCAGGGTTCGTTTTGGTTTTGAATCATTTGGCAAAGCTCCGGCCCTCTTCGATCTGACCACACGTCAACTGACCCTTGACGCGAACACCACCGGACTCAGCGCCCCGCTCACCGCGCTACCGGGAATGGATGTGACGGAGTGGAAAAATACCTACAGCCCAAAGCTGAACGGCAAGCCGCTGAAACTCGATGAATATGAAAGATCCCGCTCTCTGGCCTTGGCCCCGGATAGCGAATCCTTCGTCCTCGGAGCCGAATGGTATCTGCGCTGTTTCGACAAGAAGGGGAATCCACTCTGGGAGGTGCAGGTGCCTGCCGTGGTCTGGGGGGTGAATATCCCCGCCAACGGCAAGGTGGTAGTGGCAGCCTTTGGTGACGGCACCATCCGCTGGTATCGGCTGAAGGACGGCAAGGAGCTGCTTGCCTTTTTTCCTCATGCCGACCGGAAGCGCTGGGTGCTCTGGACACCTTCCGGCTACTACGATGCCTCCGTTGGCGGCGAGGATCTCATCGGCTGGCAGGTCAACCGGGGCAAGGATAAGGCCGCCGACTTCTTCCCCGCCTCACGGTTCCGCGACACCTACTACCGGCCCGACATCGTCGCCAGGGTACTCGCCACACCACTCGACGAAGCCGAGGCGGTGCGCCAGGCCAACGCGGCGCGCGGCATTGCCAAGGAAGCCCCGGCTATCACCAAAATTCTCCCGCCCGTGATCGAAATCATCGATATTCCCAACGGTACTCTCACGGCGACCTCAAAAACCATCACCATTCGCTACAAGGTTCGTGCCCCTGCCGACGCGCCTGCCAAACCGGCTTATGCCAGGGTCAATGCACGACCGATTCCAACGCCCAAAGGAGCGCCTGCCAAGGTCGGGGAGAATGATATCCAGGAAATTACTGTCACCATTCCCGAAGAGGACTGCGAGATCTCCCTCATTACGGAGAACAAGCATTCCCAATCGATTCCGGCCACTGTCAGGGTGCTTTGGAAGGGGAAACTGACTGCTCAAAAGCAACTGCCGCGACTCCTTATCCTTGCTGTTGGAATTAATAATTATGATGACAATTCTTTGAAGAAGCTCGACTACGCGGCGAAGGATGCTGCCGATTTCGTTGCCGCATTGGAAAAGCAAAAAGGAGTTCTATACAGCGATATCATAGCCAAGTCACTGAGCACTGGCAGGGCCAGTTTGAGTGATATCAAGAAGGATCTTGAGTGGCTCAAGAAAGAAGCTACAAACAGTGATATTGCGATTGTCTTTATATCAGGACATGGTGCTAACGACCCTCCAGGCAGCACGAGCGGCATTTACCATCTCGTTCCATCTGATGGCTTTGTCAAGGAGCTGACCGTAACAAGTCTTGAATTTTCAACGTTAGAAAACGTTCTTGGTGCTCTTCCTTCCAAAGTACTGGTTTTTCTTGATTCCTGTCATTCCGGCGGTGCGTATCTCAATAGAAACATCAATGAACTGAATGAAAAAGGCATAGTTGTGTTTGCTTCTTCAACAGGTATCCAACAATCTTTGGAGGATAACTTGTGGAAGAATGGGGCTTTTACCCTTGCGCTTGTGGAAGGTTTGAATGGTAAGGCTGACTTGATGGGAGATGGAGAGATAACAATCAGCAGCCTCGACACCTATATATCCAACAGAGTGGGTAAGCTTACGGGAGGTCAACAGACACCTGTAGTGACTAAAAAAGGAATTCCCGATTTTTCGATTGCACGGAAGAAACAGTGACACATTCTGAGAACTCCAAACCAGAGAGGGAGAGCGTATGCCAGAAACCGATGACAGCAAAAAGGGGCGTATCAAGCGCCTGGGATTGGGTACCACGGTGCTTGCAGCGATAATTCTGACAGCCCTGAGTATGATCTATGACAAAACCCCCCCTGAATCTTTGGCGACGGTCTCGGTACTGCTGGCGATGGCGCTTGCAGCAGTTATCAACTCTCTTTACGAAAGGAGAAAATCATGACGACAAGGAAGGGTAACGTATTCAGACTTCCTGCAATCCTCCTGTTGGTTGCAATAGTGATGGCAGGTTGCTCTGCAAATCAGGCAGTCAAGGAAGAGCGGTCGCTGGTTGATAAAGCGACACCCAAAGGCAAAATATCCTACCATGTATGGGGTTCCCTGCTCAATTATGGTGCTGAGCAAAAAGAATATCCTGGCTATGCGCTCTATACTTATCTCCTGTTCAACGCCAATCAGTCTGATGCCACCACGCAAGAGGGAAAGAGGTATGATGCCATTCTTCGAGCTGTGCTCCTTGATGTAAAATCGCCAACAGTTGGTACGGCTGCCGGATGGCCGAAAGATAATACCAACATTTTCTGCATCCCGTTCGTAAGCAGATACGTGGATAAGGACAATGCCCTCAAGAAGTATGATTTCGTCAACGCCCAGAAGTATTTGGCGGAGCTCCAGAGATCAGTAAATAATAATCCTGATCTGCTCAACAGGCTGAATCACCGGCCTGGACCGTTCCTGATTTCACTGTGTGAGCCGCTGCCGAGGCTGCAAGGCAGGGCACCCACCAGCTTGCTTTATCTGGACCTGACGGATATGCCCGCTGCGGGTATGAGGGAAGTCCTTGATGCCTACAGGGATCGTCTCGATGCCGCCCCCCTGAAGAATGTGGAAAAGCTCAGGGAGTCGTTGGTAATCATTCTGCTGAAATATGCGCTCGTGATTGATGCCAACCTGAAGATCGTGAAAGTGGCGATGGCAGGTTTCTGATAACTGCGAAATGGGCATGGGCTACATTTAATCTCTCAGGGTTGAATGCCCCACCGCTTGAGGTGAATTTTGTTGAGCTTCTTCTAAAACCGGATATTGGTTTATATCACTTTGCTGGCATTAAGCCAATGGCGGAGGTAATGAAAATAGCTATATTGAAAATGCTTGTAGCCGGTTTAGACTGATCTCTTCCAAACAATGTTGGCGTTCCTGCTGTCAAGCCATTGAGCTGCTCTCTATTGTTTTGAAAAAACGTGAGCATTATTGTGCTATAAACGCATCTATCAGTCAGGATACCATGCAGACACTTACGGCAAGCCAGGCACGCTCAAACCTCTACCGCATCATTGACGAAGCCGCTGCAAACCATGAACCAGTAATTATCACCGGCAAAAGAAATAATGCGGTGCTCATCTCGACAGAAGATTGGGCATCTATCCAGGAAACCATGTACCTGCTATCCGTTCCGGGCATGCGCGAGTCTATTATGGAAGGGCTACAGACTCCAGTTGGAGAATGTTCTCAAGAGTTAGAGTGGTGATGTGGGAATTGGTTTATCAAGTTTTAGAAGAGCTTCATGTTGTTAAGGTGCTGAGGATGTGGTCACACTATGAATGAAATTGTGCCGATAATAAGCGGCTCGACGGGACAGTGCGGTGAGCGGCGTTGCGAAAATTGCGCTTTCATTGGCCACCGCTGGCTACCCATTCTGTTAGGTATAGGAACTTTATGATACTCTCAAAAACACAGCGCATTATCGGTTTTTCAGTTGCCATCGTGGCACTGATTCTCTTTTTCGTCATGCGCCACTCTCCGCTGCCAGTGGATTCCGGCGTGGTGAATCGCGGCTCACTTCAGGTAACGCTTGATGGCGAGGGAGTTACCAGAGTCAATGATCGCTTTGTTCTTGCTGCTCCGGTGACCGGAAAGCTGGTAAGAATAGCGCTTGAAGAGGGTGATGTTGTCAGGAAGGGAAGTGTTGTTGCTTCGGTGTTACCGGCTGAACTTGATACCCGATCGTACAGTGAAGCATCTTCACGAGTCGGTTCTGCCCGTGCAGCGCTTGACGAAGCTGTTGCCCGGCAGCGACGCGTGCAGCTCTCCCTTGAGCAGTCTGAACGCCGTATTGCCCGCTATCAGAATCTCTATCGTGAAGGAGCTGTTCCGAAAGAGAGCTATGAACTTGCCGAAACTGAAGCCAACATGGCAAAAAAAGAGGCTGATCAGGCGCGTTCAAGCGTTGAAGCTTCCCGCTTTAATCTTGCTGCGCTTCAGGCAACGGTAGATCGCCAGGTGGGAGGTAAAGCTGTTACGGTGCACTCTCCGGTTGATGGGCGAGTGCTGAAAATTCATGAAAAAAGTGAACGACTCATTACTGCCGGTGCACCAATGGTTGATATCGGCGACCCTTCAGCAATTGAACTTGTGATTGATGTGCTCTCTTCCGATGCCATTATGGTCAAGCAGGGGAACCGGGTGTTGATTACCAACTGGGGTGGCGACAAGCAGTTGCAGGGCGTGGTGAAAACCATCGTTCCAGCAGCCTTCAACAAGGTCTCAGCGCTTGGTATTGAGGAAAAACGGGTCAACATTGTCGCGGTTCTTGGCACAAATGAACCGCTGCTCGGCGATAACTTCCGTGTTCAGGCAAGCATTGTGCTCCGTGAAGCAAAGAGCGTGCTCCAAGTGCCGGTCAGCAGCCTCTTCAGGGGAAAGAGTGGATGGCATCTTTTTGTCATCGAGAATGGCAAGGCGATTGACAGGAGCGTCACTCTCGGAATGCGCGGTACCTGGCAGGCCGAGGTGCTTGGCGGAGTCAGTGAGGGGCAGAGGGTTGTGGTTCATCCCTCTAATGAGCTGAAAGACGGGATGGCGGTGCAGGTTCAGGAGTGAAGAGATGTGTTTTGATGGGCTGAAATTGTTTTGTTAAGCTGCAAGAGCAGGCTTTATTGCAGGGATGTACCGAGTGATGGTGTTTGGTAGCCAATTGCCCGTTTTTTTCGTGAAATCGGACGCGCTGACGAACTCGGTTCCGGCATGCGAAAGTTGACAAAATACGGTAAAGCTTATGGTGGAAGTGATCCGGAAATGATTGAAGGTGATATTTTTCGGATAATTGTCAAATACCCTGATTTTGAGGCTCGAACTGTAGCAAAGGTTGAGAGGAGAGAGCAAACCCCTACAGTCACCCCTACAGTGGGAATGCTGCTTGCATTGCTGCAGAAAAACGGAGAGTGCAGCAGTATGGATATTCGCCAGGCATTAGGGTTGAAAGACCGGTCACATACGCATAAAAGCTACCTGCAGCCAGCCTTGGTGGCTGGTTACATTGAAATGACCTTCTCTGAAAAACCAAACAGCCGTTTTCAGAAATATCGTCTCACTGAAAAAGGAGGCGATATCTTGCAAGCACTGGAGCTGAAATAATGGAGACACTTGATAACGTCTTGATAAATGGTTCGTTGGAGGAACTGTCCGAGGCATTATCCATCCCTGTCGCGCAAGTCACTGCGCAAGTCGAAAAACTTCCAGGAGCTTTGATGAACTCAGCCCAGTCTCGCGAAGAGTTACAGCCAGTCACAGGAATAAAACATTGGGAACATTTGCGCAAAGCCTCTATTGAGCCGCTCATAACATCAGGATGGATTGAGCGTACCATTCCGATTCCATGAAATCCGAGAGCTTTGGGCAGTATGAAAAAATGTGTTAATTTTGTTGGGAGTAGAGAGCTTGCTTGAAAAATGGAGAAGGAGCTTCGCCCTTATACCGTTCAGCATTTACATTCAACTTGTTATCCGATGGGTAAATAACCTTACCCCGGAGGAGGAAATATGAAACAGTCAGTCATAATCTCAACATTACCTGCTGTCAATCATATAAGTACGGCGGCGGCGTTTTATCGGGTCTTTTGTGCGTTGCCAAAAAAAGACCGTATTGCTGTTGCCAGCTATATTTTTCAGGATACAGAGATGCGAGATCTTTTGGAGTTAACAGAAATTCCCAATGACCTGACACTCAATAGTTTTGCGGAAGATAAATCATGTATGCCCGTATTTACTTCACTGCAGTCGTTACGTGAGGACTTGTTGTCGTGATGTATCAGATTCGAAGAACCACGCAATTTAAAAAAGATATCAAGCGTGTGCTGAAACGGGGAAAAGAGCTTGAACAACTACAGCGCCAGAAAACTGACTCTCTACGGTCAGGAAAAGAACGGAACCACCCGGGGCTTGTGCAAACTCAATAAGCTCTTTCATGAGATTCTGGATGCCCACCAAGGGCAAAGCGGATTTCATGTTTATCCAGCATATCATCAGCACGCTCAAATCCACCGGGCGCATGGCGGTGATTATGCCGCATGGTGTTCTTTTCCGTGGCGGTGAAGAGCGTAAAATGCGGGAGTGGATGATCAGGCGCGGCTACCTTGAAGCGCTTCTGGAACAAAACGGC
>CAJAAV010000126.1 GCA_903937835.1 uncultured Chlorobiaceae bacterium | reverse complement strand
TCAATACAAAGCTATTACTGAGGGCTCTTCGAAAGCAGGAAAATTCCAAATGGTTTCTGAAAAAATGGAAGGTGTGATCGTTTACAGTTTAAGTGATTTTTAAGGCGCTCTTCAGGCTATTTTAAGCTATACCGATTATCTTTTTCAATAGGCCAATCATTGATTCATCAATACTCGACAATGTGGAAATCACTCCTTATACAACGAACCATACCCCTGTCGGTTTCATATTTCCTGCTGATTATTGCCGGAATAACACTGGACTACATCCTGCATATTGCGAATCTTGTTTGGATTGGGCGGTACCTCGGAATTGCTGGCACGGTTTTTCTGGCATTATCTTTTGGATATTCCGCCCGCAAAAAAAAGCTTATCAAGAACGGCGCGCTTAAATTTTTTCTTAAATTTCACTGCTATACAGGCTGGATTGGAACCCTTATGATTATTGTTCATTCAGGAATCCATTTCAACGCTATTCTGCCGTGGGCGACAACGATGCTGATGTTGGTGGTAACTGCGAGCGGCCATATTGGACAATATCTGATCAAAAAACTCAAGGAGGAGATAAAATTGAAAATGAAACAGCTTGGAGTCAATGCGACAGTGGATGATCAACTTGAGCAGCAACATTACTGGGATAGCCTGACAGTTAAAACGCTTGAACGATGGAGAAGCGTTCATATGCCCATGGTATCTTTTTTAATCGCATTAACTTCACTCCATATTCTTTCAATATTATTCTTCTGGAACTGGAGGTAGCCTTTTGAAACCACTTTTTGTTTTTATCGCAGCTTCAGTAATTCTTGCTGTTCTTGCAATAGCATACCCTGACGCACTCCTGAGCCCAGGTAAGCTCACGAAAGGCCATAAGGCCATGAACAACGATTGCCTCAGATGCCATACACCTTTTCGTGGCGTCACGTCAGTTCAGTGCATCAGTTGTCATAAACAGAGTGACATTGGGTACAAAACTGTCGCTGGAGCCGTTCTCAAAAAAAATACCAACAAGGCTCTCTTTCATAAAGGCCTTGCCGACAACTCCTGTGTCGATTGCCATACCGATCACAAAGGTACGGTCGCCAAAGAAGCTGCCAAACCGTTCAGGCACGCATCGCTCTCTCTTCAACTCAGGAACGACTGTATCGCCTGTCACAAAGAGCAAAAGCCTGAAGATGCACTGCATCAATTCGCAAAAGGAAATTGCTTTGAATGCCATCTTACCAGTAAGTGGAAACCTGCCACATTCGACCACAAAAAACTTACAGCTTCTGGTGGAAAACAGTGCATCAGTTGCCACAAAACCGATCGACCCAATGACCGGCTGCACCAGAGCCTCTCTACAAACTGCGCTGAATGCCATCTTACAAGTAAGTGGAAGCCCGCCACATTCGATCACAAAAAGTTTACTGCTTTAAGTGGAAAACAGTGTGTCAGTTGCCACAAGGTTGATCAGCCCGCTGATGATATGCACCGCAAATCGCAGGCAAGCTGCGGAACCTGCCATAGCACTACCCGTTGGACACCTGCTACATTTAACCATAGCCGGTATTTCAGACTCGACAGTGATCACAGGGCAAGTTGCAAAACATGCCATACCGATACCGGCAATTACAAAAAATATACATGCTATAACTGCCATGAACACTCACAGTCCAATATTGCAGACAAGCATCGTAAAGAGGGAATCTACAATTACCAGAACTGCATGAAGTGCCATCGCAACGGCAAAGCTGCGGAGGAAGATGATTAAGTCTGACCATGTTGAAAAAACCTGGCGGCCAAGATTCCAGCGGTTGATTTCGCTGCCGTTTGCGGCAGGAAGGTTTATTTATTTCATAGAGATGCTTATATTCCCCCATTAAGTCGCCGGGAAAAGCGCTGGATTGCTTTTGCCTCAATATTACTATAATCCTTGACCATTATGCCTGAAGATAATCCACAACAGCCCCAGAAACCAATAACCCTCCCGGAACTCCCTGCAGTCGCTTCGCTGCTGCTGCCAGTCATTGGCATTCCTCTGGCTCTTCATGCCTTAACCGGTGCCGCTGTAGGACTATTGACCTTCGGAGTGGGAGCCCTCGTTGTTGGTCTGACCAAAAAAAAACTCACGAACTCTCCCGGTCAGTCGCCTTCCAGGAGAACCGAAGATCCTGAAACAACGGCATGAAACACCTCGGCACCAGCATCATTTTTTATAACCGTTCTCATCAGGTGTTGCTGGTGCTGAGAGATAACATTCCAACAATCCCCTACCCCGGGCTCTGGAATTTGCCAGGTGGACATATTGAAGACAATGAAACCGCCAAAGAGTGCATTGTCAGAGAGATGCGGGAAGAGATCGAAGTCAATGCAGAGGGGTGCCGACTATTCCGTGTCTACGAGTTTTCAGACCGGACAGAGCATGTCTTTATGCAACTTGCAGATTTTGATCTCAAGAACATTACCCTGCATGAGGGGCAGATGCTCCGGTGGTTTTCCGGAAATGAAGCCGATCATGTCGAACTTGCCTACGGCTTCGATGAGGTTCTTGCGGACTATTTCAACAGTCAGCCAGGAGAATGCTGAAAAAAAAGATGACTCCCCTGACACCTTGATCTGGTAATATTCAACGTATCGATTCAAGGAACCGCTCTGCGTCAACAGCCGCCATACATCCCGTACCCACAGCAGTGACCGCTTGACGGTAAACATAGTCCTGAACGTCGCCACAGGCAAAAACACCCATCACATTGGTTTCTGTCGATGATTTTTTGGTTTTAATATAGCCGTAGTCATCAAGGTCGAGCTGGTCTTTGAACAATGCTGTATTGGGTGCATGACCGATAGCCAGAAAAACACCATCGCAAGCATGTTCAGAAAGTTCTCCAGTCAAGACATTTTTCAGTCTGATTCCGGTCACTTTTTCACTGTCACCAAGAATTTCGTCAACCACCTCATTCAGCATCATGCTGATTTTAGGATTTTTTCTGGTTCGAAGACTCATGATTTTCGATGAACGGAACTCTGCACGGCGATGCACAAGAGTTACATGAGAAGCGAACTTTGTCAGATAAAGAGCCTCCTCCATTGCGGTATCGCCTCCCCCAACAACAAAGACATTGCAGTCACGGAAGAAAAAACCGTCGCAGGTTGCGCAGGCAGATACTCCTTTACCACGGTAACGCTCTTCCGACTCTATGCCAAGCCATTTGGCATTTGCTCCGGTTGCGACAATGAGTGCATGGGTCAATAATTCTTGACCATCCTCAAGCGCCAGACAAAATGGACTTCTCGAAAGATCAACCTCGGTAACGCTCCCGCTGATAAACTCTGCATCAAACTTGGCAGCCTGATCGCGCATTTTACCCATCAGCTCCGGACCATTAATACCTTCAGGAAAACCGGGAAAATTCTCAATATCTGTTGTAATCATGAGCTGACCACCTGGCTGAAAGCCCTCAATAACAAGAGGTTTGAGATTTGCCCTTCCAGTGTAAATAGCGGCTGTATAACCAGCAGGGCCTGTGCCCATGATAATAAGATCGTGTACGCTGCACTCCATGATGTTTTTCAGGATGGGAATTAAATAATTGAAAACCTGTTATCTCATCGTCAGCAGCGAGATAACAGGTTTCGTGGCTCCGCTCTGTCAGCCGAGATACGCATCAAGTTTCTCTGCGATCTTGTTCTTCGGCAGGGCTCCCAGCATCTGGTCAACAACCTCTCCATTTTTGAAAATGAGCAGCGAAGGAATACTTCTGATGCCATACTTGGCAGCAGTATTCGGGTTGTCATCAACATTAACTTTCGCAATAACAGCTTTTCCATCATAGTCGCTGGCAAGCTGATCGATAACAGGGGCTAGCGCCAAACAGGGCCCACACCAGGCTGCCCAGAAATCAACCAATGCAACTTTACCTGAATCAAGAATCTCTGCCTGAAAATTCGTGTCAGTTGCCACAAAATATTTTCCACTCATTGTTATATTTATATACCAGTTTAAATTAATGATATTCTGAAGGTCACCATTACAATCAGTCAGCAAGAAAAGTAACAAAAAATTTATAATTAACCCGGACTACCCGGAAATCCGCACATTGTCGGGGCCAAGAATTTCCTCAAGCTTTTCAATGGTACTTTCTGCGGCATCAACAGGAGTGCTGCGGGCAAAGATAGTAATTGTTTCAATATTCCCCCCCGACTGGGCTTTTACCTCGAATTCTACCGGTGTACCACCCTTGTATGATTCAAATATTTTTTTGACCCGGCCAAGTTTTTCCATCTGCACCTGATCATCCGCATCAACTTTAAGAATAATTTTTTTGACAAGGTTATTTCTTACCTTTTTTATCGGCACAACATCTCTGACAAGCAGTTTGAGCATTCCGCCACTCACCTCACCTTCGGCAACAAGCATCAGCACCTCTTCAGGCTTTATAAGATGGCCATACTGCTCGTAGAGACTGGCAAACACCGTAAAATCAGCCTTACCCGTAAAGTCCTCAATACAGCCAAAAAGCATCTGCTTTCCTTTCCTGTCCTGGTAGGGCTTCACCGATACAATAACACCAATAACTTTGTACTGCTTTGCCGCAACAACCTCTTTCGCCTGAAGCTGAAGCGTTGCAAAAGCCTCCCAGTCACGACGATAGGGGGAAAGCGGATGATGACTCAGGTAAAAACCGACCAATTTCTTTTCATGGAGGAGCTTTTCAGCTTCAGGCATCATCTCGGCATTCTCCATATCGGGATAGTGCTCTTCTTCAAGCAGGGCACCTTCTTCGGCAGAAAAAAAGCCACACTGGCCAAGGGTCACTGAACGATTCTGCATCTGCCCGAATTTGATCGCCTTTTCGACATTGGCGATCAGTCTGGCACGATGCCGGTCAAGTTCGTCAAACGCACCCGAAAGAATCAGGCACTCCAGCGCCTTGCGGTTCATGACTCTCAGATCAACCGAGACGGCCAAATCAAACAGGTTGACAAAGTCACGTTTTCTGCGGAGCCTTGAGGTCACGACCGCTCTTGCCGCGCCACCAACCTGCTTGATGGCACTTAGCCCTACGCGGATATATGACCGCCCGGCGGCATCATCTTCAACAGAAAAAAGAGCATCACTTTTGTTGATCGAAGGGGGGAGAGTCGATATGCCGAAACTTTTTGCCTCATCAGTCAAATGCTTCATCCGTTCAATATCGCCTATTTCACTGTTCAGGACTGCCGTGACAAACTCAATGGTAAAATGAGCCTTGAGGTAGCCCGTCCAGTAGGCAAGAACACCATAAGCCGCCGAATGGCTTTTATTGAAACCGTAACCGGCAAACTCGGCCATAAGTTCAAAAACTCTTGTTGCAAGGGTATCATGCACTCCCTGTTGAACAGCGCCCTGAACAAAATCGGCCTTGTATTTCTCCATGATTTCAGGTTTCTTCTTTCCCATAGCCTTGCGCAGATTGTCTGCCTTGGCAAGCGAGAAACCGCCCATCACCTGGGAAATCTGCATCACCTGCTCCTGATAGACAATAACGCCGTACGTCTCTTTTAAAATCTCTTCAAGCATGGGGTGCATATAGTCAATAGCCTCCCGTCCATGCTTGCGGTCAACAAAAAGATCTACTGCGTTGCGCCGTTCATCAATCCTCGCATTGAGCGCCCCTGGACGATAGAGGGCGCTCATAGCGATAATATCACCAATCTGGGTTGGCTGCAAGCGCGTCATATAGCTCTGCATACCCGACGACTCAAACTGGAAAATCCCGGCCATCTTGCCTTCCTGAAAAATCTTGAAGGTTTTACGGTCGGTCACCGGGACTTTTTCAAGCTCAATATCAAGGTTGTGCCGTCGCTTGATCATCCTGAGTGTTTCATCAATGACGGCAAGGGTTTCAAGTCCGAGATAATCAATCTTGAGCAATCCGGAAGTTTCAATCCAGTTCTTGTCAAACTGGGTAACCACCTGCTTTTCATCGTGACCATCGGAAGCCTTTCCCCTGACATGTTCCGGTTCATCAAGATCAAACTCGTCGGCGAATTTTCTTGCCTCAGTCTCAATCTTGTTGGAGACATAGAGCGGAACCTGCTCTTCAAGCGGACCATCGGTAATAACCACAGCGCCAGCATGCATTGAAACATTCCGCGCCCGACCTTCAAGAGCACGAGCATACTCCATAAGCTCCCGAAGTTCCGGAGCGCTTTCGGCAAACTGTTTCAATTCTCTTGATTCACGCAATGCTTTTTCAAGAGTTATACCTGGCTTGACAGGAACAAGCTTGGCAAGTTTGTCTACCAGCGACAGCGGAACTTCCAGCACCCTTCCTGCATCCCGAATTGCGGCCTTGGCTCCAAACGTACCGATAGCAATCACTTTTGCGACGCTCTCCGTACCATATTTTTCGACCGTATATTCCAGAACTTTTTGCTTGCCGACAGGAGTAAAGTCAATATCAATATCCGGCATCGATGAGCGTTCGGGATTTAAAAACCTTTCAAACAGCAGCTTGTATTTCAGTGGATCGATCCTTGTGATTCCGGTAAGATAGGCAACAATACTCCCCGCTGCCGATCCACGGCCAGGGCCAACTGAATAGCCAAGACGACGAGATGCGGCAATAAGATCGCTGACAATGAGAAAATAGGAACTGAATCCCATCTTTTCGATCACACCAAGCTCGAGTTCTATTCTCGCGCGCACATCCTCCGCAGTGAATCCTTCGGCTTCAGCATCAGCATACTTTTCCTTTGCTCCTTCCCAGGTCAAGTGACGGAGGTAGGCAAACTCGTCATCAAAGCCTTCGGGGAGAGGAAAATGCGGCATTACAGGTTCTTTGTTGCTAAAACTGTAGGAACATTTTTCAGAAATCAGCAAGGTATTGCTCAGTTCCCGGTGTTCATTGCTGAAAAGAGCGCACATTTCATCAGAAGACTTCAGATAATGGTCGCTTCCGGCAAGTGCCAGCAGATGTTGATTGGAAAGTTTTTCCTTGGTTCGGTTGGCAACCATTGCTCTATAGCAGCCAGCATCCTTCCGCTCGAGATAGTGAACATTATTGGTCGCAACCAGTTCGATGGAATATTTTTCTGCCAAAGCAATGGTCTGCTCATTGAGCTTGTCATCAAAAGGAGTGCTATGACGCTGCAGTTCAAGATAGAAGTTCTCCCCGAAAATCTCCTGGTAGTAGGCAGCAAAAGTTTCCGCCTCATCGATGGCCCCGGCAAGAAGCGCCCTGCCTGTTCTACCTGATGAATATCCGGAAAGAGCTATCAGTCCCTCATGACAGGTTTCAAGCAGACGGCTCTCGATATGCGGCATACCATTGACAAACCCCTCCTTGGCCGCCCTTGAAAGCAAAATACAGAGGTTTCGGTATCCGGCATCATTCTGAACAAGAAGCACCAGTGAAGGAGAGACGGGAATACGACTGTGCTGGTGTGCATCGGCTTCAAGCAGCAGAAGCTCACTGCCGATAATAAGCTTGATGCCTGCATTTTTTGCCTCGCTGAAAAGCTCCGGCATATTAAACATCGCACAATAATCGGTGACCGCGATACTCTTCATGCCAAACTTTACCGCAGCAGCAAAAATCTCATTCGGAAAAATCGGGCTGCTCTGCATCGAATAATGCGTATGAGCATGTAAATGTATAAAATCCATATCGATAAATATTCATCCTTTGAATGGGAATAAAATTTTGGCAAGCCGAAAAAAGTAAACGAAAGGCATCACGGCGTTCGAGCCTCAAAGTAGTACATTTTTTCGATTCTTGCGACCGTATCCGTTCTCCTGATTCCGGCTTATCTTTGACCACGATTGAGAGGCAATTGTCGATAATCTTTTCCCTGTTTTATGGCAGTAACGCTTTTTTTTCTTATTATTTGAATCGCCGACCAAGGTGGGCGGCTTCCGCTGGTTTCTACCGATATTCCATACCTGCGGCATTAAAAAAATGCTCTTTGAATCTTAAGCCCAGGAGGGGCGATATGTTGGTAGCCAAAGAAAAGGTCACCCTCCCTCTTTTTCTTTGGGTATTGCAAGCTTGAGCGGCATGTTCAAAAGAAGTTTCTTGGGAACGTCCTGCATTTTTTTCTAGTTAACGATAATGTCATAATAATTTTGGAGCAAAACACCTATAATCAGTGCCCTGTATGCGGGTACCCTCTCTCTCTCAACAGTGCTATATGCCCTCGGTGCGGGAACGACATTTTTGAAGAGATATCCTCTCTTGACCAACAATCACAGGAATTGCACCATCAGAATATTGAGGAGAAAAAAGCTGAGTGGTTTACGCGCTGCCTTACTGAAAAGCTCAATTTCAGCACAAACAATCCTGTAGCTCCTTCCATAGAAAATGCTCATCATCAAAGTGCTCGACAGGTAGTCAACAACAATGATGAACTTGAGTTTCTTCGCCGCATTTCAAGAGCTGAGCTCCTGCGGGATGGAAGCGTACGGAAAAAATGGTGGAATACCTTGACCTCTGACTGGAAAGAGGTCATTAAAACTACCCTTAAGATTATCCGGGAGCCGTCTGACCAGGAATTGCTATGCTTTTTTGAAACAACACACCTGCGTTGTGACAACCGCCGAATCCATAATTTGTTACCCGTTCGGGTACTCGAAAAGCTTCAGCAGCTCCGTTGCGACGAGTCCCCTGTTGAGAATCTTGAGCCACTTCTCCATCTTAAAAAGCTGCAACGCCTTTATGCATTTGACTGCGACTTTTCATCGCTTGAACCCCTGCGCAACCTTACAAGCCTGAAACTTCTCTGGATATCCAGCACACAGGTAAGCTCACTTGAGCCAATCAGTCAGCTTCTTAACCTTGAAGAACTCTATTGTTCTGAAACAAGTATCAAGGACCTTTCCCCCTTGAAAGAGCTCATCAACCTTGAAAAGCTCAGTTGCTATAAAACAGGTATCGCTTCCCTTAAACCCCTCAGTCACCTCAAAAATCTTATTGAGCTTGGCATAAACAACTCCTGCATTGACGATTTAACGCCACTTGCCGGGCTCAAGAGTCTCGAATATCTCCGATGCAATAAAACAGGAATCAAAAGCATTGAACCACTTCGAGAGCTCTCCGATCTTCGAGAGCTGAGCATAGCAAGCACACCACTTGCATCTATCGATGCTCTGGAGGAACTTGCAAACCTCGAAGAACTTGATATATCGAATACCCTCGTTACCTCCATCGGCCCGATCATGCACCTGAAGCAACTTGAAAAAATAGAACTTTCGTCTGGCAGGGTTTCTGAAGAAGAACTTGAACGCTTTATTGAGCTCCATCCGCGTTGCGAAGTGGTAGTGAAACTATAAACCAAAACGCAAGGACTTCTTGTGTTTGCAACCGCAGGCACGATCATCGATGACGGGTTAGCGTCAGCTCGCCCGTTCAAGCTCAAGCAACAATTTTTTCAATGCCAGCCCGCCACGATACCCGGCAAGAGTACCGTCACTGCCGATAACCCGGTGGCAGGGAATAAACACCGGCAGAGGATTTCGGTGATTTGCCATCCCCACCGCCCTGGCAGCAAGAGGATTTCCGAGAACAACCGCCACATCCCTGTAGCTCACCGTTGTGCCATAAGGAATTTCGGAGAGAATGCGCCATACCGTCTGCATAAATGGTGTCCCGGCAGGAGCCAATGGCAGTGAAAACGCTTTCAGTCTACCCGCAAGATAACTGTCCAACTGCAAGAATGCCTCACTAAGTCCTTCCGTTTCAACGTGTTCAATCCCCTCCGGGAGCTTGTCCTTTGCAAAAAAAAGGTTGGTTATGCTCCCGTCATGTTCTGCTATTCCGACACTGCCGATGAGTGTATTCTGAACATAGAGCTTCAAATTTTTTCATGTTTTCTGCAATTCCCGTGTTCAGGCAGCATCCGCCTGAACACGGGAATCCAAAATCGTCGGTTCTATCCAATGGTCATCATAGTCTCTCCCATTCCTACGGTGTCCCCTTTGGCTACCGTAATGGAGAGAATTCTTCCTGCACAGGGAGCCTTGACAGGGGTTTCCATTTTCATGGCTTCAATAACGGCCACCTCTTCTCCCTCCCTGACCTCATCACCAACTTTGACGGCAATTGAGAAGACATTGCCAGGCATGACTGCCGATACGGGTGTACCGGCTGATACTGCTGACTCCTCCGGTATTACAGGTAAAGCGGAAACCTCCGGCGCAGTGACGGACGACGGATTGATGGCTGAGCCTTCGGCGAAAGAGACTGTATAGGGGGCGCCATCAACGAAAACAGTGAAGTTCCCGGCCATCGAAATGACTTTTGATGCAGATGGAGCTGAAACTGCCGCTGCTGATGGCAGCTTTGAAAAGAGCTCCTCAAGGCGGTGGTTCACCTCTTTCTGATGAATGTCGTGTTTGTGTGCTTCGTGGTAAGCAGCCACAACCTCGGCTCTTGGTGTTGCCTTTATTTCAACAGCAATGTCGGCCTTGTAGCGAATGCCGGTTGAGCAATCGCCCTGAAGGAAGGCAATACCTTTGGCGCCGCAGGTAGCCGCGATAAAAATGTTTTCGTCAGTCTGCGGAATATGGGCTTTCTGGAGCAGCAGCTTGTTATAGGCCACGCCAAGCTCAGGATTTCGGTCGTTGATATCATGCACATCTTCGACCGTTGGAGGAAGTCCAAGCTGCTCTGAAGCAAGCCGCACAACCTCCTCGTCTGGAGTGGCTGGAGTTTTACCAAAGTAACCCAGCACCATTTTGCCATAGCCGTCAGTGATTTTTTTCCAGTTCCCCTGAACAGTGTTGGCAAATGCCTGCTGGAAATAGAACTGTGAAACCGGGGTAACCGAAGCGCCGAAACCTCCTTTGACAACCACTTCACGCATGTTATTGATCACTGCGGGAAACAGGTGCAGAGTATTGTTGTCGCGCATCATCTGGGTATTGGCCGTGAGTGCACCACCGGGCATCGGTGAAAAGGAGATCACCGGATTGACAGCGGTCGCTTCGGGGGGCATGTAGTATTTGTACATCTGATCGATAAAGAGCGCCTCAACCTCAAGGTATTTTTCCTGATCGATGTCGAGGGTGTATTCGGTACCCCTTAGCCTCTGCCACATGGTGAGAATATCGACTTCGGCGGTGCCTCCGCTGACCGGAGCCATGGAGAGATCAATAATGTCTGCACCTCCTGTGATGGCAGCATAATTGCAGGCGACACCCATCCCTGCGGTATCGTGGGTATGAAACTGGATTTCGGTGCCTTCCGGCAGCATCTTTCTTGCACCCTTGATGGTCTCATGAACAACCGCTGGAGTTGTTGTTCCTGAGGCATCCTTGAAGGCGACACTGTCAAAAGGAATTTCAGCATCAAGAATCTCCTTCAGTTTGTCAAGGTAGAACTGCGGAGTATGGCAGTATGTTTCAGTCAAGCCCGGTGGAAGGCCCATCATAGCCACAACAACCTGGTGCCTGAGCCCGGCATTATGGATACATTGTCCTGAATAGGAGAGGTTGCGGACATCCATCAGGGCGTCGAAGTTCCTGATGGTGGTTATGCCATGCTTTTTGAAGAGCCGGGCATGAAGGTCGATAATATCACGGGACTGTGACACAAGCCCGACAACGTTGGCGCCTCTTGAAAGTGTCTGGAGGTTGATGTCCGGCCCCACAATCTTGCGGGCAGCATCCATCATTACAAAAGCGTCTTCCTCACAATAAAAGTAGAGACTCTGAAAGCGGGCACCACCCCCTATTTCAAAATTGTTGGTACCGGCATGAACGGCTGCTTCCAGGGCTGGCAGAAAATCTTCGGTCTTTACCCTGGCACCAAAACATGACTGAAATCCGTCCCGGAAAGAGACGTCCATAAACCTTATTTTTTTCATCAGCGTCCTCTTTTCATTAAAATATGGATGACAACCTGCAAAAAATGTCAGTGCATCTCGGTGGCGAAGGTGCCGAGTTGACGGAACGATTCCTCTTCTACCAAACTGTGCATGCTGTTGCCATGAGCATCCATGGTAACAATAGCCGGGAATGAGCTGACCTCCAGATGCCACATGGCTTCGGGCACACCCATCTCTTCAAGAAAATCGACGCCGGTCACCTTTGTAATGCAGCGGGCATAGTACTGTGCCGCGCCTCCGATGGCATTGAGGTAAACTGCACCATGTTCCTGCAACCCCTTGAGGGTTTTCGGGCCCATACCGCCTTTGCCGATAATCGCTCTCAAGCCAAGTTTTTTGATAACATCCGACTGGAACGGCTCTTCACGAATCGATGTGGTGGGACCAGCAGCGGTGACCCGGTAACTTCCGTCGTCGTTTTTCATGATCACCGGTCCGCAATGGAAGAGAACTCCGCCCGTTGTATCAAGACCGGCAGGCAAATCGTGATGCATGATATAGTGATGAAACGCGTCCCTGCCTGTATGCATGGTTCCGTTGACAAGCACAACATCGCCAACCTTCAGACTGCGTATCTGCTCTTCGGTGACCGGAGCCTGCAGAACAACCTCTTTGCCGGTCAGTGGCATACCTTCACCTTTGGCCATGCGTTTGATCTCGTCAGCATCCCTGTAATACCAGCGCTCAATTGATCCGGTAGTCGGGTCAAGCAAGACGCCAAGCCTGCGATATGCCCAGCAGTTGTAGGCTACGGAGACAAAAAAGCTTGCTGGCACACGGTGTGATTTGCCAATTTTACAGCCAAAAAGGGTGGTTTTTCCGCCGAATCCCATGGGACCGATATCCATGGTATTTGCTTTTTCAAGAATCTCCTGTTCGAGAGCATCGAGTTCGCTGTCGGGATTGCGGTCTTCAATGGTGCGGAAGAGCTGCTTTTTGGCCAGATCAAAACCGCTGGTACGGTCGCCGCCGATGCCAACACCGATAACACCGGGGCTGCATCCCTGGCCCTGCGCCTGGTAGACTGCATGAAGCAGACATTTGCGAACACCGTCAAGGTCGCGAGAAGCGCTTCCAAGACCGGGAATCTCATCAGGCAGTGAGTACTGAATATTCTTGTTTTCACATCCTCCGCCTTTGAGAATCAGCTTCACCTCGATCTCATCCTTTTCCCATGGTTCAAAATGAATAACGGGAAAATGGCTGCCAAGATTATTGCCGGAATTTTTGCCAGTGATGGCATCGACCGCATTGGGACGAAGTTTACCGGTTCGCGATGCTTCCACGACCGCCGCTTCGATCTCCTTTTTCATGAAAAGCTGATCGGCACCACGAGGGGTGTGGATGAAAAAGGTTGGCATACCGGTATCCTGACAAACCGGTGAAACATTGTCAACGGCCATATCAATATTGACCGAGATGGTTGACATGGCAAGACCGGCCTGGGAGGCAGGATCCTCGCGGTCAATAGCAGCAGCAAGTGCGCAACGAACATCACTCGGCAGATTGGCGGATGTTTCGGTAATAAGTGAGAGAATTGATTCCCTGAAATTTTCCATAAGATGTAGAAGACTTAAATTGAGTAAAACTTTGGCTGTGGAAAGGGTCATTCCACAGTAATCTTGGCGGCCGCCTGCTCCTTGACCAGCAATACTGGTATATCAGAACAACGAAAGACCTCTTCAGCCACACTGCCCATCATAATCCTCTGCAGGCCGGTACGTCCATGAGAACCCATAATGATAAGATCCGCGCCCCATGAGCTGGCCTGTTCGGCAATAACCTTCGGAGCTTCCCCCTTGAGAACACGGAAATCGGCATTCAACCCTTTCTTTTTCTCAGCCATGAGTACCCGAGAAAAATTGTCCGGAAGAGCATCTCCATCCTCGTCAGGCTGAATGGCAGGAGCAGCAGGAACCGCAGGAGAAACAGAAACTGCTGATTCTTCCGGAGCAGCTGCTGGCTTCTCGGGAACAGCCCCTGGAGACATGATATGCACAAACCTGACATGAGCGCCTACTTTCCGAGCAAATTCAACGGCATAACGTACAGCATTATCCGATGTAGGGGAGTAATCGGTGGGACAAAGAATCCTTGTAAGATGTATCATAACGGTTAGTTAACTACATGAATGTGATGAAGCGGCATATTTCTGCAATGAATAGCTAATTTACATTTTTTTTAAAGGAATCCATTCAGACCCTCGATTCTTGTCAGCTTCGATTTCCTCCTGTATATTAATGAAAAGTTAATTTTTTCAGCATTTTCACTGACACCCTTATGAAATCCCTGGTTGAAGCATTGAGCCATCCGAAAGCATATCCTCATCCCACTGGAACTATTGAAGTTGTCGAGACACACATTTCCTGGATTTTCCTTACAGAGTCCCTGGCTTACAAAATCAAAAAGCCCCTGAATCTCGGATTTCTGGATTTTTCCACTCTTGAAAAGCGCCATCACTACTGCAACGAGGAGCTTCGCCTCAACCGGAGGCTTTGCCCTGAAATCTACCTCTCTGTCGTGCCGGTTGTCCGGGCTGGAGATACATTTTTTGTTGACGCCGAAGGGGAGATTGTCGATTATGCCGTTAAAATGGTGCGATTTGACCGGACAATGGAGCTTGACAGAATGCTTGCTCAAAAGCTGCTCACCGGGAAACATATTGATCAACTTGCCAATATGATTGCCTGCTTCCATACTTCACTTCCCTCTGTGCCCGCAGAGAGCGATTGCGGCCATCCGGATAATCTTGTCAAGCCGATGCTTCACAATTTTACCGCTATGGAGTCGATTGCATTAAACCAGACAGAAATTGATCAGCTTGAGGAGCTGAAAGCATGGACCATACAAGAACATCAACGCCTCTACTCTCTTCTTCTCCAGCGAAAGATCGGAGGATTTATCCGCCAGTGCCATGGAGATATGCATACCGGCAATATGGTCTTGTGGCAAAACCGGATTTTTCTCTTTGACTGTATCGAGTTTAATGAGCAGCTCAGCAATATTGATGTTATCAGTGATCTGGCATTTCTCTTCATGGATCTTGACCATGGCGGAGAACCGCGACTTGCCTGGAGACTCCTGAACAACTATCTGATGGAGACTGGCGATTACAACGCTCTCCCCCTGCTGCTCTTTTATAGCCTCTACCGGGCGATGGTACGGGCAAAAGTAACCGCCATTCGCTATGCACAGACCAGCGGCCAGGGTACCGATCAACAGATTCTTGAAGAACACCGCTCATACATCCAGCTTGCACAAGGCTACTCCTCCCCCAAAAAACCTCTTCTCATCATGACCCTGGGTGTTTCAGGAAGCGGAAAAACAACGGTTTCAAATGACATTGCACAGTCGCTGCCGTGTATCCATATCCGGTCGGATATCGAACGGAAAAGGCTTGCCGGACTCAAGCCGCTTGAGCGAAGCAAACAAAGCACACTGCTCTATACAGATGAGATCAGCCGCCAAACTTACCACAGACTGCTTGATGTGGCCAGGCTCTGCATTGAAGCAAGGATGTCCGTCATAGTAGATGCGACATTTCTGAAGGCTGACAAGCGGAAACTGTTCGTGGATCTTGCCAAAAGCCTCAGCACTCCCTGCAGGATTCTGTGCTTTTCTGCCCCCGAAAAAGTGCTCATGGAAAGAGTACAGCAACGCTATATGCTGCGTAATGATGCTTCTGAGGCCGACACGACAGTACTTGCTTTACAGCTCGAAAAACAGGATGCTTTGACAGCCGAAGAGCAGGAAATCACTCTTGAAATTAACACAGAGCAACCTGTCGACGCAGCAGCCGTTGCTAAGCTGCTGCAATCGGTCGTTGCCTGATGAGAACTACATCAGAATATCGGGAAAGGCAAAATGGAGAGCATAGCCAGCCGCAAAACTCAGGGCTGCAACGGTAAAACTCAACCCGACCATTTCTAAAAAGCGGCTTTTGAAAGGCAGGTCACGGGCAACGGAAATATAGTAGTTGAAAAATCCGATGATGCATATCGCAATAAAAAATGAGAGCCCAAGACTGATAAAGCGATCTTCAAAAATGAGATAGGGTGCAATGAGCGACAATACGGTAATAATATAGGCTATCCCGGTATACAATGAGGCCACGAAAGGGTTCTTCCCGCCCGGGTCTGATTTTGTTGAAAGGTAGCTTGATGCTGCCATGGAAAGAGCTGCGGCAATGCCGGTAATGGAAGCCGTCAATGCGACAACGGTTGTATTATGCAGGGCAAAAGTAAGACCGGCCAGCACCCCCATCAACTCGACAAGTGCATCGTTCAGACCAAGGACAATCGAACCCGTGTATTTCAGACGATCTTCATCAAGCAGCGTCATCAGTGCCTGCTCATGCTCTTCCTCATCCCGGAGGATTCCATTGACCTCCTTGAAGGAACCCGGAATACGACTATAGAGATCATGTGCCCTTTTTTCGCCGTTTTCCATCAGCTTGATGCCAAAAGTAAAGCCGAACACAATACTGACCAGCGTGTAAAACCATACTTTGAAACGATTTGGACTGATATCTTTTCTGGTATAATTTTTCCAGACGCTGTAATGACGCATCTCATCCTCAGCAATCTGGGAGAGTATGCGGCGGTTTTTAACACCGCTTACCCTGCCGGAAAGATTTTTATAAATATAATGCTCGGTTATTTCGTTCTTCTGAAAAACCGCAACAACCCTTTCGTCAAACACCTTTCCCTTATTCACGAATTCACTGTTTAAAAGTTTTTAAATCCAGCTTATCTGGAAAGAGTTGCCGCCTCGATCAACTCGTTCATTCTTGATAAAAATGCCGTTGTCGAATCAAGACCTCCCTCAAGAAACAGAGCTCCTTCATAAAGCTGCTTCATTGCCGTTGTGATCAGAGGATTGTTTGCGTCAGCCATGATCATACCGGCAAGATTACGGATAATCGGGTGCGACGTATTGACCTCAAGAATCCTTTTTGCGGCAGGCATAGCGCTCTGCATCATCTTCATCATCTTCTCCATCTGGCTGTCGAGACCATCCTTGCCGATCACCAGCGTTACGGGAGAGTTGACAAGCCGGTGCGACTCAACAACATCCTCAATCCCTTCGCCAAGTGTTTCGCGGAAGAGCTGCAGCACAGGAGCAAGAAGATTCTCTGCAAGCGGTTCTGCCTTCTCCCGCTTCTGGCTGGAAAAATCAATATCCGCTTTTTCAATCGACTTGAGAGACTTCTTGTCAAATTCATGGATAGAGGGAATGACAAAAACATCAACAGGATCGCTGAGCAGCAACACCTCAATGCCCATATCCTGGAAGTACTCAAGATTGGGATGGGCAAGAAGCTGCCCCCGGCTGCTTCCGGAATGATAGTAGATCTCTTTCTGGTCATCGCCCATTCTTTCTGTGTACTCCCTGAGCGTCACATACTCACCCTCTTCCGTCTTTGTACTTTCAAACCGAAGAAGCTCAATAAGCTTGTCGCGATTGGTAAAGTCCGTATTCAGGCCAATCTTGATAATGGGGCCAAATGCCTTGTAAAATGTTTTGAACTTTTCAGGCTGCTCTTTGGCAAGTGTTTCAAACCAGCCAAGAATCTTGGTGGTAAGAATCTGGCGAATCTTGGCCATGACAGGGCTGGACTGCACAACCTCTCTCGACACATTGAGCGAAAGATCTTCCGTATCGACAACGCCTGATATAAAGCGAAGGTATTCGGGCAGAAGGTCACGGCACTCATTCTGGATCAGCACTTTTTTGACATAGAGCTGCGGGCCACGGTTTTCAAGCTCACTTTGGCGATAAAGCATCTCCGGTGGTGCCTCTTTTGGCAGAAACAGGAGCGCCTTGAAGGTGACCATGCCTTCGACTGAAATCGGCAGAAAATCAAGAGGATCATTATAATCGTTGGCAATGAACTTGTAGAACTCATTGACCTCTTCCTCCTTCAGCTCACTCTTTGAACGCTGCCAGAGCGCCGTAATACTGTTGACCTGCTTTTCGCCGAGATAGATCGGAAAGTCAACAAAGTTGGAATATTTTTTGATAATCTGCTCAACACGATACTCTTCAGCAAACTCCTTGTGCTCCTCTTTGAGCTTCAATGAGATCTTTGTACCTCGCTCAGCTTTATCAATTTTTTCAATGGTATAGGTACCCTGACCACTCGAACGCCAGCGGTAGCCCTGCGAATCAGGCCGGGCGCTTCTGGTCTCAACCGTGACCTCTTCGGTAACCATAAATACTGAGTAGAAACCCACTCCGAACTGCCCGATAAGGTTGCCGTCAAGTTGTTTCTGCTGCTCTTTCAGTGACTGCATAAAGCTGAGTGTCCCCGACTTTGCGACCGTTCCGAGATTTGCAATCAGCTCCTCTTCCGTCATGCCGACACCACTGTCTTCAATGACAAAGGTCATCTCTTTGGAATCAATGGTTATTCTGATGGCAAGCTCAGCCTCCTTGTCAAGAATGTCCTGATCAGTCAGCGCATTGAAACGCGCCTTGCTTAACGCATCAGAAGCATTTGAAATCAGCTCCCTGAGATAGATTTCTGGATGGGTATAAAGAGAATGGACAATAAGATCCAGAAGCTGCTTCATTTCAGCCTTGTATTCAAACTCCTGGACAGGCACGGTACCGTTATTACTGTTGTTGCTCATAATGAGATGCTTTATTTAAAAGAGTTCTACATCAAATCTGTATTGATGAATTCAGTGATTTATCGTTTTTCAGTAGAGAGAAAGTCACACGGTCAGGAGCGCCGTAATTTTTTGCGTGCCGCTGCTTCTCCGTCATAGACACGCTTGACACCATCACCAAGAGCTTTTTCAATATCGCGGATGTTAGAAACAAGCCGTGCCATCCCTGAAAGTTCAACCGAGGCTGCCTGGTCAGATCCCCACATGGCACGATCAAGGGTAACATGACGTTCAATGAAGGTCGCACCAAGCGCCACAGCAGCCCACGTAGTGGAAAGCCCTACTTCATGGCCGGAATAGCCGATCGGGACGGCAGGATAAAGAGCTTTAAGTGTTGTAATCATCCGAAGGTTCAGCTCATCGATCGGAGAGGGATAGGTTGAATTGGTATGGGCAATGAGAAGTTTTTCAGTTCCCAACTCTGCGACCGTTTTTTCGACCTCTTCCATGGTGGACATACCGGTAGAGATAATAAGCGGCCTTCCTGTTGCTGCGGTTTTCTTAAGCAGCGCAAGATCGGTCAGTGATGCCGAAGCTGCCTTGTAACAGGGCGGCTCAAACTGTTCCATAAAATCAACTGAGTCCTCATCCCAGCAGGATGCAAACCACAAAATACCGTGCTCTTTGCTAAACCGGTCTATTTCCTGGTACTCGTCCCGCCCAAACTCAACCTTGTAGCGGTAATCGATGTACTTCATGCGACCCCATGGAGTATCACGCTCAATATCGCGCTGATCCTTCGGCACGCAGAGCTCCGGAGTGCGCTTCTGAAACTTGACAGCATCACAGCCCGCAAGAGCAGCGCCCTCAATAAGTTTTTTGGCAACATCCATCGACCCATTATGATTGATGCCGATTTCAGCAATAACAAATACAGGATGCCCATCCCCTACGATCCTTTTCCCTATGGTAATTTCCGCCATTACATTACTCTGGATAAAACGAACCATCCATCACTTTTTATAGAAAATGTCCGGAATCGATGTTAATAAAACAAAATACAGACTCAGGAATTTCTCAGGGCAAGGAGCCACTCGGCAAAATCCCTGAATGCCCCGTACCCTCCGTCGGCTTGAGCCCGATAGTGAATGAATGGCTCAACAAAAACAGTTGCATCACGGGGAGATGCTGTCAAACCCTCCCTGGCTATCTCCTCCATAATTTCGACGTCATTGACATCATCCCCGATATAGGCCAGTTCATAGCGGTGAAGTCCGGTTTCAGCCAGAACCGTTTCCAGCATGGAAAACTTGTCCTTGACACCAAGATAAAGCCTCCCCATGCCAAGCTTTTCAGCACGCTTTTTCAGGCTTGGCGAAACCTCACCGGTCATGATGCTGGTCTCAATACCACTGTTTCTCAGCCGTTCTACACCCATGCCATCCCTTATGGAGTAACGCTTCATCTCCTCTCCCCTCTCCGAATAATA
>CAJAAV010000125.1 GCA_903937835.1 uncultured Chlorobiaceae bacterium | reverse complement strand
TCCTGACACAACAGAGAGCCGGTTTTTTTTTGCAGATTTTTGCCTTATTACATTATAATAAAAAACGTTAGAGGGAGAATACCATGAATTTTGAATGGCCGAAAAAAATCACGCTTTTTGCCGCACTGGCTCTTGCATCGGGTCTGCCAGGCACTATAACTGAAGCTGCGGTGGCTTCCACCCTGCTCAATGTCTCCTATGACCCCACAAGAGAGCTCTACCAGAGCGAAAACGCAGCTTTTATCAAATACTGGCAGCAGAAAACCGGTCAAACAGTGAAAATCGACCAGTCACACGGTGGCTCGGGAAAACAGGCGCGGGCAGTCATTGACGGCCTTGAAGCTGATGTGGTAACACTGGCGCTTGCTTATGATATCGACGCCATCTCCGACAGCAAACTGTTGCCTGCCAACTGGCAGACAAGACTGGCACATAACAGCACACCATATACCTCCACCATCGTCTTTGTCGTCCGCAAAGGGAACCCGAAACAGATCAAGACATGGGATGATCTGGCCAAAGCCGGGCTCTCAGTCATCACTCCAAATCCAAAAACATCAGGTGGCGCCCGCTGGAACTACCTGGCCGCGTGGGGATACAAACAGAAGCAGACTGGTTCAGCATAGCAGGCTAAAGCTTTTGTCAAATCGATTTACAAAAATGTCCCTGTGCTTGATACCGGTGCCCGTGGCTCAACCTTGACCTTTGCGCAGCGCGGCCTTGGTGATGTGCTGCTTGCCTGGGAAAATGAGGCTCACCTGATTCTCAAGGAGTTTGGATCGGACAAGTTTGAAATTGTTGCTCCGGCAGTCAGCATCCTTGCTGAACCACCAGTCGCCATCGTTGATAAAAATGTGGCGAAACACGGCACCCGCAAGCTTGCTGAAGCCTATCTGAACTTCCTCTACACACCGGAAGCCCAGGATATTATTGCACGGAACTCGTACCGGCCACGCAATGCGGCTGCCCTGAAGAAATATGCCGCCAACTTCCCGAAAATCAAGCTCTTTACACTGAACGAGGTCTTTGGAAACTGGCGCACTGCCCAGAAAACCCACTTTAACGATGGTGGCGTTTTTGACCAGATCTACCTTCCCTGAGCCAGAGGGATATTAAAAGACGCAACATTCTGCCAGGTTTTGGATTGTCGATGGGATACACCGTCTTCTATCTCTCGGCAATTGTGATTGTGCCGCTCAGCATGATATTTTTCAACACCTTTCCCATGGGATGGGATCCATTTGTTCATGCAGTGACTGCGCCCCGCGTGCTTGCCTCCTACAGACTGAGTTTTTCAACAGCATTCTTTGCAGCAGTTTTCGATGCTGTGGCTGGGTTGCTGACCGCATGGGTTCTGGTTCGGTACCGTTTCCCCGGCAAACAGTTTCTTGATGCCCTTGTTGACCTCCCGTTTGCGCTACCAACCGCCGTCGCTGGCATCTGCTTTGCCACCCTGTACTCCCCTGTTGGCTGGCTCGGTGCAACGTTAATCAAGTGGAACATTGAGATCATCAACTCGGCAACCGGCATTGTTGTCGCCCTTGTTTTCATCGGCTTTCCCTTTGTTGTTCGTACTCTTCAGCCTGTGCTTGAAGAGGTTGAGCAGGAGATTGAGGAGGCGGCGCATTGCCTTGGCGCAACTCGCTGGCAGACTTTCAGAAAAATCCTGCTGCCACATCTCTTCCCCGCCCTGCTGACTGGTTCAACTCTGGCATTTGCACGTGGTATCGGAGAGTATGGTTCTGTAATTTTCATCGCTGGCAATCTTCCGATGAAAACCGAGATTGCGCCGCTCATGATCATGTCGAAACTTGATCAGTTCGACTATGCCGGAGCATCTGCGGTTGCATTGGTACTTTTGCTCATCTCCTTTTCCATGCTCCTGGTGCTGAACGCCATTCAGGAGTGGCAACAGAAAGAATACCGTTAATCAACCATGCTGAAAGAACCAACATCAGAAACGGCGACAATTGTTAATAAAAGAGTGTCTGATCCTCTGCCAGTACGGGTTGTGCTGATTGGGCTCATGCTGCTCTTTTTTATTGGATTTATCTTTTTGCCACTCGGGCTGGTCTTTGCGCAGGCCTTCCAGAAAGGGTGGGCATTCTATCTTGAATCCATCACAGAGTCCTATGCCATTGAATCAGTAAAATTAACACTGACAACGGTGGCTATTGTTGTGCCACTGAACGCTTTTTTCGGCGTAACGGCAGCATGGGCTATCACAAAATTTAATTTTGCAGGGAAAGCTGCACTGAAGACGCTGCTGGATCTCCCGTTTGCCGTCTCGCCGGTCATTGCCGGTCTCATTTTTGTGCTGCTTGTCGGCAGCCGTACCCCTTTCGGGAGCTGGCTTGGAGAACATGGGCTCAAAATCATTTTTTCAACGCCGGGAATCGTTATTGCCACACTCTTTGTCACCTTTCCCTTTGTTGTCCGTGAACTGATTCCGCTGATGGAGGCACAGGGAAGAGATGAGGAGGAGGCTGCCCTGACACTTGGCGCAAGAGGGTGGCAGATATTTGGAAAAATCACCCTTCCAAATATCAGTGCAGGGCTTCTCTATGGGATGATCCTCTGCGGGGCACGCTCTATCGGTGAATTCGGCGCAGTCTCGGTTGTCTCCGGCCATATCCGTGGCCAGACAAACACCATTCCGCTGCATGTGGAAATTCTCTACAGCGAATACAATTTTGCGGCATCTTTCGCCGTGGCATCAATTCTTGTCTTCCTGGCCTTGCTCACCGTAACACTGAAAGTGGCCATGGAAAAACAATTTCAGAAAAACAGCTTTCACCATCAGGATCTGACATGGGTATAGAACTTCAGAACATTACCAAAAAATTCACCGGCTACACCGCGCTCGACAATATCAGCCTGAACGTCGCTTCGGGCGAGCTGGTTGCGCTGCTCGGGCCATCAGGGTGCGGCAAGACCACCCTGTTGCGCATTATTGCCGGCCTTGAGCTGCCCGATGGCGGAAAAATCATCCTTGAAAACAAAGACACAACAAACCTTCCTCCCAGGGAAAAAAATGTCGGTTTTGTCTTTCAGCACTACGCACTGTTCCGCCGCCTGACCGTCTTTGACAACGTCGCCTTTGGCCTGAAGGTTCTTCCTCGCAAAGAGCGTCCATCCCGCACGGAACTCCGTGACCGGGTGGAACACCTGTTGAAAATGGTGCAGATGGAGTGGGCTCTCAAGCGCTATCCATCCCAGCTTTCAGGTGGACAACGGCAGCGCGTTGCCCTTGCTCGCGCTCTGGCCGTTAATCCCAAGGTCTTACTGCTCGACGAACCCTTTTCTGCGCTTGACGCAAAGGTTCGCCAGGAGCTGCGTCGCTGGCTCAGAAAGCTGCACGACGAAATCCACGTCACCAGTATTTTTGTCACTCACGACCAGGAAGAAGCGCTTGAACTGGCAGATCGTATTGTTGTCATCAACAAAGGTCGGATTGAACAACAGGGAACTCCCCAGGAGGTTTATGATCATCCAAAAAATGCTTTTGTCTATAACTTCCTTGGCAATGTCAATGTTTTTCATGGTCGAATCAATAACGGAAAGGTCAGTCTTGGCACACACCATGTCGATGCACCTGATGAGCTGAAACATGCTGAAGAGAAACCAAGTCAGGCATTTGTTCGGCCACATGAAATCGGGGTCAGCAGAATACGGAGCAATGAATCAGAGCTTGAAGGAACAATCAAGGAGGTGCGACTCATGGGTGGACAGATTGGTTTGAACCTTGCCTGTGAAGGATTTGACCACCAGATTGACGCCGAGATACCGAGAGAGCTGTACATCAACCTCGAGCTTGCCAAAGGTGATACTGTGTTTGTTTCCCTGAACCGGGTCAAGGTGTTTACGGGTGATTATGCGATTTGACGGGCGGCCTCTTTACTCATCTTGCAGATAAAGTCACTTTATACCTATATTCTCTGTATGATGCATGAATGAGCTTTTTCAATTTGAGACAATACTATTATACTATCATGATTACACTGGCTCTCAACTATGAGGTATTGCCGAACCGACTTGTGACCATCAAGCTTCCCGAGGGAGTACCCGAAGGTCGTCATGATCTGGTGGTCGTGCTTGATGAAAAAGAGTCAGAAAAAAATCCGGCAAAGAGTCATGCAGAAGAACTGATGCAGTTTGCTGGAACGGTTACTGCTTTTAAAGAAATAGACGGGGTGACATATCAGCGGGAGATTCGTTCGGAGTGGAACTGACAAACCATTACATCCTCGACACTAACGTCGTCATATATTTATTGAGTGGTCGCCTTGCATCTCCTCTGCCAGAGGGACGCTACAATGTGTCAATCATCACAGAAATTGAGTTGCTCTCATTTCACCAATTATCCGACAGTGAAGAGCAACAAATACTTGAGATGTTGCAGAGCATCAACAAAATTTCGTTAACCGATGATGTAAGCCACAAAACCATTCAAATACGGCGACATAATAACAAGCTGAAATTACCCGACGCCGTCATCGCCGCAACAACGATCATTAACGACGCTATTCTGTTAACAAATGATCAAGTTTTTTCCTCTATCAATGGCTTGAAGACTCAAACAGTGAAATTATTGAACTCTGAAACTGCAAATGACAAGTGACGGCCAACACACGTTACGCCACCCAACTGCCATTAACATCACCCTTGACTATCCCGATCAGATCCAGCTCCTGATCGGCATTCAGCGTGAGTGGTATCGGGTTATCCGGCCATACGACGTGAGTTCTTGACATCGTTTCACTGCCAACACTCTCCGGCACAAACAACCACTCCTTTTCTGGCGCCGTGCTGAGCTTGACCGCCATTTTGAGGATATTGAGCGCATCTGCCGCCTTGACCTGACCATCCTTGTTAACATCCGCCGCAAGATATTGATAGGGCGACACGGCACTTCCATCAGCATTGGGGTTCATGCCCACCGCAATTTTCAGCGCGGCAAGCGCATCATTGGCTTTAACCGCATTGCTTTCGGCAGTGTCGGAAACTTTAGCACTGGTCAGGGCATAGGTGCCATCAGGCATGTCGAGGTGATGATAGAGGCCATCGGCGCCAGTGGTCATCGTGTCCGACGCAAGCATGCTCGTGACATCTGCAATGGCTTCGCCGGTTTTCCAGAAGGTCACTGCTCCCGTAAGATCGTTGATGTTTGCAACCATGAGGTCGAAGGTGTCGCTTGCTGTAGCGTTGTGGCTGTCGGTTGCCATGACCTTGACGCTGACTTTGCCTGCATCGCCATTTGACGGTGTACCGCTGAAGGTCCGAGTGGAGTGGTCAAAGCTCAGCCAGCCTGGCAGCGGGTCTCCGTTGCTGATTGTTGCTGTGTAGCTCAGTGTGTCGCCAGCATCCACATCGGTGAAGGCATCGGACGAAAACTGGAAAAAGAAGGGCTGATCTTCAGTGGCTGACTGGTCGGCCAGCGCGGTTTGAACGACTGGAGCGTTGTTGATTGGGATACCACCCTCACCAGGAATGAGGCTGAGGTCAACCAGTGGATTGCCTGCAACGTCGCGCAGGGTGGCGCCGTTCAGCAGCATGGCACTACCAAGCGCTGTGCCATCGGTGTTGTTCTCACCGTCGGCAATGATGTGACGGAATATCAGGGTGTCGGTGCCATTGCCCGATTGATAGGCGGCTTCAATGGCACGCCCACCGATAGTCATGTGGATCACCGGTGGAAGAGCGGCAATATCAACGAATAACGACTCGGAGAAACGGACAGAGAAGTCAAGGGAGTGACCTGCTGCATAGATGCCGTCTGTTGACAAAGCCACCACCGTAATGTCGGGCAGAACAGTGTCGGTCAGTGCAGCACTTGCTGCAACTTGAATGGTCAGGTCTGCCAGCGCCGGAGCGGCCTCTTTGTTGCCAGCATTATCGGAGGCGACGGTGTAGAATGCGTAGGAGTGGCCCGGTTGACCGGCATACGTGGCTTCGGTCAGTGTGGTGTTCTCCAGCCATGGGGTGTAGGCTCCGCCGTTGTCGGAGGCATAAACGGTATAACCGGCAATGGCCGAGCCGACATCGCTGCCCGACCAGCGGACGAGGAATTGGGCGGATTCGACGGTGGCGTTGGCCACGGCTTCGACGTGGCTTTCGGGGGCCTGGGTATCGAGGGTATTGGAGATTGCCGGGGTGTCAATGGGCTCCTGGGTGGTGAAGATGATTGTCGCCTTTGCATCAATCACCGTGCCGGTTGATGCATCGGCATTGGCTTTGATGGTGTAGTTGGCAAATGCCTGACCAACCATTCCATCAATATCGGGCGGGAGAAAACCGATGGTGGGATCTTCAGGGATTTCGCCGGTGTTGGGGTCAATGGTGGTAAAGCTCCAGTAGGCCTCGTGTGTTGCCACATCCACACCTGCCACAACATCAACCATGTAGCCTTTGGTTGAGCGCAGATCAAGGCGGTTAATGTAGAACGAAGTGTTGTCAGGAACAGTAACGTAAAAATCACCCCAGCCAAAGTCGCCCAACCGGAAGCTGCTCAGGTTCAGGTCGCTGTCGAGGGTTTGCGTGATCGTGACCTGCTGCGCTGGCGCGGTGGCTGTTGCCAGGTTCTCAAAGTGGATGGTGTATTGCAGCGGGTTCTTGCTGCTGATCCAGTGTTCGTCGCCGAAGCCTTGCGGGCCGACGATGTCGTTGGGATCGTTGGGTGCAATGTTTTCCGTTGGTGTACGTGGTCCAGGTATTTTAGGTCCTGGTGTGGGTGGTGGCTGGGGAGGAGCAGGTTGTTTCGTATTCTTTGTGATAAGTATAATCTCCATTCCTGGTAAACCGCTGAAAATAGTCTCTCCGTCAGCTCCGAATTTCATTGGGGAACTGGGTACTCCAACAGTAATTATACCATCGGGAGTAATGGCAATTATGGTGCCGCCGTCTGACAGTTCTTCATAACGGACTAAACCGTCAGCACTGACGAATAGCTTTTCACCTTTTTCACGGGTTCCACCAGTCAGTAAATGATCTGTGTCGTAGTAGACTTTACCTTTACCATCACTATCATAAATAGTGTCACCAGCCCCGGCATAATAGGTATCGACTCCGCTTTCGCCATAAAGCACATTCGGAGCACTATTACCAGTAATTTCATTATCAAGCTCATTGCCAATACCATTGATGATATTATCACCAGTTAAAATCAGATTTTCAACGTTTGCGGGAAGAGAATATGTAATACTGGATTTTACCAGATCAATTTCAGTAGCAATATCTGACGTTTCAATTACCTTATCTCCGATATAATCAAGGATATAGGTATCATTACCCAAGCCACCAATGAGAGTATCAGAATTCAAGCCACCATCAAGAACATTGTCTTTTTCGTTTCCAATAATTTTATCGTTCCTCAACCCACCGTTCGCATTTTCTATGAAACCATATTCCGTACCATTGAGATTATAAGTGTAAGCAATTGAAACGTTAGGCTTATCTTGTGTGGTACCAATAGAACTAAATCCACCAGGTCGAAGATCTATATAGCAGGATTCTTTCGTCTCATTTGATGCATCTATGGTATCAATCCCACCAGCATCCCAAATCGCTTGCATTACAGGCGTGAAGTTATCGTATTTATTATCTCCGCTTTCATATGATAGATTAGCACCATACAAAGATTGGATCGCTGCTATATCGTAAACCATTGGTTTAATCGGATACCATGGGCTTTCGCCAGACCTCATTAATGTGGTTACATAACTTTCCCCAGAAGAGTCATTATTTGGATGTACTAAACCAAGAGCATGCCCGAGTTCATGCAATAAAGTTTTAAATGCTTTGCTACCAACTGTCGGATTAAGGTTATCTGAAAGGGAACTATTAATCCAGATATCTCCCTCGACTTCTCCCTTTCCACTTGAAAGAGGCCAAGTCGCTCCCAATGTGTATTCATCCATGCCCTCTGGCGTTTTTGTCGGAGGTACGATATTATTAGCAAAAGTTATCTGACCGATAGCATTAACTTCTGGATTAAAAGAAAGATGAGCAACACTTGCCCACAACGTCAATGCTTTTTCTGCTGCGTGTTTTTGCTCAAGGGTAAACATAGAGCATGATGTCATCTGAATATTTGCATCACTATCTGTTGATCCAAATATCTGAGAATAGTAACTAGGGACACTTGTCAAAAAAGTATAGGATAACTCATTTGTTGGCCATCTAACGGAAGACCCATTTGGTAACTTTTGTGTTAATTCAGCTATAACAATGTCAAGTTTTTTCGGAGGAGATAGTGCCGTAATTTGTATGGGAGCAGCTTGAGTAGTACTGCTCGATACTGCCGATAGTGTAATGGAATTCCCGATAGTTTCTGGATTATCAACAGCAACAATAGTAGGGTTAACTGTCATTAACTGGGGTTCTCTTGAGCGTGAAAAATCGAATGGTGCAACGCCATCAGACAGAATTTCCGGCACAGTCAAAGGATTGCTGTCAAGAAACCCTAAAGTACCGACATTCTCAATAAAGTTTCCTGTGCTATCGTACCGCAATTCATTCACATTCCTCGCTGCATCCTCAACCTGCGCTAATTGCCCTCGATCGTTATACCACAGATGAGTCGTTGTTCCATTAACGTCGGTAACCTCCACTTCATTGGCACCAAGGTAATGGTAGGTCGCTGTTGCAGGGCCTTCATTGAGGCTTTCCGTGTACAAACGACCTTGATCGTCATAGTTAAAATGTTTTACGGTACCATCAGGTAACGTTATGGCACTTAACTGATGCTGTGCGGGGCCTGCTTCGGTAACATACTCATAAAGAGTTGTTCCCTCTGCGCTGGTAACGCTGGTTTGATATTCACCGTTTTGATCATACGTAAAGGTGGTCGCCACCCCGTTTTGATCGGTGATTTGAGTCAGTCGCCCATGATCGTTATAGGTAAAACTTTGTGATTCACCATTGCTGAAGGTGACTTGACTGAGCTGGTGGTTGACGTAGATTGCCTGTTCACGAATACCATTGGCTTCAAGGATAGTGTCAAACGTCCCATCCAGATTGAATGATATTTGCTTTCCATCCTGCTGTTGGCAGGTAAAACCCTCTCCGTTTTTGGTTAACGTTGCTCCATCTGTTCCCTTATAACTTCCATCAACCAAGTGTGTAAAAGTCTGTTGAGAGCCAGCAATGGAGACAATCACATCGCCATTTGCCTGAGAGGTTGCTGTTATATCCCAACGGAAGGTATGGTCGCGCCCAAAGACGCCAATTTCATCGGAGCGGTATAAGGCACCATTATTGGTTGCTTGATTGTACTCCATGGCAAACAAACGATTGACATCGTTCGTTCGATCCTCCAGCATAGCCAGCACCGTTGCATTTTGTGCCAGAGCATTCTGGTAGTCATTGACAGTTGTCCCAAGCTCAGCAATAAGATTTGCTTTGACCGTTACCCACGCTTCCTGACTTATATGCTCAGGCTTGCTGCTTTCCAGTAACGTATTCCAATCTATAACATAATTAGCGTCAAATGTCGAAATACCAATAAAGTTTTGTTCATGGGCACCAGTAAGTAAAGGTTTAAAATTTAATTTGAAATTATTAGATGCACCCGGGGACAAAATACCTGCTGGTCCTTCAGAGCTAATGCCAAGAAATTCTACACTTGTACCGCCAAACTCATTATCACCAATTTGTTTAAGAAAAGCATCACCAGAAATCGTTAATAAAGGCGCTGCAACATCTGTAGCGCCTACATTCTGATAGTACACTGATACTGTACCTATCTCATTAGGACGTAATGTTGCCGGACTTGTTATACTGTATTCAATATGCCCTTGCTCTGCATTGTTAACAGTAAAACCATCATCCAACAGAGCTTTATTTGTATCATCTTGTAGTTCAACATCGTAATAACCGGTAGCTAATCCGCGCAAGTCAAATGTTGCCCATAATTCAAGACTATCTTTCCAGTATATGTGATTCGCACTATGTTCAACACCATCTGCACCAATGAGCATTGCTGACGTTTGTGTTGTGAACTCAGCTCCTTCGATACGCACCGTCACCTGACCTTTATTGCTCCCCGCTGTAGTTCCAAGCTCCGTAATGGAAAATTGCAGGGTCTTCGCTGTCATGGTATAGTCACCTGTGCTGCCAGAAGCATTATATCCCATGACGTAGTAGCTGCCCTCCCTGGTGTTGTCAATAACAAGGTTTTGGTCGGGCGAATCTGCTTGATTATAGCGGTAATCAAAGTTCGAACGGCTTGGCATTTCGCCATAACTGACAAAAAGTTCGGTATGTCCTTCGGTAGCTGCACGATCAAAATTGAGCTGTAACGTTTCTCCCTCCGCAACATCCACACGGTAATAGACTGCCTCTCCAGTCACCAAAGATGCGGTATCAGGCGTATCAAAGGCAAGTAACTCAACATCTATATGGGTGGTATCGAGCGAAACAGTGAGGTTATTGACCTCGCTGCTTTCTGGAATCTGATTATAAATGTCGCTGCGCACAATCACGTAGTAATCGCCACCAATAACGCCCGGCAAGGTGCCTGTCGCTGTCTGGGTATAACTGGCATTACCAGCAAGTGGACCGTTGATAGCCACCCTGCTGAAGAGTGCATCGCCCAAATCCCATACCGCATCAGTAGAGATGTAGAT
>CAJAAV010000124.1 GCA_903937835.1 uncultured Chlorobiaceae bacterium | reverse complement strand
CAAACTCGATCATGCCCGCTCCATGTTGCGGAGTTTTGCTGTGAACCGCCTGAAAACCTTCAATAAAGAGTGTTCTCTGATAGCATTTTATTCAAGAGAAGACAATGGAGCCGACTGGCGGTTTTCTTATGTAAAAATTGAGCATCAGGCATTCAAGGACGATAAGGGTAAAGTCAAGATAAAAGATGAGTTTACCCCGGCACGGCGCTGCTCCTATCTGGTTGGCGAGCATGAAAACAGCTACACGGCAGCCCGACAGCTTCTTCCATTGCTGGAGAGAGACTTCGCCAATCCCCGTATGGCGGAAATTGAAGCTGCGTTCAGTATTGAAAAAGTAACCGATGAGTTTTTCGAGCAATACAAGCTGCTTTATCTGAAGCTTTCCGTTCATCTTGAAGGTCAGCCGCTCTTTCAGCAGGTTTCCGGTGAAGAACCGTCACACAGTGTTGCCTGGTTTGCCAAAAAATTATTAGGCCAGATTGTTTTTCTCTACTTCCTCCAGAAAAAAGGGTGGCTGGGAGTTGCAAAAGATGATCGGTGGGGCGCTGGTTCAAGACGATTCATGCGTGATCGTTTTGGCATTGTTGCCGATGAAGAAAAGAATTACTATCGCGATTTTCTGCAATACCTCTTCTACGAAGCACTTGCCAAAGAACGCAAAAATCAGACCGATCCCGGTTACTACAGCCGTTTTGACTGCAAAATACCATTCCTCAATGGAGGTCTTTTCGAGGCAGATTATAACTGGCAGGAAGAGAGTGTCGAACTGCCAAACGCGCTTTTTCATAACAGAGAAAAGAGCAAGGGGGGTGACGAAGGAACAGGGATTCTTGATGTTTTCGACCGTTACAACTTTACCATTAAAGAGGATGAACCGCTCGAAAAAGAGGTGGCGGTCGATCCCGAAATGCTTGGCAAGGTCTTTGAGAACATGCTTGATGTCACCGAGCGTAAAAGCAAGGGAGCCTTTTACACCCCGCGTGAAATTGTGCACTATATGTGTCAGGAGAGTCTGATCCATTACCTCGACCATGTGCTCAATACCTCCGTGGCGGCATACCACGAAATGGGCAGTAATCAGGCCAGCCTCTTCGGCAACGATGACCGTGCAGGTCAACTTTCTCTCATCGAAGAGAGTCAGGATAGTGAGGTACCGAAAGAGGATATCGAAACCCTGATCCGTAAAGGGTACCTTTTCGTTGATCATGACAAAGTGGCTTTTCAGAGGGAGGAGCGCATTGTCAAAGGGGAGCAGAAAACTACAGGGTATACCCTTAAGCTTCCTGAATCGGTTCGAAAAAACGCACAACTCATCGACAAGAAACTGGCGGCAATCCGCGCCTGTGACCCCGCAATCGGCTCCGGGGCATTTCCTGTAGGGTTGCTGCATGAAATTGTTACCGCTCGTCTGGCGCTGGCTGAACATCTTGAACATCCCCAAACCCCATACGCGCTCAAGCGGCACACCATCCGTGAAAGCCTCTACGGTGTTGATATCGACCAGAGTGCCATCGACATTGCCCGTCTGCGGCTTTGGCTCTCGCTTATTGTTGATGAGGAGGATTACAACACCATTGAGGCTCTGCCGAACCTCGACTACAAGATTGTCCGGGGAAACTCACTGATCGGCTTTCCTGACAATCTCTTTCGGGATGTCAAAGAGTATGAGGAGATTGAAATACTCAAGCAAGAGTTTTATCACGAAACCGATAAAGGTAAAAGAAAGGAGCTGCGAGAACGGATTACCCTGAGGCTTCACACCTTTCTTGATACGGCACAAAAATTTTCGCAATACCACGATATTGATTTCGATTTTGAGCTTTTCTTTTCCGAAGTTTGGCACAAACAGGGGGGCTTTGATGTGGTGATCGGCAACCCGCCCTATGTGCAGATTCAGCACTTCAGCGGCCAGTCAATCCAGAAAAGCTGGGAACAACAGTACGCCTCGACGTTTGCCAAAACCGGTGATATCTACTGCCTTTTTTACGAAAAGGGTTTTCGCCTTTTGCGGAAAAACGGTGTGCTCGCATTTATCACCTCAAACAAGTGGATGCGGGCAAATTACGGGGAGAAGTTGCGGAAGTTCTTTTTAAACCAAACGACAATTCTTCAGCTCATTGATTTTGGTGATTCACAGGTTTTTTCTGAAGCTACGACCTATACCAGTATTTTGCTTTTCATCAAATCAAGAACTTGTCTTGCGAAGGTGAAAGCTTCTGACTTATCGAAAGCCTATCATTCGGAAGTTCCACTTGATCAGATGCTTCTTGATAATGCATTTGGAGAGGCGGTTTTCAGTCCAAGTGGCTATATGGTTATAGCATCTAAATTCCTCGATATTAAAAAACGTATAGAAACCGTTGGGACTCTCTTGAAAGATTGGGATGTCTCTATTAACAGTGGTCTAAAAACCGGGTTTAATGAGGCATTTATTATTGATAACGAGAAAAAACATGAGTTGATTGCGCTTGACAATAAAAACCTGGAGCTTATAAAACCGATTTTACGAGGCAGAGATATAAAAAGCTATAGCATAGATTTTTCGGATCGTTGGATCATTAATATGCACAATGGCTATCAAGATGTTTTGCCCGTGAGTATTGATGAATATCCAGAAATCAAAAAATTTCTTGATCAATATCGGGAAGAATTGCTCAATCGTCAGGATCAAGGAGTCTCTCCCTATAACCTGAGAAGTTGTGCTTACCTGCCGGAATTCAAAAAAGAGAAAATTGTCTGGTTAGAGATGTCTCCAAAACCCAATTTTGCTCTTTCTGTCGGAGAAATGTATCTCCTTAATACTTCCTATATTCTTACCGGAAAATATCTTAAATGGATTCTGGCAATTTTGAATTCAAGTGTCCTTGATTTTTATTTTGCCTTTATCACGACGGATGTAAGGGGCAATACAAGGCGGTATATTAAGCAATATGTTGAAATGCTTCCGTTGGTTGCTTATCAAGCTGATTCTGCGAAATTTATTGAAACTCTTGTAGACTATTTACCATGGCTTGACAAGAATGGTAGTAAACTGGTATTAGTATTCTTTGAACAACTTCTCGACGCACTGGTCTACGAACTCTATTTTCCCGAAGAGATTAAAGCCGCCGGGAAAGAGATTCTGCATCACCTTGGTGCACTGAAACCCATTATAGAGACGATGACCGATGCTGAAAAACTCTCCATCATCCAGAGCGAATTTGATCGTCTCTACGACCCGAACCACCCGGTTCGCAACAACCTCGAAACCCTCGACAGCGTCGAAGAGGTTCGCATTATCAGGGAGGCCTTGAAGAGATGAAAATTCAGTCTATCGAAATCACCAACTACAAAGCCTTTTTCGGAACGCACGAGATCAAGGTTAATGGCAAGAACCTCTTCATCTACGGTGAAAATGGCAGTGGAAAAAGCTCGCTCTATTATGCCCTGAAAGATTTTTTCCAGTCATCCATAGAAGATATTGACCTGAATGAACTTGAAAATATCTTTATTGCTGAAGACCAGAAGGGGAAAACCTCAGTCAAACTGAAACTGAGTCCAAAAGAGCAGGGTGGCAAGGGCAAAACGTTCGTTTTTTCCGCAAATATAAACGAAACTCGTTCATCAGGCGACACCACTATCCGCGATGCCAACAAGCTCAAAAGTTTCCTCACCTACAAGCATCTTCTCGATATTCACCATCTGAAGAAGCAAAACGCTATCAATCTTTTTGATCTCTTGGTAAAAGGTGTTCTGAAACATTTTCGCTACAGCTTGACCAATGGCAAGGAGCTTGGTGAGTTGTGGGAGGCGGTGGAGTCAGCAGTTGCAAAGCCGACAGGGCGGGAGTACCCCATCAATAAAAAGAAGATTGAGGTCAATACGGCCATCAAGCTTTTTAACGATGCCTTCGGTGAAATGTTCAAACCGGAAAGCCCTGAGTATATTCTGAAACATGCCGGAAAAATTCTTGAGCACTTTAATCACAATATTAAGGTAACACTCCGTTTTTCTCAGGTACGACCATCGAAAGACTACACCAGTTTAGAGGAGTGTACGGTTGGCATTAAGCTGCACTATGCAGGAAAAGAAATCAAATATCCCCATCTGTTCCTGAACGAAGCCAAATTATCGGCCATAGCGATCTCCATCTATCTTGGCATGATTAAACGGCATATTCAGGGAATCCCATGCAAAATTTTATTTCTTGATGACATCTTTATCGGGCTGGATATCGCCAACCGGCTTCCCCTGCTTGACATCCTCGACCATGAGTTCCCTGACTACCAGATCTTTATCACCACCTACGACAAGCCGTGGTTTGAATATGCCAAGGGCTTTCTCGACAACAAAACCGGCTGGAAAACCATGGAGTTCTATGCCCAGCAAACAGAAGAGGGCTATGAAATCCCCTGCATTTTCGATGATCAGGACTTCCTGAAAAAGGCTGAATACCACTTGCAGCACTCCGATTACAAAGCAGCAGCAGTCTATACCCGTTCAGCTTTCGAAAAGATTATTCGGGACTACTGTGAAAAAAAGAAAAAGAAGCTTGTTTTCAAGTCAAAGTTAAAAGATTACACCTCAGAAGATTTTTGGCAGGCAGTAAATCCAGACTTACAGCCACAAACCATTACAGCCGTTAAGCAATACCGCAATCTCGTCCTCAATGCGTTCAGCCACTACAACACTGAAAAACATGAAATTCGAACCGAACTGACCTCAGCTATCGAGGCCGTAAAGGTTCTTATGACTGAATTGAAGGGCACATCCTGACAGGCATATTCTTTTTTTATTGAATTTGCCGCAAGCTTATCAGTTGAACAAAAAGTAATTGTCAATAACCAGGGGAAGATGACAGCAGTGCAGATGCCTTTAAAAACAACAGAGTACAGGGAGTTTATCCGGGAGATCAAAAGCCGGATTCAATCGGCACAACTTAAGGCAGCTGTTTCGGTCAATCAGGAACTCCTGCGATTATACTGGGATTTGGCTGAACGCATCATTGCCCGCCAACAGGAATCGGCTTGGGGTGATGGCATTCTCGTGCAGATAAGCCACGACATGCAATCTGAATTTCCTGATATGAAAGGATTTTCACGGAGAAATCTGGAGCTGATGCGCCAGTGGTATCGGTTCTGGTCAGGAACGAATGCAATTGCGCAACAAGCTGTTTCGCAATTGAACCAATCTGCAATTGGGCAGCAGCCTGTTGCCCAATCAGACAGTGCGTTGTATGTGCAACAGCTTGTTTTACAAATACCTTGGGGGCACAACCTTGTCATCATCAGCAAGATCAAGGAGCAGGACGAAGCGCTCTTTTATGTGCAACAAACCATTCAGAACAATTGGTCGAGGGCTGTTTTAACCCATCATATCGAAAGCTGCCTCTACCAGCGCGAGGGCAAAGCAATCACCAACTTTAAGGCGACCCTGCCAGCACCGCAATCAGATTTGGCCCAGCAAATCCTCAAAGACCCCTATAATTTCGATTTTCTTTTACTGCGAAAAAAGCATGACGAAAAAGAGCTCGAAGAGGCCTTGATTGAGCATGTTACCCGATTTTTACTGGAACTTGGCGCGGGCTTTTCATACATCGGGCGACAGTACAAGCTGGAAGTAGGTGGCGACGAATTTTTTATAGACCTCCTGTTCTACCATACCCGTCTGCACTGTTTCGTGGTGATTGAACTCAAAGCGGTAAAGTTCAAGCCGGAATTTGCCGGAAAACTGAATTTTTATGTCTCGGCGGTTGATGGCATCCTGAAAACCGAACAGGACAATCCTACCATAGGCCTCATGATTTGCAAGTCCAAAAATGACGTGGTCGTGGAATATGCGCTTAAAGATATTCACAAGCCGATTGGTGTCAGTGAATACCTGATTACCAAAAACCTGCCAATAGAATTCCAGTCATCCCTGCCGAGTATTGAGCAGATTGAAGCGGAATTGGGAGGTGGCGATGAGTGATGCCGGGAAAGAAATTTGGTACTCAAAAAAAAATATTTCTCAAAAAGTCAGAATGCAAGTTGGGAGATGAATCCATTAGAATACCTGATTGAGGAAAAATATATTTTCAATGAGGGAGCTTGAGCCTGCACCAGGGAGAACGGAGAAAAATAAATGGCAGTTATTGAAGGATTTCGGGTACAAAATTATCGGGCACTGCGTGACGTGACGCTTGGCAAGCTCTCCAACCAGCAGACAGGCGAGCCATTAACCCCGTTTACCGTGGTGATTGGAAAAAATGGTGTAGGAAAAAGCACCTTGTTCGATGCCTTCGGATTTGTTGCGGATTGTTTGTCTGCTGATGTGGAAACCGCCTGCGACATGAAGCAGCGAGGAGGCTTCGACCGTCTGCGATCGAAGGGTCAGGATGAAGCTATCAGGTTTGAAGTGTATTACCGTGAAGCACCAAAAGAACGGCCAATAACCTATGAGCTGGCGATTTCGCTGGATGAGTCGGGTCGCCCGTTTGTAGAATCGGAGGTACTGAAGCAGCGACGCAAGGGTCAGAAGCATGGCCAGCCCTATCCATTCCTGCGATTGAGTCACGGCAAGGGTACCGTTTGGGCTGGCGAAGAGGCGGTTGAGGTGGAAGGTGAAGAGGATCGCGCCCTGACGGCAGTGGAGTTGACTGATAATCGGCAACTTGGTGTTGCCACTTTGGGTACCCTCAAGGAACATCCCCGGATCAAGCGGTTTCGGGATTTTCTTAAGGGCTGGTACTTATCCTATTTTTATCCGGATGCCGCACGCAGTCTGCCAAGTGCCGGGCCACAGAGGCATTTGAATATTCATGGCGACAACATCGGCAATGTTGTGCAGTTCATGGAGCGCGAGCACAAGACGCAATTCAAGAGCATTCTCCAGCGGATAGCCGCCAAGATTCCCGGGATTGACGGGATTGACACGCTGGAGACCGAAGACAAGCGTGTGCTGTTGCGTTTCAACGACGGCGCTTTTTGTGACCCGTTTTTCTCACAGCAGATGTCAGATGGCACGCTGAAAGTTTTTGCCTATCTCCTGTTGCTGGAAGACCCGGAGCCTCCACCGTTTATCTGCATTGAAGAGCCGGAGAATGGACTTTATCACAAGTTGCTGGAGGCATTGGCTCAGGAGTTTCGTTTGCGTGCTACCGGCAAGAAGAACTCGCCACAGATTTTCGTGACCACGCATCAACCGTACTTTGTTGATGCACTGGCACCCGAAGAGGTGTGGCTGCTGGAGAAAGGTGCTGATGGATACTCAGTCATACGACGAGTCTCAGAGCTGGAAATCGTTAAAAACCTCGTGGATGAAGGGCTGCCGTTGGGCGGTCTCTGGTACAGCGACTATCTTGAAGCGAGGTAACCATGCATATTGAAATACTGGTCGAGGATAGTTCCGGCGCGATGTTGATGGAGGTGTTGCTCCCGCAACTTTTGGGGGCACAAGGTGAACCGAATTCTTGGCGCGTACACGCCTACAAAGGTATCGGTAAAATCCCTAAAGACATTGGAAAAAAGGCTGATCCAGTCAAACGGATTCTGCTGGATCAGTTGCCCAAGCTGTTGCGCGGGTATGGCAAAACACCTGGAATTGATGCTGTTGTCATCGTACTTGATACGGATAAACGTGACTGCAGAGCATTCCTTTCTGAGCTGAAGGTCCTTGCGGATGGCTGTAAACCAGTGCCGAAAACCATCTTCAGACTTGCTATTGAGGAGATTGAGGCATGGTATTTCGGCGATCGAGAGGCATTGTTAGCCGCTTATCCCCGAGCCAGGCTGGATGTGATGAAAAATTATGTTCAGGATAGTGTCTGTGAAACATGGGAACTGCTCGCTGATGCTGTGTATACAGGCGGTTCATCAGCCATCAAGAAAGCTGGTTGGCCTTTACCAGGGCAAGTGAAGCATGAATGGGCAAAAAAAATTGCGCCGTTGATGGATCCGGATCGGAACATTTCGCCCAGCTTTCGCAAGTTTCGGGATGGATTGCGCCAACTCTGTACGGATTGATTTTATGGAACATTTAGCGAGATAGCACTTTTGGTTACTTCCTGTAATTCCGCGTCTTGTTCATAAATTTCGGCATACAAATCCGCCGATTGTTGAAGCTCTTGCAGTTCAAACTGTTCTTCCATGCGTAGCAAAGCTAGCCTGAACCATTGAACTTTTATCATTAAATCCAAAGCGTTTATGGCTGTTTAAAAACTCGACAAGAGGCGGCGAGAGACTGAATTTTGCCTGCTGCATAATAGTGGCGTTAAAAGACCCTGAAATACGACCCTGCTTTAGGGTTAATTATAAGGGACTTCTTTCAAATGTCAAAATTTCACTGTTTCTTTAACACGTGGCGGTTAGAAATGATGGGATTTTTGGACAGATAAGCCGCGACTTGGAGTCCGAATTTTCTGACATGAAAGGCTATCAAGCCTGAAGCAGCTCAACAACTTGTGTATTGCACTATGGAGAGGAATGAACATCAGGATCCGCAGAATTTACAAAACGAAGCCATTGTCTCCAAAACGGTAAAGCAGGTTCATTCTCTTCAGTTACAATCAGCAATTGCCTTGCATCAACAGGGGCGTTTGGCTGAAGCTGAAGCGCACTATAGAGCGATTTTACAGGTACAGCCACAACAGGTTGATGCGCTCCAGCTTTTGGCAACCATTGCGGCACAACAACAGCGTTATGTCGAAGCTGTTGCGTTGTTTGATCAGGTACTCGAAATAAATCCTCTCCATGCGGTGGCTTATTCCAATCGCGGCTATGCGTTACGTGAGTTGAAACGGTACGAAGAAGCTGTGTTGAGTTATAATAAAGCTCTTCTACTCAAGCCAGACTATGCAGACGCTTACTATAATCGCGGCATTACCCTGGAGGAGTTGATGCGGTACGAAGAGGCGCGTTTGAGTTACGACAAGGCTATAACCCTGAAGCCTGATTATGCTGAAGCCTGGTCCAGTCGCGGCTATGTGTTACATGAGCTGAAACGGTTCGAAGAGGCGCAGTCAAGTTTTGACAAGGCTTTTTCTCTCAAGCCGGAGAGTGATTTTTTGTTTGGCAACATGCTGTATAATAAAATGAAGATGTGTGACTGGAGTGATATCGATACTCACCTTCAGTACCTTGCCGCAGCAATAGATTCCCGTAAAAAAATCTATGCACCATTGACGCTGCTTGGGCTTCTTGATTCTCCCTCATTGCAAAAAGCGTCGGCTGAGATTTTTGTGCACGAAAGATATCCGGCAAGTCACGCGCTTTCAGCCATTCAAAAGTATGCCCGGCATGATAAAATCAGGATTGGATATTTCTCTGCGGATTTTAAGGATCATGCAACAGCATATTTGATGGCAGAGTTGTTTGAACAGCACGATCGATCGAAGTTTGAGCTCATTGCCTTTTCTTTCGGACCGGACACGCCTGATCTTCTGCGAAAAAGAGCTGCCGCAGCCTTCGACAAGTTTATTGATGTGCGAACCATGAGAGATGATGAGGTTGCACAACTCTCAAGAAAGCTGGAAGTCGATATCGCTCTTGATTTAAACGGGTTAACGACACACTCACGTACAGGTATCTTTGCATTGCGGGCCGCGCCAGTTCAGGTCAACTATTTGGGCTATCCCGGCACCATGGGGGCCGAGTATATCGATTATCTCATTGCTGATGAGACACTTATACCGAAAGAAAGCAGGCAGTATTACACTGAAAAAATTGTCTGGCTGCCCAACAGTTATCAGGTAAACGATACAAAGCGCGTCATTGCAGAGAAGGTGTTTTTTCGCGAAGAGCTGGGGTTGCCTTCAAAGGGGTTTGTTTTTTGCTGTTTCAACGATAGTTTCAAAATTACCCCGTCAACGTTTGATGGCTGGATGCGAATTCTCAGGCAGGTAAAGGGAAGCGTGCTCTGGCTCCTTGAGGATAATGCAACAGCCGCAGGTAATTTGCGCAGGGAAGCAGTTCAACGGGGTATTGAGGCGGAGAGAGTGATTTTTGCCAAACGGATGCCTGTTGCAGAGCACCTCGCACGGCACAGGGTTGCCGATCTCTTTCTGGACACACTCCCTTACAATGCACACACAACGGCAAGCGATGCGTTGTGGGCTGGCTTGCCGGTGCTGACCTGTATTGGCAAATCCTTTGCAGGCAGAGTTGCGGCAAGCTTGCTCAACGCCATCCATTTACCGGAACTCATTACCTCATCCCAGGCGGAATACGAAGCCGTTGCGATTAACCTTGCGACCAATCCAGAGCAGTTAGCCAGGCTCAAGCTGAAACTGGAACAGAACCGCCTCATGACACCACTGTTTGATACGCAACGTTACGCCCGGGACATCGAAGCTGCTTATGCCGAGATGTATGAGCGACATCAAGCGGATTTGCCGCCCGCGAATCAAAATACCTTCCCTTCAAACAGCTCAGGATCAACGCTGGTGCCATAGAGACAGCTTCCCCAATGCAGATGAGGAGGCGTTGAGATGCAGGAGTTTCATGAACTAAAAATTCAGTGAAAGGTGAGGTCGTAGAGCGTTTCCTGGAGCTGATTTCGGATGACCATCCTCTCTTCATGCAGTTCCACCATGCCGCAGGTAAAGCCGGGATGTTCGTGCCGGTTCACGAAGGCAGGCAGTACAACAAAGTGTATGCCTTTATGCAACGCATAGCCGCCGTAATGGTAATGGCCGCTGAAGCAAGCCTTGACCGCAGGGGATGAGGCCAGCAGTTCGGCAATTTCCCGGTGATTCCAGAGCAGCCCATGTTTCGGGTCAGTGGTCTCGGGAAGCAGCGGGAAGTGGCAGACCGCAATAGCCTTTTCCCCTGCCAGTTCGGCCTCCTTAAGCTCCCTCTTAAGCCACGACTGCTGCTGAACTCCAACAGCGCCACAATAGTCGTGCAGTTCAGGGTGTGCATGAAAGAATGCAAGAGTCTGACTGTCTTCCAGCGTTTCAGGTATGCGGAGCACCGAAACATCCATTCCGTCAAGCACAATAAAGCGGAACCCCCGAATGGTAAAGGCATAAAACGGTGTTTGCAGACCAAGAGCCGTCATAAGCGTCTGTCGTGGCAGGGCAAGGCAGTGGTTGCCGAGAACGTGGTGGATGGTGCCGGAAAATATGTTGAGAATGGAGCTGACTTGCCGGAACTCCTCCTCTTTGTGCGTGTCGCTCCCTTTGATCTGGTCGCCAAGCTGCACAAGAAAATCAATATCGTTACGCTGCCAGCAATCCAGGCAGGCGGAGAGGTCTGCGGCAGTTTTTGCTGCTGCCGCAGGTTCGTTCTCCGTTGAAAAGTGGATGTCGGTGATGATGCCGAACCGTAGTGGCGTGTGGTTGTCGGGGCTCACCATCAGTCGCCGAATTCTGAGAGATATTTTTCCATGAACTCGTCGAGGTCTCCGTCAAGCACGGTTTCCACGTCGAAGCGCTCGTAGTTGGTGCGGTGATCCTTGATACGCCGGTCGTCGAGCACGTAACTGCGGATCTGGCTCCCCCATTCAATTTTTTTCTTTTTGCCCTCGATCTCCCGCTTTTTGGCATCCTCTTCGTCTCGCTGCCGCTGGTAGAGCTGGGCCATCAGCATTTTCATGGCGCGCTCCCTGTTCTGGAACTGTGACCGCTCCTCCTGGCAGCCGACGACGATACCCGTGGGAAGATGCTTGATGCGCACTGCAGTCTCCACCTTGTTGACGTTTTGGCCACCCTTGCCGCCGCTGCGGAAGGTCGACAGTTCAAGATCCTCCTTGCGGACGTCAATTTCAACGTCTGGAGGTGCCTCCGGGTAGGTATAGACACTGGCGAAAGAGGTGTGCCGCCGGGCATTCGAGTCATAAGGGGAGACGCGGACCAGCCGATGCACGCCGTTTTCAGCTTTGAGATAGCCGTAAGCGTAGGGCCCCTGAATTTCAAGCGTTGCGGTTTTTATACCAGCCCCGTCGCCCTCCTGGTAGTCGTCGGTATAAATTTTGAACCCTTTGCGTTCGGCCCATCGCATGTACATACGGTAGAGCATCTCTGCCCAGTCTTGTGCCTCAGTTCCACCTGCACCGGCATGAATGGTAATCAGGGCATTGCCTGCATCATCCTTGCCTGAGAGCATGTTTTTGAACTCAATTGCCGCGATATCGTGTTCGATTGAAGCGATAGTTGTGGTGAGCTCTTCACCAAAGGACTCGTCCTCAAGTTCTATGGCAATATCGAACTCATCCTGACAGAAGCGAGCTTTTTCTGCGATCTTGTCGTACCCTTCGGTCCATGACTTGTGTTCGTTCAACTCCTTCAGGATTTTGTTGGCGGCTTTCTGGTCGTTCCAGAAAGCCGGGTCGGCGGTCAGTTTTTCAAGATCATCGATTTTTTCCTTACGTTCATCGACGTCAAAGATACCCCCGTAACTGTTCGAGGCGACGATGAATCTCCTGCAGTCTTTCTTTTTGTGGTTCAAACATGGTTTCTTCTGCTATTTTTTTAGATAAACAAAGTGTTCTCCCTAAAAGAACAATTTTTTTCAGGAGAAATCAAAGGTTGCCATTGGTGTCATGAATTTATCGCTCTTTTAACTTTGAATACGTATCTAAGCAAAAAAGTAAAGGAGTTTTCATATTTTCCTGTCTGTTAAAAAAACAGGGAGCAGCGCCGGAACTGTTAAGCCGGAAGAACTGCTTTATGGCCGGGATTCTTCCGGGTACCAACAAGAGATTTTAATGATGAATAATACATTTCGCAGGGCGCTTCCTCAGTATAGCAATCAAACGTTTGACGGTCGTCAAAGAGTTGTCATTGAAAATGTTTCCCCTGAACTTGACGGGGGGAAGTATCCGGCCAAAGGTATAGAGGGAGAGAGTATTGCTGTTGAGGCCGATATTTTTGTTGATGGCGCCGATACCATCTGCGCAGAGCTCTGTTGCCGCCCCGCCAGCAGTGCTGATTGGCAGTGTTCTCCGATGGTCTCTAAAGGCAATGACCGTTGGAAAGGGTCGTTTACGGTCGGTATCCCCGGCCATTACGAATACACGATTGAGGCAAGGGTTGACCATTTTGAAACATGGAAAAAGGGACTGGTCAAAAAAATTGATGCCGCTCAGGATGTTTCGCTTGATCTGCAGATCGGAGCGCTTCTTGTCGACAAGGGGGCTGAAAGGGCTGCCGACCCCGACGCCGGGGAACTCGCTCTCTTTGCTTCTCAGCTCCGTTCTGACAAAAGTGCCGAGGCCGCTGCGGCTGCGATTGATGCCCGGCTTACTCTGCTGATGGCGCGTTATCCTGACAAGGATTATGCCTCCATGTACGATAAAGTGCTTGGCCTGACGGTTGAGCAGAAAAAGGCAGGATGCAGTGCCTGGTATGAGCTTTTTCCCCGTTCATGGAGTACGGAACCCGATACCCATGGTACCTTCAACGATTGTCACCGGTTGCTGCCGATGATTGCCGGGATGGGGTTTGACGTTGTGTATCTGCCTCCGATTCATCCGATTGGCGATACCAAGCGGAAAGGCAAGAATAATGCACTTGTCGCCGCTCCCGGAGAGCCCGGAAGCTGCTGGGCGATTGGCAACAGTGATGGAGGCCATAAGGCTGTTCACTCTGAGCTTGGCACTGTTGAAGAGTTTGCGGCATTTGTTGCGGCAGCAGAAGAGTACGGGATTTCTATTGCTCTCGATATTGCTTTTCAGTGTTCACCCGATCACCCTTATGTACAGGAGCACCCGCAGTGGTTTACCTGGCGTCCCGATGGAACAGTACAATTTGCCGAAAATCCTCCGAAGAAATATGAGGACATCCTTCCCATTAATTTTGAGTCTGCCGACTGGCAGAACCTCTGGATTGAGCTGAAAAGCATTTTTCTCTTCTGGATTGGCCAGGGAGTGAAAATTTTCCGCGTTGACAATCCTCATACGAAAGCCTTTTCTTTTTGGGAGTGGGCTATTGCTTCTATCAAGGCGGAGCATCCCGATACCGTTTTTCTGGCCGAAGCATTTACCCGTCCAAAACTGATGGCCCGCCTTGCAAAAGTGGGTTTTAGTCAGTCTTACAGCTACTTTACCTGGCGCAATACCAAACAGGAGCTTCAGGAGTACATGGTTGAACTGACCACATCGCCCCTGAAACATTTCATGAGGGCTAACTTTTGGCCAAACACTCCTGATATCCTCCACGAAGAGTTCCAGAAGGGCGAACGGGAAAAGTTTATTATCCGTATGGTTTTGGCCGCAACACTCTCGGCAAACTACGGCATGTACGGTCCCGCTTATGAACTCTGTGAGCATCTCCCCGTAGAGGGCAAGGAGGAGTATCTTAATTCCGAAAAATATGAGATCAGACAGTGGGATCTTGATCGGCCCGGTAACATCCGTGCAGAGATTACCCGCATTAACCGGATCAGGAAGGAGAATCCCGCCCTGCAGCAGACCGACAACCTTACCTTTGTGGGTATTGAAGCTTCTCCGGGCGATGAACACGACCTGCTGATGGGTTATGTAAAGCGATCGGAAGATGACAGTAATATCATTCTTGCGGTGGTTAATCTTGATCAGTCACGCACACAGCGAGGATGGCTCCGCTTCCCGCTCGAACTTTTCGGTCTTTCTCCCCTTCATTCGTTCACGGTTGAGGATCTGCTCAGCGGGAATCGCTACCAATGGAACGGCGAATGGAACTTTGTGGAGGTGAACCCGTTCAGCATGCCCGCGCATATTTTCCGGGTAACACTTTCTTGATACAATTTATTTCTTAACGCATTTACTCTTTATACCTTTAACGAACTCAACATGTATCAACCCGAACCGCTCTGGTACAAAGACGCAATTATTTATGAGGCGCATGTCAAGACGTTTTATGACAGCAACAATGACGGTGTAGGCGATTTTCAGGGATTGCGCCAGAAGCTTGGCTACCTGCAAAGTCTTGGCATTACGGCAATATGGCTGCTTCCCTTTTATCCTTCGCCGCTGCGCGATGATGGTTATGATATTGCCGACTATATGAGCGTCAATCCTGACTACGGCACGATGGAAGATTTCAGAGAGTTTCTTGAAGAGGCACACGGTCTTGGTCTGAAGGTCATTACTGAACTGGTGGTGAACCACACTTCCGACCAGCACGTCTGGTTCCAGCGCGCCAGAAAAGCTCCCGCAGGATCACCTGAGCGGAATTTCTATGTCTGGAATGACGACCCGAATAAATATTCTGAAACCCGCATTATTTTTCAGGATTTTGAGACTTCCAACTGGACCTGGGATCCTGTTGCCGGTCAGTATTTCTGGCATCGTTTTTACCATCATCAGCCTGACCTGAACTTTGAAAACCCGGCAGTCCACAAGGCGCTCCTCGATGTGCTCGATTTCTGGCTTAGCATGGGTGTTGACGGTCTCAGGCTTGATGCTGTGCCATATCTTTACGAGGAGGAGGGTACCAATTGCGAAAACCTTCCCCAGACCTACGAGTATCTGAGGGGGCTGCGCTCCTATGTTGATGAGCACTATCCCAACCGTATGCTGCTTGCTGAAGCCAATCAGTGGCCCGAAGATTCTGCAGCTTATTTCGGGAAGGGCGACCTGTGTCACATGAACTTCCATTTTCCCCTGATGCCGCGCATGTACATGGCGCTTGCCACCGAAGACCGTTTTCCCATTATCGATATTCTCGAACAGACCCCGGAAATTCCGGAGAACTGCCAGTGGGCCTCATTTCTGCGCAATCATGATGAGCTGACGCTTGAAATGGTTACCGACGAGGAGCGTGACTACATGCGACGGGTTTATGCCAACGATCCGAGGGCCCGTATCAACCTTGGTATTCGGCGCCGCCTTGCCCCGCTCATGGCCAACGACCGCCGCAAGATTGAGTTGATGAACATCATGCTGCTCTCCCTTCCCGGCACTCCGGTACTTTATTATGGAGACGAGATCGGCATGGGCGACAACTATTATCTTGGCGACCGTGATGGTGTACGCACTCCCATGCAGTGGAATTCCGACCGCAACGCAGGCTTTTCACGCGCCAATCCACAGAGACTGCAGTTACCGGTCATTATTGATCCTGAATATCACTATGAAGCGGTTAACGTCGAGGTACAGGAGAGCAATGTCAACTCTCTGCTCTGGTGGATGCGTCATGCTATTTCAACGGCCCACCGTTACAAGTCTCTCAGCCGCGGGACTATTGAGTTCTTGCAGGTGAGCAACCCCAAGGTGCTGATTTTTATCCGCCAGTTTGAGGATGAAACCATGCTTTCGATCATCAACCTCTCAAAAAATGCCCAGGCGGTAACGATCGATCTTTCCCGTTTTGATGGATTTATTCCCGAAGAGGTCTTCAGCTTGAACCGTTTTCCGAAAATCAGGAAAATTCCCTATATGGTCGCACTCGGATCTTATGGTTATTTTTGGCTGAAGTTGATCAAGGATGCTGAAGAAGTCGATACTCGCGCCTCTCTCAAAAAGTCTTTTGCCTCTGTCTCCCGCTGGCCGGCTCTTTTTACCGGAAAAAGCAAAGAGCAGCTCGAAACCGTGATTCTGCCACAGTACTACAACGCAAGCCGCTGGTTTGGGGGCAAGGCGCGCAATATCATGCGCATTTCTATAATCGATACCATTCCTGTGGCAGGAATGACAAAGGCAAAGCTGCTGATTACGGAGGTCCGTTATTCAAGTGGTGAAAATGATCTTTATCAACTGCCTCTCTGTTTTGCGCCGCTCTCCTCAATCAGCGATTCAGACGACAACTTCTGCAAGAGGGTCATTGCAAGGGTCGTGATTGGTGATGAAGAGGGGTATCTGTGTGATGCAACCTTCGACAGTCGCTTCCTGAACCAGCTTTACTCCATGGTCACCGGCAAAGAGACATGGCAGGGCAAGGCAGGTCTTGTTTCCGGGTTGAAGTCTTTGAAGCTTGATGCTATAAACGAAAGCATGACTGGACAGGAGCCTGAACCATTTCTGATGGGTGTCGAGCAGACGAATACCTCAATCAGGTTTCACAGCGATCTCTGCCTCAAACTTTACCGCCGCATTGAAATTGGCGTCTCTCCGGAGGTGGAAATGTGCAGTGCGCTGAGCGATCAGACGACGTTTACCAACCTTCCCGCCTACTTTGGATCGCTGAACTACGACCGGAGCCGCTCCAGCCGCTACTCGCTCGGTATTTTGCAAAATTATGTGCAGAACGAAGGCGATGCCTGGCAGCTTACACTTGGTCATGTGCAGCGATATTATGACGACCTCCGGGTAAAAATCAAGGCAGGCGTTGCGCTTCCGGCGCTTTCGGCATTGAGTGGCACTCCTGTGCAGCTTCCTGAGATTATGCATGAGCTTATTGGCGGCGTTTACCTCAATATTATTGAAAAGCTGGCAGAAAGGACGGCTGAAATGCACCTCTCATTGGCCTCGCTCGACAGTGATCCGGCATTTGCTCCTGAAGCCTTTACCACGCTTTATCAGCGTTCTATTTATCAGGCGATGTGTGAGCAGGTGAAACGTGCGGTTATTCTGATACGCGAGCTCATGCCCAAACTGCCAGCCGAGCAGCAGCAGCTTGCCACTCTTTTTGTGCAGAAACAGAAGCAGATTCTGCAGCAGTTTGATCCAATAAGACTTGAAAAAATTGATGCCTTGAAAATCAGGATCCATGGTGATTATCATCTTGGTCAGGTGCTGTTTACCGGCAAAGACTTTGTGATTATCGATTTTGAGGGTGAGCCATCCCGCCCACTTTCCGAGCGCAAGATAAAACGTTCGGTTTTCCGTGATATTTCAGGAATGCTCCGCTCCTTTGATTATGCGGCCTATAATGTGCTGCAGAGCCACTCCATCATCCATCCTGAAGAGAGAGCTGCTCTTGAACCCTGGGCTGATCGCTGGAGCTTCTATGTTGGCCAGCACTTCATTGACAGCTATTTTGAAAAGACAAGGGGTAGTGATATTGTTCCTGCAGATTCGAAACAACGTGAACATCTGTTGCGTGGCTACCTGATGAACAAGGCAATCTACGAGCTCAACTACGAGCTCAACAACCGGCCTGAATGGGTCTCTATACCGCTCAAGGGGATTCTGAAGATTCTGGAATCCTGATTTCGCCTCTGAACGCACGGGTCTGTCGGAGTAAGGCAGGCCCGTTGCTTTCGAAGTCGCCTATTTCTCCTTTGCCAGTCTCCACAGCACGTCGAGCTCTTCCGGGCTGTACTCCTGCCACTGACGGCCTGATGCCTCAACTTTTTCTTCAATCTTGCGGAAACGTCCCATAAACTTGTTGGTGGCTTTGCGGAGGGAGTCTTCAGGGTTTGTGCCGAGGAAGCGGCTGTAGTTGACAAGGGTAAAGAGCAGATCACCGAACTCATTCTCCTGCTCTTCCTTGCTTGCTGCGTTTTTCAGCTCTTTGATCTCTTCGACAAGCTTGTCGAGTACGCCCTCATCGCTTGGCCAGTCGAAGCCGACGCCGGAAACCTTTTTCTGTACCCGGTAGGCGCGCAGGAGTTCCGACATGGCGTTCGGCACGCCGTCGAGCATGCTTTTTCTGCCCTCTTTTCGCTTGAGCGTTTCCCAGTTTTTCAGCACATCCTGTTCGGTTTCAGCGAAGGTGTCGCCGAAGACGTGTGGGTGGCGGCTGATGAGCTTGTGGCAGAGCGCTTCAAAAACATCGGCAAAAGAGAATGATTCACGCTCTTCGCCAAGGAGAACCTGAAAGCAGAGATGCAGAAAGAGATCACCGCACTCTTTTTTAAGCTCAATCTCGTCATGCTGGTCTATGGCATGTATCAGTTCATAGCTCTCTTCAAGCAGCAGGTGAGCCAGAGACTCCGGCGTCTGTTTCCGATCCCAGGGGCACTCCTGCCGCAGCACGTTAACAAGGCTCAGTACCCGTTCAAACTGTTCAGGGAGGCTTCTTTCCCGGTGTGCGACGATATCGGCTTTCAACTGCTCTATCGGAATTTTCTCTGGCATGGTCAATGGTGTTTGGCGTTCGCTCCTCAACTGAGTGATGAAGTTACTCTTTCTTGCGGGTATTTCTTATACTTGCTCACAGGGTTCAGTAACCCCATCCATACCATTTCGACATTCGAGAGTCATGACCACGTCCATCATCCTGCCCGAACAGGGATATCCAATTGCAGCGATTGCCACTCCGGTTGGTGTCGCGGCTCTTGCTGTGGTCCGTATCAGCGGCCAGGGGGTTTTCGATATTGCACAGAAAGTGTTTCGTAAAAAAAACAATCCGAAGTTCCGGTTTGAGCAGTCGAAGGGCTTCAGGGCTCATTTCGGCGCCATTCATGACAGCGAAGGGCTGATTGACGAGGTGGTTGCCCTGGTGTTCCGCTCCCCCAACTCCTTTACCATGGAGGATATGGTTGAGCTTAGTTGTCACGGCGGCCCGGTTGTAGTGAAACATATTTTGAAGGTGCTGCTTGATGAGGGGTGCCGACTGGCTGAGCCCGGAGAGTTTACCCGCAGGGCGTTTCTTAACGGTCGTATCGATCTCTTGCAGGCTGAGGCGATTGGCGAGATGATCCATGCTCGATCGGAATCGGCGTTTCGTACTGCGGTAACCCAAATGCAGGGTACGCTTTCCCTGAGCCTCAATGCTATGCGGGAGCGGCTGCTCGGTTCATGTGCCCTTCTTGAGCTTGAGCTGGATTTCAGTGAAGAGGAGGTTGAGTTCCAGAGCCGCAGCCAGCTTCAGGAAGAGCTTCGTCTTTTGCACACAGAGCTTTCCCGCCTTATCGACTCCTATCAGCACGGCAGGCTGTTGAAGGAGGGGGTGGCGACGGTGATTGCCGGAAGGCCGAATGCAGGAAAGTCAACCCTGCTGAATGTGCTGCTTGGAGAGGAGCGCTCCATTGTGAGCCATAGTCCAGGCACGACGCGAGACTATATCGAGGAGTGCTTTCTGCATGAAAAAACCATGTTCCGACTCACCGATACAGCAGGTTTGCGCGAAGGTGGGGAGGAGATTGAACATGAAGGTATCCGGCGCAGTTACAAAAAAATTTCTGAAGCTGATCTGATTGTTTACCTCCTCGACATCAGCCTTGAAGATTATCTTGATGAGGTTTCCCGTATTCGAGAATTCCTTGAGCAGTATCCCGCAGCCAGAATGATTGTGGTTGCCAATAAAACCGACCTCACTTCAGAGAGCGGTGAGCGTCAGCAAAAGCTTCGGGCAGCGACCGGCTGCGAGGTTTGCTGCATCTCCGCATCCAAAGGCGAAGGGCTTGATGCACTCAAGCGCCTTATGAGCAGTATGGCGGAAGGTCTTGACAAGCAGCATGAGGCGAGCGTTCTTGTTACCAGCCTGCGCCATTATGAAGCGCTCCGCAATGCCTCTGATGCTATCGATAATGCACAAGTGCTTGTCGACACGGGCTCCGGTACCGAGCTTGTCGCGTTTGAACTTCGTTCAGCGCTTGAATATATAGGGGAAATAACCGGCAAAGTGGTGAATGAGGAGATATTAAACGTCATCTTTGAGCGTTTCTGCATCGGAAAGTGAATGCCGTTTTCCGTTGTTTACTTAATGCTTTCTTTTGTAATGATTTAGCGTTTTTTGTGTTGCTTTTATTTTCTTCTTTTTGCCGATATTTGCCTTGTTTTTGTTGCTAATATGTAACTTCGATTTTGGTAGCAACAATTTAGCAACAAAAAAAGCTATGGCAATATCGATACACTTAAGACAGAGAAAGCATTCGATTAAAGGTCAGGTCAGCCTTTATCTCACAGTACTACAAGGGAACGACTTTCGGCCCTAATGGAAAGACGAAGGTGCTCAGAGACTACGAGTATCTCAATCTTTATCTTTCTGACCCACCGAAAAATCCAATCGATAAGAATCAGAACAAAAAGACGCTTGAGCTTGCTAATGTGATAAAAGCTCAGCGCGAGTTGGATATTAAGAATGGTCAGTTCGGGTTTACGTCTGACTTCAAAACGAATACAATTTTTCTTGAGTTCTTTAAGGTTGAAGTCGATAAACGTCATCAAAGTCAAGGAAATTCAGGTAACTTTAATAATCCTCTGAATGGAGTGTGATGGAAAACAAGAAAGAATACATCGGAAAAGTTCTTGTAGCTGGAGCGACAGGAAAAACTGGTCAGTGGGTGGTGAAAAGGCTTCTGCAGTACGGGGTTCCGGTTAGGGTGTTTGCACGGGACAAAGCTAAAGCTATTCGTTTGTTTGGAGAGGGTGTTGAGATTGTTGAAGGTAAAGTACAAAGTGCTTCCGACATAGGCCTTGCGGTCAGGGGGTGTGATGCAGTTATATCAGCCCTTGGCTCCAGTTCCTACTCGGGGGAGTCATCACCGGATGAAGTTGAACGGGATGGGGTAAAAAGGCTTGTAGATGAGGCTGCTAAAGCTGGGGTAAAGCATTTCGGGCTTGTCAGTTCTCTTTTTGTAACACAGTGGTATCATCCGCTTAATCTTTTTGCTGGTGTCTTGCACAAAAAATGGGAAGCAGAGGAGCACGTGCGGGCGGTATTTTCACAATCACCACTCTCCTATACCATCGTCAGGCCTGGTGGCTTGAAAGATGGCGAACCGTTAAAGCATAAGCTCCAGGTTGATACCGGAGACAGGTTGTGGAACGGATGGACCAACCGCTCTGATGTTGCAGAGCTTCTTGTGGTGGCTTTATGGACTGAAAAAGCTAAAAATAAAACCTTTGGAGTCATCAATGAGAGCGAGGAAGAGCAATCAGGTCTTGAGCAATACTATGATTTACTTCCAGGATAGTTTGTTCATCGCCCGTTTCCATTGTATACCTTAATTATTATTAGAGATTTTCAATGGCCTGTATCAGTTCCTGCCCACTGAACGGCTTTTTTAGGGTGGAGTGCGCGTCATCATTTTCAGTATTGTCGATTCGTCATCAACAAAGAGGATGTTGCCATATCCTTTTGCAATAGGGGAAATTAAGGCTTTTTTTTCGCATGCTTTGTTGACAACCGGAAGATAGATGAGATTCTTCCCAAAATGAGCCCCCTTAATCCGCAATACTTAACAATAAAACAAAGCGTCTTCCAAAAGATTACTGCCTTTGTCGAGAAGTTTAAGGGTGTAGGCGGGCAGGTATAAAAAATCCCAGATGCATTGCGCACCTGCTACCCGCCGCCAGTACCTCGCCCTCAGCTACCAAGCAGTTCGGTCTCAATTTTGAAGAAGAGTGAATAGAATGGCGACTTTGTGATGAGCATTTGTTCTTTCTTAGCCCATATTAAGTGATTTTTTGTTGCTAATTTTACTTTTTATTGAATTAAGATTCGGTTAATGTGTTTTATTAGTATGGCTTGTCTGCTTTGAGCGTTTCTGCATCGGAAAGTGAATGCCCTTGCCTTGCACAGCCACCATACTTGGAGCCATGCAGGGAAAGAGGCCTCAGTTTTGCGTGTAGGTGTGGACGCTGTTCTGCGCTGAAGGAAGGTAGTTGACACCAAACCAGCAGACCAGAAGCACAAGAAAGGCAAGCGCCAGATACCACTGGAGTTTGCTCCGGTCAATCTTGTAGCGGCAGGCATGAAGATAGCCGAGATAAGCCAGCCATGAGAGAAATGCCCAGGTCTCTTTAGGATCCCAGGTCCAGTAATGTCCCCAGGCCTCTTTTGCCCAGAGCGCCCCGAAGATCAGGCCGAAAGAGAGTAGCACAAATCCAAGCAAGGCAAGATAGTGTGAGACCGATTCGCCACTCACATTTCCTTTTGACCTTAACTGCAGGTAAACGTTGTGCAATGCCGTAACAGAAGATGCGGCAAGCAGCACATAGCCGACCAGATAGACAACCACATGCGGAATAAACCATGGGCTCTGCAAAGCTGGCATGAGGGTTTTGTCGAAGACTTCAGGATGGAGCATGTTGATGCCGAGAAAAAATCCAGCCAGCACCATACAATAGTATTTCAGCCACCCGATCTTCCAGCGGTACTCAACGAGAAATCCCACAAGCGGAATAAGCGCCGCATACCAGAGCCGTGTTTCGCCAAGTGTTCTGAGCGGAGGCCGGTCAAGGAGCGCCCAGTAGAACGCAATAAACCCCGCCATGACAACTGAGCCAGCAAGAGAGAGAACCATCCCCGGTAGCTTTAAAGCAGGAGTTCGGATCGCGAGGAGGCTAAGAAGCATACCTGTCGCCCAGCAGGCAATCGCCACTATTGCGGCTGTGTTAAAATCAACGCTCATGCTGCCACCTCTTTTCGTTTAATGCCATTCCAGAAAAACAGAATGTTTCCTGCCATAATCATGAAAAATCCAAGATAAACTGCAGGCAGCCAGGGGTCACGGATAACTTCAATAAGGCTGAGCTTCGACCAGCGTCCGGCTTTTTCATCGTAACCCATCTGGTAAAGCTTCCACTCCTTAAAGGTTACAGGCTTGTTGACCTCAAGATTTGCGATGACGGCATTGCCCTCGGTATCCTGAACCGTTACCGCCGAACGGAATGATTTTGGAGTGCCAGGCCTGATACCGAGATAAAGCGAGTCTACTTGAGCATCCCTTGTATCAACCATTGGACTGCCGGTCGTTATCCATTCATCGCGTGGTGCTGCGTTGGCGCTGCTGATCCTTATTTTCGCAAAAGGAATACCTGCGGTACGGTCTGCCGCATAAGGGATACCATTTTTCCCAGGGAGCCCGTAGGGGATAAAGTCGAGCACAAGGACCTCGATTCCATTCCAGGATCCCGTTGTGCCTTTTCGGACTTCAAGAACAGCTTTTGACTTGTCCATCAGCAGCTTGTCGCTATGCGGATCATAGAGCAAAAGCTGTGGCGGATACTCCTCAATGGAAAAGTCATGCAGAAAAACAGAAAAAGGGAGTGGCTGGGGAGTATCGCTCTCCATTGTATAGCCAAGGTTGCTGGCTTTTCCCTCTTCAATCGGCACCACAAGCCGTTGAAGATCGGAACTGCCAAAAATACCACATGACAACGCTATCCAGAATCCGGCGTGAAAAAGGATAAACTGGAGGTTCTGCACTTTAAAAGGGATGAGCCTCCATGAAAGCGACAGACCGAGGTTCGTAAGAAAGAGGAGAACAACAAGCGCAAAAGGCCAGCCTGAAAAGATCTTGTGTATCCCCAGACTGGCACCGGCACTGGAAGCTGATCGCCCCAGTTGGCCAGCACGGAAGCCAGTATGGCGCCGATAAACAGCAAAAAAGCCTGTTGCAGGCCAGATCGGAAGAGCGTCGTGTAGGGAAAGAGT